>CAZQYU010000100.1:0-9711 GCA_964597585.1 uncultured Thermoanaerobaculia bacterium
TCCTGGTCAAGGTCAAGAGCCCGATGCTGTTCGCGGTCGGCATGTACCTGCCGCTCGAGACCACCTTCGCGATCTTCGTCGGCGGCATCATCCGCTGGGCGGTCGACACCCTCGTCAAGAAGCGCGCCTATAACGAGGCCCAAGGAACCCGGGTCGAGAACGCCGGGGTGCTCACCGCTTCCGGGCTGATCGCGGGTGAAGCCTTGATGGGCCTGCTCATCGCCGCGATCGTGTTCTTCAACCAGAAGGGCTGGGAAAGCCTGGTTGGGGCGACCGATCTCGGCCCGATCGGCCGCGTGCTCGCGATCGGTTTCATGGCGATCATTGCGGGCTACCTCATCCTGCGGCCGATGGGCAGGGCCGGCTCGCCCGACGAGGCCGCGCCGCCGCCGATCTCGATGTAGACACTGTCGGACCCAACCTCCCGCGGGCCCGCTGCACGGCGGGCCCGTGGTGTTTTCCCGTCCGACATCCAGGTCCATAGTCGACGCATGGTCGGTCCCAAGTGTCACGTAGCTCCCGGCCCGCACCACGGGCGGAGACGAGCTCCGCCCCTACGTCTCGCGTCTCACTTCTCGCGTCTCACGCTGCGGGCAGCGCTGGTGTCACCAGCGCTGCCCGCGACCGGCTCTGCTATAACGCCGGGGTGAGCGCGCCTGACCCGATCCTCGCCACCGTGCCCCGCCCTCTCGCCGAGTGGAGTGCGGGGGAGGACGGCCGTGTCGTGCTGGTGCGGCCGCGGCCGACCACGACCGGACTCAAGGGAACGGTCGACCTGATCACCTGGTGGCTGTCGCCGCGCAAGGTCCGCCTTGACGCGCTCGGCTCGGCGGCGTGGCGGCTGATCGACGGGCGCACCACGGTGGCCGAGATCGCCGACGCCCTGACGGCGCGTCACGAGGCCGAAGACGCTCCGGGCCGGGCGGCGTTCTTCGTCCGGCTGCTGGTCCGCGAGGGCTACCTCGAGCTGTGGGCCGTCGAGCCGCCCCTCGCCGAGGAGCGATGAGGCGGCTCTCCCGGCCGCTGCTCGCGCTCACGGTCCTGGTCCTCGCCCTTGCCGTTGTCGAGCTGGCGTCGAGGGTCCTCGTTGCCGCGCGCACACCGGAGGGGATGACCTTCGACCGCGAGCTCGTCTACGACCTCGCCCCGCACAGCAGACCGTGGGGTGTTCAGCTCAACGCCCTTGGCTGCATCGGCGACGACCTCGAGCCGGCGGATCCGGGCAGCCTCGACGTCCTGCTCCTCGGCGGCTCGACCTCCTACTCGGCGGCTTACGTCGACGCGGTCCGCACCCGGCTGCGTGCGGTCGTGCCCGACGCGCGGGTCCGGGTCATGTCATGCGGGCGGCCGCGCTACACCTCGCACCTCGACGCGGTGCTCTTCGACCGCCTCGCCGAGCGGCTGCGTCCCACCGCCGTGGTGCTCTACCTCGGGATCAACGACACCATCTACGACACCTTTCCGTGGCTCGGCCCGGTGCCCGAGGTCGGCATCTTCGACTGGCGTGACCCGCGCCGCTCGATCTTCCTGGGACTGCTGCGCTACTACGTGGTCGACAAGGAGCTTCGTGCGTGTCCAGGTTTCGGCCTGGACGACCTCCGCAGCCCGCAGATCCTGCGGCAGAGCGTCGAAAGAGTGATCGCGACCGCCCGCCGGATCGGTGCGACACCGGTGCTGTCGAGCTTCGCCCTCGCGTTGCCGAGCGACGACCCCGTGCTCGCCGACCGCATCGCCCGGCTCGAGCCGCGCATGGAGCACTTCTGGGGAAGGGTTGCCTCCACCCGCCTCGCGGTCGCGGTCCACAACCGGGTGATCGCGGAGATCGCTGCCCGGGAGGGCCTCTCCCTGGCCCAGGTCGACGGTGCCATCCCGAGGGATCACGAGCACTTCGGCGACATCTGCCACCTCACGCCGGCGGGCAATGGCATCCTCGGACGCGTCGTCGCGGACGCCGTGGCGGCGGCGAGCCCGCTGTCGCGCAGCCCGCGCACCCGAGCTCGGTCCCGTGGAGGCGACCAGACGCCGATCTCGCGAGGCGGAGGGCGGCCGCCGGTCCGACAGTCGAGGCGGGCGGAGCACGTCGACCTCCGAGTGCTCGTGCCGACCACCACCGGACCTGATCGAGCACCGAACCGTGTTCGCTCCCGTTCCGCTGACACCAACGGCGTCGCTCGGGAACCCCACGCCAGGAAGCGAAGCACGGCCGCAGAGCGTGTGGCGACTACGCCATGGCGGTACTGGCCGCCACCACCTCCGGGAGCCACCATCCGAGGCACCAACCCAGCGCGAGAAGGGCGGCGATCAGTGCCACGCGAACGCGTTCGGGTCGCGAACCCGGTCGACATGGTGCGCCCACCAGCGTGATGGCGAGGGGCAGGATCGCGGGCAGCAGGTAGCGTCCCTGAGGCTGAAAGTCCACGAGCCAGGAGTGAAGCAGGGAACCCAGGACGGCCAACGCGAAGGTCGCTGCACTCGAGGCGACCACGACGCCGATGACCCTCCTTGCGGAGTCCGGGCGCAGAAGACAGGCGACATTGGCGGCCCCGAGGACGAGCCAGAGCACGAACGCCGCCGCGAGGGCGAGGGTCGGGGCGCGGACGCTCATCGCGCCGAACACACCCCATAAGCTGGCGCAGCTTCGTCGCCACCATATCGGGCTCAGGACCACGGCGCGGAGTGAGACCCCGCGAGAGGCCAGTCGGTACCCCTCCGCTCGCGGGCTCGACGGTCGCCACTCCGGATGGGCTCGATGCTCGCGCATCGACTCCACGGCGGTGTGCCAACCCGACGGCTCGGCCAATCTCCGGGCCGCGAGTGCCGGCAGAAACAGCACGAAGGCCATCGTCATGGCGGCCGCCGTCGCGGTGCCGCCCCTCCAGCCCACTCGCCGCCATGCCATCGCGCACAGCCCCAGCGCCAGCGGAAGTGCGACCCACGCACTGGTCTTGGACAAAAGCACGATCCCGGCGAGGGCTCCGAGGAACGGCCATCGGCTCGGGCTCGGATCGTCCAGCTCACGTATGGCCGCGGCGATCAGCGCGGTCGCGCTGAGAATGGCGAACCCGTCGGAGTTGGCTGCGGAGAAGACGGCGAAGAGCTGCGGAACGCCGGCGATCAACATCGCTGCGCGGGGCATGTCGAGGGGCGAGCGCGCGCGGGGAGCCCGGAGGATCACGAGCAACAGCGCAAGCAGGGCGACATTGGCGAGTCGGAAGAGACGCGGTGGCGGTGCGCTGCCGGTCAGTGCACGCCAGGTTGCACCGAGCCGTCCGAAAAGCGGATAGACGATCTCCGTCGAGTAGACCCTGCTGTTGCCATACGGGCTGTAGAAGATCCCGTCGGAGTCAAGGGGCGGCGTCACGGGCGACTCGGAGTACCACTGGAAGGCGTCCAGGTGCGCCCACTCGTCAGGGTTCGCCCCCAACGGCGTTACGAGCGCGGCGTGGACAGCGATCGTGGTCGCGCAAGTCGCCAGCAAGGCCCAGAGCAGCCCGTGCCGCAGCCGGATCATGCCGCACCGCGGGCCGAAAGCACCGCGGGCAGCGTCTTGGCGAGGATCTTGAGGTCGAGCCACAGTGACCACTGGTCGATGTAGGCCAGGTCGAGGGTGATCCAGTCGTCGAAGTCACCCAGGGCGGCGCGGCCCGAAACCTGCCACAGGCCGGTGAGGCCGGGCTTCATCGACAGTCGCCGGCGCTGCCAGTGCTGGTAGCGCTCGACCTCCTCCGGCAGGGGCGGGCGGGGCCCGACCAGGGACATCTGGCCGATCAGAACGTTGACCAGCTGGGGCAGCTCGTCGAGGGAGAGCCGCCGCAGCAGTCGGCCGACCACTGTCACCCGCGGGTCGCGCCGGCTCTTGAACGCCGGCCCCTCGATCTCATTGAGGTGGGCGACCTCGCCGAGCCGGGCGTCGGCGTCCGCCACCATGGTGCGAAACTTGTAGAGGGTGAATCGGCGGCCGTTGAGCCCGCAACGCAGCTGACGGTAGAGCACCGGGCCGTGCGAGGTGAGCCGGATCGCGAGTGCGATCGCCAGCAGCAGCGGCGACAGCGCAATCAGCGCGAGTGCGGCGATGAGGAGGTCTCCAAGCTGCTTGAGGAAGAGCGGGAAGGGCGCCGCCGGAGTGGTCGTGAAGGTGAGCATGGGGATGCCCTCGAGCTCCTCGAGCAGCACCCTGGCGCGCAGGCGCGGGAAGTGGAGCGCGACCCGGGCCCGGATGCCGAGCTCCGAGCACAGCAGGAGGGCGTCCTCGAACTCGCCGATCTGGCGCCGCGTCAGGATGAACAGGACCTCGTCGACGACCTCCTGGCGCAGGATCCGGGGCAGATCGTCGGCGCTGCCGAGCACCGGCAGGCCGGCGAAGGTCTCCGGGCGCTCGCCGTTGGGTGCGACGAAGCCGAGCAGCCGGATGCCCCAGTAGGGGTGCTCGGAGATGATCCGCGCGACGTCCTCGGCGCGCGGGTTGAGCCCGACGATGAGCAGGGTACGGTAGTTGTAGCCGTGCCGGCGCACGCTGCGGGCGCCGAGCCGGACCACCAGCTTCTCGGTCAGCAGCAGCGCCAGATCGAGGCCGGCGAAGAGGAGCAGAAACGGGCGCGAGACGAAGTCGAGCCGCAGCAGCCAACCGCTCGCCGCCAGCGCCAGGGTGCCGACGGCGACCACCTGGACCACCTGCCATGCCTCCTGGTGGAGCGCAACGGTGCGTCGCGAGGTGTAGGCCTCGCGGTTGACCAGGAGCACGGTCCAGATCGCCAGCACCAGCGGGAGCAGACCGAGGTAGCGCGACAGCGGGTAGAGCTCGCCGGGGAAGAGGCCGGGCAGGAGCTGCGGCGCGAGCTGGGAGCGCAGCCACCACGCGAGCAGGAAGGCGGCGCTGGTCACCACCAGGTCGAGGGTCCAGATCCAGTAGGCGACGGCCTTGGCCCGCTCCTTCAGCACAACGCCTCCAGGACCTCCTCGTAGGCCCGCGCGACGTCGTCCCAGCGGTAACGCGCCGCGACCCGGGCGCGGGCGCTCGCGCCGAGCTCGGCCAGCCGGGCGCTGTCGGCGAGCACCGCGGTGAGCACCTTCTCGAGTGGGCGTCCGCCGTCGAAGCCGAACGGCAGTCCGGCGTTCCCGACCACCTCGCGGTTCTCCGGGGTGTCATGGTACAGCACGGCCCTGCCGGCCCCCATCGCCTCGACCAGTGCGGGGTGGGTGCCGCCGACCTCGGTGGCGTGCACGTACAGCCGGCAGTTGAACAGCAGCTGCCGGTAGCCGTCGCCGTAGACCGGTCCGGGCAGCAGCACGCGCTCGTCGGCGAGCTCCCGCACCCGCTGGGCGAGGCCGGGCGCGTAGGGAGCGCCCCCGACCATGACCAGGCGGAGGTCCCCCTTCACCCGGCGCCACGCCTGGGCGACCCGATCGGGGTTGTTCTCGGGCTCGAAGCGTGACACGTAGAGCACATAGCCGTCGGAAAAGAGCCCGAGGCGGTCGAGCATGTCACGACCCGCGGGCGGCTCGAGGTCGCCGCCGTAGGCGATCATCCGCGATGCCGCGCGGTAACAGCGCCGGTAGTAGCGCCGGATGACCTCGGCGTCGGTCACCAGGGTGTCCGCCATCAGGCACGCCCAGCGCTCGCACAACCGGTACCAGGCCCTTCCCGCCGGTCCCCACTTGCGGCGGTTGCGCTCGAGCCCGTCGACGTTGAGCGCCACCGGGATCCCCGCGAGCTGCAGGATGCGGACCCACGGGGCGTTGGCGGCGTTGCACAGGAGCACCGCGTCGAAGCCCTGACCGGCCGCGTGCAGGGCCGAGAGGAAGGTGTGGCTCACGGTCTCGAGGTGCTTGCGGCGGATCGCCGGCAGCACGACGAGGCGCATGCCGCGCCAGAACCCGAGGTCGGGATCGACGAAACCCGGCCGTCCATACACGGTGACTTCGTGGCCGCGGGCCGCGAGCCGCCGGCCGAGCTCCTCGGCGAGGGTCTCGAACCCGCCGTAGCTCGCCGGGACGCCGCGCGTTCCCAGGATCGCCAGTCTCACGGTCCTCGGACCTCCTCGATCCACCCTCCTTTACGGAACCAGCGCGAGATCCGTCGCGACGGGACCCGGACGCGGCCCAGAACCCACCGCCGCCGCCAGCGGGCGTCGCCCCGTCCGCGCCACGCGGAGATCAGCCCGGGCAAGGACCCGCGCTCGATGGTGAGACAGGCGCCGACCACCGCCAGGTCGCGCAGCAGCCACCACGGCAGGCAGCGCAGATGCCAGCCAAGGTCGGCGCAGTGCGCGCGCAGCAGAAAGCGGTTCGCGACCGAGCGACGGTTGATGGCAGCGTGCCCGGCGCGGCCGTGCTCGGGCCGGAAGCCGCGACGGTGGACGGCGATCGCGTCGGGAACATACAGACAGCGCCAGCCGCGCCACTGCAGCCGCCAGGCGAGCTCTGCGTCCTCGCGGTAGGCGAAGAAGCTCTCGGCGAGGACCTGGCCGTCTGGGTAGGCGACGTCGACGAGTGCCGCGCGCCGGTACAGCGTCGCCGCGCCGGTGCCGCCGAACACCCACGCCGGGCGCCGGTAGCGGCCGTCGTCGGGCTCGCCGGCGCCGCGGTCGAGGTGGCGGCCGGATGGGGTGACCACCATCCCGGCGGCGTCGAGGAGGCCGTCTGGAGTGAGCTCGGCATCGGAGCCGCGCAACAGACGCCCGCTCACACTGCCGATCTCGGCGGCCTCGGGACGGTCGGCGACCGCGGCGACCAGCCGGCTCAGGAAGTCGGGCTGCGGCGCGCAGTCGGGGTTGAGCGACAGGACCCACGGCGCGTCGCCGCGGGCGAGACCGATGTTGACTCCGGCGGCGAAACCGGTGTTGTCGTCGAGAGGCACCACCTCGAGACCGGGTACAGCGGTGCAGGCCGCCGCGACGCCCACCGAGCCGTCGATGGACGCGTTGTCGACCACCGTCACTCGTGCCGGCGGCCGCTCCAGCGCGGCGAGCGCGCCCAGGCAGGCCGGCAGCACATCGGCGTGGTCGTGGCTGACGATGACGATGTCGACGGCGTCCCGCACGGCCGCATCTTGGCACAGTAGACTGGCGACGTGGCGTCCGGTCGGCTCGAGCCCCTCCTGCACACCCTTCGGCGGATCCCGCTGCTGCTGCGGCGCCGCGCGCCGCGGCTCGGTCCGTGGCGGGGGCCGGCCGCGCCCGAGGCCGGCCTGCGCCTGTTCGAAGGAATGTGGACCTCGCGTGTTCCCGGTTTCGAGGCCGCCACCGGTACCGTCGATCTGTTCGCCGACCCGCGGGTCGACTGGGCGGCCGACGCCCTCGGCGGGGTCGCCGGGCGGCGGGTGCTCGAGCTCGGGCCCCTCGAGGGTGGGCACACCGCCCGGCTCGAGGCGCTGGGCGCGCGGGTGGTGGCGGTCGAGGCCGACGGCGGCGCGTTCCTGCGTTGCCTGGCGGTCAAGAACGCCCTCGGGCTCGAGGCGACCTTCCTGCTCGGCGACGCGGCGGGTTTCCTGGCCGCGACCGGGGAGCGCTTCGACCTGGTGTTCGCCTCCGGGGTGCTCTACCACATGAGGGATCCGGTCGGGCTGCTCGCCGACGTCGCTCGGGTCACGGACCGGCTCTACCTGTGGACCCACGTCTTCGACCGTGAGGCGGCGGCGGCGCGCCGGCTCCACTTTCCGTCCCTCGAAGGCCGGCCGTTCGAACGCGACGGGCTCGAGGTCACCCTCTACCGTCGGCTTTATGCGCCCGCGCGGTGGGGCGGCTTCTGCGGTGGCACGGAACGCTGGGCGCACTGGATGACCCGCGCCGACCTCGAGCGCGTCCTCGATCACCTCGGCTTCCGGATCGCGGCGGTCGGGCACGAGGACCTCGGCCACCCCCATGGCCCGTGCCTCAGCCTGGCGGCTGTCCGCACCTGAGAATGTGCCGGGCTTTGAGGTAGGCGGCGCGGCGGTCGGGGCGCAGGGCGGCCCGCGCCAGCAGCGAAACCCACACCCCGACGCGAATCAATCCGGTCCAGTGGGGGTGATGCCGGTCTGCGTAGCGCAGCAGATTGCGGTGGTAGGCGGCGAGAAAGTCGGCGTCGCCGAGGCTCGCGACGCTCGAGCCGCCGGCGTGGCGCACCCGCGCCGCAGGCACAACCCAGAAGCCGCCGCCGCGCTCGGCGAGGCGCGCGCAGAGATCGACGTCTTCCCACCACGCCGGGGCGAAGGCCGCATCGAGCCCGTCCAGGATGTTCCACACCCGACGCCGCACCAGCCAGGCCGCCGCCGCGGGCTGCTGGACCCGCGCCGGCCGGGTCGGCGACCGTGAGAATGCCGGCGCGCCCGGAAGGCCGAGGGCGAGCCTCATCGGACCCGGCAGCCGGCGCAGCTGCCAGCGGTGCTGGCTCTCACCGTCGAGGGCCTCGAGCAGGGGCACCGCGCCGGCCGCGTCGGGATGGGTGTCGAGGAACCCGGCAAGCGCGTTGAGGGCGCCCGGTGTGAGCTCGGTGTCGGGGTTGAGCAGCAGCACCAGGGGGCCGCGGCTCGCCGCCACCCCTGCCGAGGCCGCCGCCGCGAACCCGCGGTTCCGCGCGAGGGCGAGCAGGCGTACATCGGGAAATCGGTCCGCCAGCGCCTCGCCGCCGTCGTCCCCGGAGCCGGAGTCGACCAGCACGACCTCGCCGAGACGCGCGCCGCCGTGTGCGAGGAGCGCCGCCAGGCAGCGCGCAACCTCCTCGCCGCCGCGCCACCGCACCACCACTGCCGCGACGTCGCTCACCATGTCGGCTTCCGGCCGAGGTTGAGGCCGGCGAAACGCAGGGCCGCACGGCCCGCGGCCCCGGCGAGGCCGCCGCGTTTGGCCAGGGGCAGGGTGGGCAGCACGGCGACGAGTGGCTCGACCACCTGCGACCAGCGCCACGTCCCGCGTGTCTCGGCCAGTCGCGCACGACAGCGCAGCTGCTCGCGTTCGCCGAGCAGCACCTCGAGGGCGGCGGCGGTGGTGCGTGGGTCACCCACCGGCACCACCCCGCCCCATCCACCGATGCGCACCCGCTCCGCGACCGCCCCGCCTTCGCTGACCAGGAGCGGTACCCCGGCCCAGACCGCGTCGAGGGCGCGAGTGCGGTAGCTGAGCTCGGTCTCGCGGCCAGCGTGGTGGAGCACGGCGACCAGGGTGGCGCGGTTGAGCACGCGGTGACGCTCGGCATAGGGGACCCAGCGCTCGAGGGCCACGACCTGGGGCGGACGCAGGCCGTGGCGACCGGCCGCGGCGAGGAGCTCGGCGGGGGTCAGTGAAGGTGCTCCCGACCCCGGCCGGGGTGCGGCGGGCACCACCACGCTGACCGGCGCGGAGCCGAGCCGAGCGCGGGCCGCGAGCAGGGTCTCGAGGTCGAGCCACGGCCACACGCCGCCCCACCACAGCACCACCGCCCACCCCGGGGGAACGCCGGCGACGGCGTCGCGCTCCTCAGGCGGATCCTCGTCGGGGATGCCGAACGGGACCTCGAGCACCGGCACCCGCGGCCGCACGGCGAGCCGCGTCCGCCACCAGGCCTCCTGCGCCGGTCCCGCGGCCAGGACCGCGTCGGCGCGCGCCGCGGCCAGCGGCACTCGTGCCGAGGCGGTCCGCCGCCGGCGGCGGACGGCCGCATCGTCGGGCATCGCCGCGAGCTCGGCGAGGAGCGGTGTGACACCGTCGACCACCAGCAGCCGGCGGCCGAGGAAGGCGCGGGGAGGCAGGCTCCACG
>CAZQYU010000101.1:0-9673 GCA_964597585.1 uncultured Thermoanaerobaculia bacterium
ACGCCTCGATGAAGTCCATCACGGTCGGCTTGAGGGCGGTGAACGCGAGGCGCATGCCGCCGAGCCGATAGGGATTGATCACCTTGTCCGCCCCTGCGAGGCCGAGCCTCTCCTCTGAGCCTTCCTCGACCGCCCGCGCGATGATCGTCACCTTCGGGTTGAGCTGGCGCGCGAGCAGGATCGCGAACACGTTGTGGGCGTCATCGGCCAGGCAGGAGAGAAACGTCCGAGCTGCCGGGAGGTTGGCGGCGCGCTGGGAGGACTCCTGGGTGGCGTCGCCAAGGATGACAGGAACCCGGCTCTCCTCGAGCTCGCGGACCCGCTCGGGTTTGGCCTCGATGACGACGAACGGGACCTTGCGCTCGGTGAGGACCTCAACCACGGCGCGGCCCATCCGTCCCGAGCCGGCGACGACGATGTGGTCATTGAGCTTGCGGATCATGCCAGCGTCCCTCCTCAATCCGATGACGCGGCGCAGGTCGGCCTCGACCACGGCATGGCCGAGCTCGGTGGCGACCAATAGGATGACTCCGATGCCGAGGAACGCCATGACGATCGTGAAGACCTGTCCGCTGTGGGACAGCGGCATGACCTCGCGGAAGCCGATGGTCGTGACCGTGATGGTCGTCATGTAGAGGGCATCGAGCAGGGTCATGCCCTCGATCAGCATGTAGCCGACCGTGCCGATGGCGACCACGCCGACGGCGGCCGCTGAGGTGCGCAGGACGACTTGAGCGCTGGTTGGTCTCACGGCCCCATGGTAGCGCGAGCAGCTGCCGGTTCGTTGCGGTCGGGCGCCATCGCCCTCTGCTACCATCGGCCGTCGGCGTGAGGAGGACGCAGGAGGTCGGACGATGGTCGAGGCGGAGGGCAGACGGTTTCCGTTCGAGGGGGTCGAGGCGGTCACTCCCGCAGTGCTCGAGACCTTTCCCTACGAGTATGCCGGTCGTGACGGGATGGTCGAGATTTCGACCGACGAGTGGAGCTGTGTATGCCCGTTCTCGGGCCTGCCCGACTTCGGTTCCCTCGTCGTGCGCTACGTTCCAGGAACCTCGTGCATCGAGCTCAAGTCGCTGAAGTACTACCTCACCAGCTACCGTAATGTCGGCATCTACCAGGAGCACGCCGCCCACCGAATCCTCGACGACCTCGTGGCGTGTTGCGGACCACACTTCATGGAGGTGGTCCTTGACTACCGTCTACGCGGCGGGATCCACACGGTAGTCACCGTTCGGCACGGCGTGCGGCCGACCGACCTGTGAGACCCCCCGCGCGAGGATCTCTGCAGTGCCGCGAGTGCGAGCCTTGGTGAGCCCGGGCGCAGCGCGACGACGCCGACGTAGCCCGGCTCCTTCAAGGAGGAGCAACGCCGCCAGGGCTCGCGAGGGCAAGCGAGAGGCCGCGTGCACTTCCGTTCGGACGGCTAGCCCCAGACCATCAGCCCCATCTCGTAGGTGGAGGCAAGGTCGGGGTGGCTCGGGTAGAGGCGGAGCCCAATGCCCTGGTTGCCGGCCGAGGTGCAGGTGAAGCTGCCGCTGTAGCGGAAGCTCCCGTCGCCGAGATCCTCGGCAAGGCGCATCGGGGTCGCGGACCCATCCTGGATGGTTCGGTGCTCGTTCAGCCGGCCACCGTAGAGCTCAATCGTCACGTCATCAGGGACCAGACTGCCGAGGTGGACCACGGCCGAGACCTCGAGCTGGGAGCCGACGCGGAGGCCGCGGCGTCCGTTGCCGTCAACCTCGGCGGAGACCAAGGCCACGTTGGACCAGCCCTTGAGGATGCGGACCTTCCACTCTGCCAGCGCCTTGGCGCGTGCAAAGGAGTCCTCCGACAGACGCTGGGCGTTGGCGAGCGCGGGAAGGTAGAACCTCTCGAGGTACTCGCGGACCATGCGGTCGGTGTTGAAGAACGGCGCCAGCCTGGAGATCGAGGCCTTCATCTTGGTGATCCACTCACGCGGAAGATGATCGCGGCTGCGATTGTAGAAGCAGGGAATCACCGAGTCCTCGAGCAGGTCGTACAGGGCGTTGGCCTCGACCTCGTCCTGATAGTCGGCGTCGTCGTACTCCTCGCCGCTGCCGATCGCCCACCCGACCTCGGCGGAGTAGCCCTCGGCCCACCATCCGTCGAGAATCGAGAGGTTGAGGCCTCCGTTGGCCGCGACCTTCATGCCTGAGGTCCCGCTCGCCTCCAGCGGTCGCCTCGGCGTATTCAGCCACACGTCGACCCCTCGCACGAGGTACCTGGCGACGTTGAGGTTGTAGCCCTCGATGAAGACGACGCGTTCGCGTACCCGCTCGTCCTTGGCGAAGTGGACGACCTTCTTGATCAGCTCCTTGCCGCCGTCGTCGTGGGGGTGCGCCTTGCCGGCAAAGATGATCTGAACCGGCCGTTCCGGATCGGTGAGGATCTTGATGAGCCGTTCCGGATCGCGGAACAGGAGCGCCGCGCGCTTGTAGGTGGCGAAGCGACGGGCGAAGCCGATGGTCAGGGCTCCCGGGTCGAGAACCTCGTCCGCGCGCTCGATCTCGGCGTCCGTCGCCCCGCGCCGCGTCATCTGGGCTCGCAGGCGTTCGCGGGCGAAGACGACGAGGCGTTCGCGCCGCCGCTCGTGGGTACGCCACAGCTCGGAGTTCGGAATCTTGTCGATCCGCTTCCACGCTTCCGGGTCGGCGGTGTTCTCCCGCCATGCCGGACCCAGGTAGCGGCTCAGCAGCTCGGCCAGGTCATGGCTCATCCATGACGGGAGGTGGATGCCGTTGGTGACGTGGTCGACCGGGATCTCGTCGATCGGGAAGCCGACGTACCCTTTGGCGACCATCCGCCGCGAGACCTCGCCGTGCAGCACCGACACCCCGTTGGTCGAGGATGAGTTGCGCAGCGCGAGGATGGCCATGTTGAACGGTTCGGTCGGATCGTCCGGGTTGAAGCGGCCCATCCGCAGCAGGTCGTCCAAACCGATGCCGACCTCGTTCGCGTAGGCCGCGAAGAACTCGCGCATGAGCTCGGCGGGGAAGATGTCGAAGCCCGCCGGAACGGGGGTATGGGTGGTGAAGATGTTGCCGCCCGCCTTGAGTACTCGCGCCTCGCGGAAGGACAGGCCATCCTTGAGCATCGACGTGCGGATGCGCTCGAGGCCGGAAAAGGCGGCGTGACCCTCGTTGATGTGACAGACCTGCGGTGTAATACCCACTGCGTGCAGGGCTCGGATGCCGCCGATCCCGAGCACGATCTCCTGCAGAATCCGGGTGCGCTGGTCGCCGCCGTAGAGTTGATTCGTGATGTCCTGGTCCTCGGGGCGGTTTTCCGGCAGGTTGGTGTCGAGCAGGTAGAGCGCGACCCGCCCGACGTCGCAGCGCCAGACCTGGATCGCGACGTCGCGGCCCGGCATCGTCACTGCGACCTTGAGTGGGGAACCGTCCTCCTGCATCACCCGGCGGATCGGCAGGTTGGCGAAGTCGTTGACGGGAAACCTCTCCTGCTGCCAGCCGTCAGCGTTGAGGTACTGTCGGAAGTATCCGCGTTTGAAGAAGATGCCCATGCCGACCAGGGGCAGGCCAAGGTCGGATGCCGACTTGAGATGGTCGCCCGCCAGCACGCCGAGGCCCCCCGAGTACAGGCGCAGGCACTCGGTCATCCCGAACTCCATTGTGAAGTAGACGATGTACGGGGCGTCCACGGGGCCGTGGTTGCGCTGATACCAGGCATCGGCGGACATGTAGCGGCGGAACTCACCGTGAACGTCGCGCATGAACTCGACGAAGCTGCGATCGGCGGCAAGCTGCTCGAGTCGCTCCACCGAGAGGCTGCCGAGCATCTGTACCGGATTGTGGTAGGTCCGTTCCCACAGCTCGTCGTCCATCCGGCGGAAGAGGTCGATCGCGACCGGATTCCACGTCCACCACAGGTTGTAGGCCATCTCCTTGATCGGAGCGAGTGTTTCGGGCAGCCACGGTTCGACCGTGAACTGGAAGAGGGTCCGCATTCCAATTCCTCCAACGTGCGTCCGCCGAGCGGCGGGCGTCCTTCCGAGGCGGTTCTTTGGCGACCGGAAAGGCGTTCCGCCGAGGGGCGCGCCGAACGATTCTACCGTGGATCGCCCGACGCGCCGTGGCTGTCCGCCGCAGACGCGCCTCGTCCCTCGCGAAGAGGGCTACAATTTGCCGGCGGCAGCCATGATGAACGACGAGGAACAGGAACGCGGACACACGGAAGTGGACGATCACCCGACGATGAACGACGGGAATGCCGCCGGTCACGTCGGTCCGGGAGCAGAGGACGACGTCGCTGCGACGGTTGTCAGGCCGTCGCCGGGCCCGCCCGGGGAGGGGACGGCCGTTGCTCCGGGAGGCATGATCGGGCGTTTTCGACTTTCCGGGAGGATCGGCCAGGGCGGCATGGGCGAGGTCTGGAAGGCCTGGGACACCCAGCTCGGACGCTGGGTGGCGGTCAAGCTGCTCAAGGTCGAGGACCCAATCCAGGTGCAGCGGTTCGTGCGCGAAACCACGCTGCTCGCCAGGCTCCAGCATCCCAACGTGGTCCAGGTCTACGATGCCGGGGTCCACGGGGGCCGCCCGTACCTGGTCATGGAGTACGTCGAACGCTCTGCGGGCAGCCTCCACGCGGTGGCCCGTCGACGGGCGGCGGAGATCGTCCGCGATGCCGCTCGGGGCGTCGCCCACGCCCACGAGCACGGCATCATCCACCGCGACCTCAAGCCCTCGAACCTGCTCGAGTCCAGCTCGGGGCGTGTCTTCGTGACCGACTTCGGGCTCGCCAAGATCGCCGAGGCGGTCGACATGACGGTGACCGGCGCGGTTCTCGGGACGCCTTCCTTCATGGCTCCCGAGCAGGCGATGGGTCGGGCGGCAGACGAGCGGACCGACGTCTACGGGCTTGGCGCGACGCTGTTCGCACTGGTCGAGGGTCGACCGCCTTTTCAGGGCGAGTCGATGGCCGAGATCATCGGAAGGGTCGCGGTGGCACCGGCGCCCCGACTGAGCGGGGAAGACGATCTGGTCGTCATTGTCGCCCGGGCGACCGAGCGAGAGCGGGCGGACCGCTACGGCTCAGTGGAGCAGCTTGCGGACGACCTCGACCGCTTCCTGCGCGACGAGCCAGTGGTGGCGCGCCCGATCGGATCCTTGGGACGGGCATGGCGGCGGGCGCGGCGCAGGCCCCGTCTGGCGGCGGGTCTCCTCGCCCTGGTTCTCGCGGCGGCGGGAGCTGTTGGATGGGGCGGAGCCTTCGGGTTCGCCGCCCACCGTCGAAGCGAGCAGGCGCGGGCGGCCCAGGGCATGCTCAGCCAGGCGGAGGCCATCCTCACCGCCGTGCGGCGCATGCAGAGCTCCGACCAAGCCGACACCAACGAGTATCGTCAGGCCGTGTCCGATCTCGAGGAGCTCACTGCACGGGCGGTCACTGTCGCACCAGAGCTGGCCCGCGCCCGCTATGACCACGGCCTCGCCCTGCTCTTCGCCAGGCACTGGGAGGACGCCGAGGCCGCGTTCTCGCGCGCGCTCGAGCTCGACCCCGGCGCGAACGACGCCAGAGCGCGCCGGGCCTACGCGCGCTACTCCCAGGTCGAGATCGAAGGCCCGACCGCTGTCGCGACCTCGAAGGGCATGGAGTTCGTCCTCAACCCGCCCGATCCGGCGGGTGCGGCGCACCTTGAGGGAGCCACTCGAGACTGGCACGCGCTTCCCGAGAGCCATCCGGACCGGGCCTACGGCGAGGCTCTGCTCGCGTTCGCCACCGGGGACTACGCAGCGGCCCGGGAGGTGCTCGAGTCGAGGGTCGAGGCACAGCCCTACCTGATGACCGAGCGCCGGATGCTGGCCCAGGCGGATCTGGTCCTGGGCGACTTCGCCGCCGCCGAGCACCACTCCGACCTCCTGCTCGCGCGCGGCTTCGAGGAAGGGACGGTGTATGCCGTGCGGGCGTATGCCCGGGCCGGACAGGGCCGGTTCGAGGAGGCCGTTGCGGACATGCGGGCCTCCCTCGAGCGCCAGCCCGACGAGCGCTCCCGGCGCAACTACGTCGCCTTCTGGCTGTACCAGCTCGGCCGCAGCGAGGAGGCGTTGGCCGAGTACGAGAAGCTGGTGGCGTCCGATCCGGACAACCCGACCTACCTCACAGGGCGCTCCAACGCCCGGATGGCGACCGGTGACTGGGCCGGTGCGCTGGCCGACGCCGACCGTGTAGTGTCCCTTCAGCCGGAGAGCTCGGAGGCACACTACCAGCGTGCCGTGACACTCAACCACGGTCCCGGGGCGATCGACGAGTTCTCGCGCGCGATCGAGCTCGACCCCGACAACCTGACGGCGATCGGCCAGCGGGGCCTCGCCCTGGTCATGGCGGGCCGCTGGGCCGAGGCGGAGCGCGACGGGCGCCTCGTGGTCGCGCGGGAGCCCGAGTTCCCACACTGGAAGTACGTGCTCGGCGCTGCGCTGCGCGGGCTCGGGCGCTGGCAGGAGGCGATCGACGTGCTCGACGCCGGCATCTCGCAGGGGCTCGAGTACCCGGAGGTCTACACCGACCGGGCGCGCGCCCGCGCGGCCCTCGGCCTGTGCGCCGGCGCGTGGGACGACCTCGACCGCGCGAAGGCCTTCAACGAGGGCCTCGACGACGAGGCGGTGGCGGAGATTCGGGGCCGGTGTCCGCAGTAGCGCGTCGGTTCACGGCAGTCGTGGCCTGGAACTCGCCCACACTGCTCTTGAGATGACGTCACGAACATCGCGGTGCTACTATTCTGCTTGGCTCCTCGACACTCGCCGTAGGGAGGCTGATGTGAAACGACCTGTGTGCGTAGTGGTAGTTCCAGTCGTTCTTGTCATTCTACTCGCAGCGGCCGGACCTAGCACAGCATCCTTTCCCGACGACGATCTCTTCCTGCCCTCGGTGGGCCGTGCCGTCGGCAGCCAGGGATCCCAGTGGCACACCACCCTGTGGCTCTACAATCCGGGTTCGGCCGCAGCGGACGTCAGCATCAGCCTGCTCCGCCGAGATCAAGCGAACACTTCGCCCGAGCAGCAGACGGTGACGGTGCCCGCAGGATCGACCCTGACCTTTCCGGACAGTCTCTACGAGCTCTTCGGGCTGGACACCGCCCTCGGTGCGCTGCGCGTCCGATCTTCCATACCGGTCGTGGCCGGAGCGCGGGTCTACAACCAGCCCGGCGACAGCGTCCGGGAGTCGCAGGGCCAGCTCATTGCGGGAATTCCATCGCGGCTCGCCGTCGGTCCCGGCGAAAGCACCGACATTCCTGCCGTCGCGCAGCCCGCAGACGGTTCCTTCCGGACCAACTTCGGCCTGGTGGAGACGACCGGTTCGAGCGCCGAGGTTAGTGTCACCCTACTCGACGCCGACGGCGTCGAGCTCGCTTCCGGGAGCTTCACGCTGCGTCCATTCGAGGCGTTCCAGCACTCGCTCGCCAGCCTCGCGCCCGATGCCACCGTTGCGAGCGGTCGGCTGCGGGTGACCGTAACTGGAGGGTCCGGTGCGGTGCTCGCCTTCGCCTCGGCGGTTGCCAACGGCGTTCTCTCCCAGGACCCGACGACCCTCGAGATGGACCTCGACCCGTCCGCTCTCAGCACCGGTGAGGGGAACGGAATCACCGGCGTCGCTGCGGGCCCCGGACTGATCGGTGGCGGCAGCTCAGGCGACGTCACGTTGGGTGTGAAGGCTGGCGACGGTATCGCTGTCTCGGGGGACGGTGTCGGCATCAAGGCGGGCGGGATCCGCGGTGAGCACGTCGCTCCCGGTGAGCTGACCCTGGGTGTCAAGGTCGGCAGCCAGGTGCTGCACGATGTTGTCACGTTCGCCGCCGGCAACGGCGTCGAGGTGAGTGCGAACGGGAACACCGTCACCATCGCGACGTCGGGCACGACGTGGCAGCGCCTCGAGGTTCCGATCACGAGCGGTGTCACCGCCAGCACCGCAGGGGCCTGGGTGGTGGGGTCGGACCAGCTTCGGCTTCCGGCCGCCGGTCGCTGGCGGATCGGATACCACGTCACGGTGCAGGTCCAGAACCTCGGTCTCGGGACCCTCTCGGACCCCGTCAACGTCGCGCTGGTCAACCTCTCCGACCAGCAGGCGCTGATCCGTGCAAGCCTCTCCGTTGTCGGTGTCCAGGTGGGGATCGGCTTGAGCAACTCGGAGTTCTTGACCGTGAGCGGGGAGGCGGTGGTCACCGCGACCGGACCGACCAACCTGGCCATCGCCGGTCGTACGTCGACTCAGGACCTGCGGCTCACGATTCACCCTCACGACGTCGACCTTTCCGCTGGTCTGTCTGCTCCGGACGCGAGCTCGTTCCTGTGGGCGGAGGGCCTCGGGGGATAGCGGAGAGGCCCCGGCCCTTCCGACGGCTCACGTCACGCACCACGGCCGGAGGCGGGCTCCGCTCCTGCGACCGCTCAGACCGGGCGCCTCTCGTCCTGCGTCTCGTCTCTCGGAAATCGCCGGACGAACCGGTGAGATGCAGCAAGTGGAAGTCTTGTACGAGAGAGGAGTTGCGAACCATAGAATCCGGACTCAGTGCCGGGTAGCTCTGAGACACGAGCTGGATCGTGCACGGCAGAGCAGGGAGGGGGAGTGTGACCTGGGGCCATGCCGGGCCAGACAACCCGACCCCGAACAGCGCGTGCGCGTCGGACCCGCGGCAGGACCCCAGTGCGGTAGTCCCGCACGCTGGGAGCTGTGCGGGGGGCGGCCCGCACGGGCCGTCCCTACCGCGACCGCTCCGGTAACGGGATCCCGAGGGTGGTGAGCTGGGCCTCGGCCTGCTCCGCCCAGCCTCGGTTGGCGGCGGGGCTCGCCGGTGACGGGTGGAGGATTTCACCGATGCGCACGTCGAGGCCCATCAGCGCACTCTCTGCGCGGAGGTGGGCGAAGCGGCCGACGCCGATGACCCACACCGGGGCGAGGGTGCGGACGACCTCCCGAAGGGCGCCGTCACACGCTTCGAGCAGGGGCGCGCGCTCGGTCGCCGCGAGCTTGTCCGGAGTGAGGTTGCGGCCGGAAGCCTCCAGGAACAAGAGCGGGCAGTAGTTCACCACCAGGAAGCGGGCAAAGAAGGACTCGGGGATGCCGAAACGGCCCCGCGCCCAGCACCACAGGCGCTGGCCGCTCACCTCGACCCGCGGACAGGCGAGACCGAGCACCCGACGCTTCGGGTGCTCTGAGATCGGCCGACCGACGGGCTCATCGATTCCGAGCCAGTCGCGTACCGTGACCACGTCTCCGAACGGGACGCCGGTCTGGGCCATCCCGAAGGGGCCGGGATTCATGCCGAGCAGCAGGACCTCCTTGCGGCTGCTGCCGAAGCGGCGCAGGTAGGCTTCGTGTCCGGCGCGGGCGTAGTCCAGGGGGTTGTAGACACACGCGACCGGAGCGGAGAACGTGAGCTCGTCGACGCGGGCTGCGAGGTCCCGGGAGATTCCGATCAGGTCCATGAGGAGAGATGGTAGGGCATTTGGATTGCGGATTGCGGATTGCGGACTGCGGACTGCGGACTGCGGACTGCGGATTGCGGATTGCGGATTGCGGAGTGCGGATTGCGAAATCGGAATGCGGAGTGAGGAGTGAGGAGAGCGAAACGTGTCAAGTCCTGGCGAAAAGTTGTCAGACGAGCGCGGGTGAGGTCACGCTCATCGACGAGGCGAGGGGGGTG
>CAZQYU010000102.1:0-9631 GCA_964597585.1 uncultured Thermoanaerobaculia bacterium
ATCCCGCCGGCCTTCAGGCGGCCTTCCCCGGGGCGGTGATCTCCCAGGACGGAACAACGGTGGTCGGCACCTACACCCGCCGGCTCAACAAGCTGTACGTCGTGAGCGGCGTCCACTGACGAGGACCCTCTGGGGCGACGCCATCACGGTGGTCTGAGGGCGAAGCGCTCGAGGTATGCTGACCCTGGGGGGGGTTCTGCAATGGAACACCACAACGAGGTCCGGGCGTCACCCCGCGTTCCCCTCGAGTCCGAGATCCGCATCGAGTTCTCGAGCATGTCGGCTCTCGTCTCCGAGATCGTCACCAACATCTCGGTGGGTGGCATGTTCGTCACCACCGATCTCCCCGCGGAGGTCGGCCACCGCTTCCGCTTCGAGCTCGCAGTCGACGGCGAGCTGCGCCTTGTCTCTGGCGTCTGCGAGGTCGTCTGGGTGCGGGCGCCCGGCGTCGGCTCATCGGACCCGCCGGGTATGGGGACGCGGTTCCTCGAGCTTGACGACGTCAGCCGCGCGATCATCTTCCGGATCGTCGACCGCCATATCCAGGAGGCCGGGCTCGAACCGTTCGACCTCGACCGCCGCCGATCGTAGGAGGCTGCAGCGCGCTGAGCCAGAAGGCGGGTCGGTGGCTCCGAGGAGGCCTCGCCGTGGTCCCCCCCGCTCTCCCGCGACGCGCGGCACCCGCCTCGGCCATTCGAAACCGGACGCAGGGGAGGGAGACAGGAGCGGGCGCGACCTCTCACAACCCAGAGTGCCAGTCCCGAGATCACTGTGACAACTCACCCAACACGGCGCCTGAGCCGTGGCCCCTCAACTCCTTCGACCGACCGGGCGTCGTGCTACGATCGGGTCATCCCGTCCACGCTGCCTCCTCGGAGGACGCGATGGGAGATTCCCACACCCGCCATGTCACGACGATCGCGGTTGACGACCGGGAGCGCTCGCGCCGTGTGGTCGGCGCGCTCCGCGCCCAGCCCGACGTCGAGGTCGTCTTCCGCAGGTTGCCGCGAGGCGACTACGAGGTCGACAACTTCCTGCTCGTCGAGCGCAAGACGGTCGCCGACTTCGCTCTGTCGGTGATCGACACGAGGCTGTTCCGCCAGGCACATGCGCTCGCCACCCGGTCGGACCGCCGACCTTGCCTGGTGATCGAAGGCGATCGGGAAGCGCGGAGCGGCATCTCATTGACACCTGCCGCCTTCCGCGGCGCCGTCATCTCGGTCGCGCTCGTGTTCGGTGTCCCCGTCATCCACACCGGAACGCCCGAGGAGACCGCGGCCGTCATCCTGATGGCGGCCCGCCAGCTCGCGCGCCGCAGCTTCGCCCCGCCTCGCCGCTGGGGTCCCAGGCCCGGCGATCTGCGGTGGGCGCAGCTCGTGATGCTGCAGACCCTGCCCGGCGTCGGCGCGGCGAAGGCGGCGAGGCTGCTGCGGGCGTTCGGAACGCCGGCCGGGGTCGCTGAGGCATCCCGGGACAACATCGCGGCGGTTCCCGGCTTCGGTCCGGTCATCTCCGCGCGGGTCTGGCGCACGTTGCACACTCGCGAAGCGCCCTAGCCCCAGGAGCGTGGTTGGGACGTACGTGGATGTCCGGCCCGAGAGATCTGTGGCGCCTGGGCTCGCTCATCACCCTTTGTGCTTGAGGAAGGTCCCCTCGTCAAGTTCTCGAAATGCCTGGCGCAGCTCGCCCTGGGTGTTCATCACGATCGGACCGTACCAGGCGACGGGCTCACGGAACGGCCGCCCCGAGACCAGCAGGAAGCGGATCCCGCGTTCACCGGCGGTGACCACCACCTCGTCGCCGGCGTCGAACAGCACCAGCGACCGGTTGCCGGTCTCGCCCGGAGGCTCGCCTTGCAGCCACGCGGCAGGCTCGGTCGGCACGGCGAGGGGTTCGGAGGCATCGCAGAACTCGCCCGAGCCCTCGAACACATAGGCGAAGGCGTGGCGGCCTTCGGCAACCGGGATCCTCCGCTTGACCCCCGCCGGAACGGTGACGTCGACGTAGGACGGCTCGCCGGCGATTCCGTCCACCGGCCCGGTCGCACCCCACAGGGTGCCGCACACCACCCGTGCCACGGTGCCGTCGTCCTCGGTCACCTCGGGGATCGCGGCGGCCGGAACGTCCTGGTAGCGGGGCGCCGTCATCTTGTGCTCGCGCGGGAGGTTGAGCCAGAGCTGGAAGCCGTGCATACGGCCCGCCGCGTCGCCCTTCGGCATCTCCTGGTGGACGATGCCCGAGCCCGCGGTCATCCACTGCACGTCCCCCGGGCCGATCACGCCGTGGTTGCCGAGGCTGTCTCCGTGCGCGACGGTCCCTGCGAGAACGTAGGTGATGGTCTCGATCCCGCGGTGCGGGTGCCACGGAAACCCGGCCAGGTAGTCCTCCGGCCGCTCGTTGCGGAAGTCGTCCAGGAGCAGAAACGGGTCGAAGGGCTCGGTCTCCCCGAACCCGAACGCGCGCCGCAGGTGCACGCCCGCTCCCTCCAGGGTCGGCTTCGCGGTGACAAGACGCTGCACGGGTCGAATGGTCATCTCGGATCTCCTCTCGCCGCGACCGCCCGAGCCCGCTCGTTCAGTCGGGTACGATCATGATAGCCGGTCTCAGGAACTGCTCGCAGGCGCCTCAGGCCTCGCGTTCGACGTCGACCATCGTGCACCTCCGGAATCGACCTCCGCCCGTGGGGCGGCCGACCGTGCCTCCGAGACGGACCCGGACTGCCTCGGCCTCACGCGCTGGTTGGAGCTTTCCCCTCCCGAGGCACCCGTGGCAGCGGCCCGTCGAGGTGGTAGTCCCACGCGCAGAACCCGTCCCCTTTGAGGATCGAGTGGGTGATCGTGCAGCGCGTGAACTCGACACCGAGGATCGGCTCCCAGAACTGACGCGACCAGCCGGCGGCGCGGTAGCAGAAGATCGGGTCGACGTGCGGGTCGGCCGCCTCGCGGATCAACGCGCAGAAGCAGAACGCCTTACGCTTCTCGGTCTGGGTCGTCGCGGTCCGGTAGGCTTCGCCGTCGCGCGGGACCTTGCTGATATGGAGGATCTTGCCGTCGAAACGAGGCGGGTCGACGAAACCTCCGGTCGGGGTCTTCGCGAGCGCCTCGTGCTGCGCCTGGAAGACCGCGAAGACGTCACCGGACAGGTCGTAGATGGCCTTGTACCTCGCGATGTTCTCCGCCGGTCGCAGCAATGCGACCCGGGACAGGACGTCGAACTGCTGGTGGAGGGTGCTCGCCCGCTTGAGCCGTTCGATCGACGCGCCCACCCAGGCGCACCGGGGATCGACCTCAGTGTGCGGCGTGATCGCCTCCCCGCCCTTCCAGACCTCAGCTGCGGCGTTCGTGCCGAGCACCCGGACGAGCTGCGCCCGGTAGACCTCGGGCCACGCCAGGTACGCCGCCATGACATCGACACGGCCGCCGAGGGGTCGGCCTGGCTGGTGGTCGAGGTAGACCTCGACCAGCTCGAGCTCGGGCGAGAGCCCGCGCGTGCTCATGTATCCGGACACCATTCGCGACGTCTCCCGCAGCGCATTCAACGGCCCGGTGTGGGTACGCGCGAAGAAGTGCATCTCACGCAGGGTGTGGGTCGTGACACCCTCCCCCTCGACCGGCGCTGAGACCGGGAACCCGATCTCCGAGTCGTAGCCTTCGACCGGCGTATCGAACCGGAAGATGTGGGTCAGGGGGCCGGCAATCTTCCCGGCGCATGCGGTCTGGAGCGTCGCGACTCTCGGGACGAGCTGATCGCGCGAGGTGATCGGTGCCCTGATTCCGGCGAACAGGGTTGGGCTCCTCACCACCGCGCGGACGTCGTCGCCCTGGAGGACATCCGCGGCCCGGGTCCGACCTGCGGTAAGCTGCAGGGCGCCGGGCATCGCGGCCCAGACCATCCCCCCGAACCCTGTCGTCACGAACTGCCTGCGATCACACCGGGCGCACATCATGCGCATGTCATCCTCCTCACGGTGTTCCTTCTTGCACCAAACAGCTCACAGCCGTCTCGAGTGCAGGTCCGCCGGCACCATCCCTGTCGCCACTCCTGGGTTGTACGTGCCCAGGCAGCGGTGGTTTGACGGAGAGCGACATGGCGCGACCCGGTGAACACAAGAGCCGGGCTTCGCCGCTGCGCTCGCGACGAAGCCCGGCGAGGATCTCCAGGCGCGGAATCAGCGGTGACGCCGCGGCTCGGCCTCGCGCGGAGCGGCCGGCATCCGCGACTGCTCCCACCGGTGGCGCCGCATCATCTGCTCCTGGTCGCGCTGCTGGAGGGTCCGCATCTCGGATCTCTCCATCTCCTGCCGCTGCCGCATGGCCTGGGCGGCCTCGCGGCGCCCCGCAGAGTAGCGCTCCCGCTCCTGGACGCGCTTCAAGGCTCGGCGCTCCTCGGCGTGCCGCTCGTGGAGCGCCCGCTCCTCCTGGCGCTGCCGCTCGAGGACCGCTGCCGGCGGCGACCGCCGCAGCATGCGCTCCTCTGCGCGCGGACCTACGGTCTTTCCGCGCTCGATCCGCGGCCTGAACATGGGCAGTGCGGACTCTCCGGCGCCGCGCGCGGCGCGGAAATGGTCGATCGAGTCGACGTCCTCGACGCGCAGCCGGCGAACCGGGTGCCCGATCGCCTTTTCGATCCGCTCGGGCGGAATCGAGCGATCGACCACCTCACCGTTGAGCGCCTCGTACCGGGTGACGTTGCGCGTCAGGGGCGCGATGCTGAGGTTGTGCGGCCTCGGCGCGATGTCCCGGTCGAGGTCGCGGTCGGCGAAGTGCTGCCGGCGGACGAACACGTAGTCGCGCGGCGGCACCAGCCGGTCGAGGTCGAGGTGGCCGTAGCGCAGCCCGCTGTCGGGGTCCCACGCGACCTGCGGCGGCATCGGAGCCCAGCCGATCCAGTCGTCACCCTCACTCCAGAGCACCCAGGCCGGACCCCAGTCGACGCCCGGAATCCACAGCCATCCGTAGGAGTCGTCGTCGATCCAGCGCCCGTAGTGGAAGGGGGCCCAGCCCCACTCCCAGTTCGAACTCCAGGTCCAGCCCCAATCGGTCAGGGCCCAGGAACCGTTGGAGTACGGACGCCACCCCGCCGGAACCGAGGTCGGGATCCACACCCATCCCCAGGTCCCGTCGTCCATCCACTCACCGTAGGGGGCGAGCGAATCCCAGAACACATCGATGTCGGCCGCCCGGGCGGGCCGCGCCCTTTCGCCTTCGTGGTGTCCGTCCTCGCTGCGCGCCTGCACGGCGGGCGCTGCCAGCATGATCAGGGCCGCCGCAAGGGCGGCCCATGTCATGGTCCATCGCCGTCTTGTCATCGTCGTTGCTCCTCTCCCCGCTCGCCCCTCACCGCGCTTCTCAGAGAGGAAGCGGGCGGCGTCACAGCTCCGGACGGCGCACGTGGAGGTCGTCGACGAATCGCCGTCCGTCACCCGAGACCCGCGGGCGGCCGCAAGCTGGCCACCGGCGGAAGGAGTTTCAAGTCGCGTGCCAGCACCGCAGCCACACATCACGTGACACCCGAAGAGGCGAAGGGCTCTGGTGAACCACCACCGGCCGAGATCGACCACTGGAGGCCCGGCCGGAAGCCCCCTCACGGGTGAGAATCGCAACTGACGTGCAATCTGCGGCGCCGGAAGTCGGTGAAGTCGAGTGAGGAATACAGGCGAGCCACCTCGTGGTCCGCCGGCAGACGAGAACCTTGTCGGGCCGGTCGACGTATTCTTGATCGAACGACCGACGTCGGCGAGGTCGAGAGCGATGACGCCCCGGGACCGAGACCGGCAACGGCTCGAGCCCCGGGGCGGGCGACCCCGCCCCCACCGGATGGAGGGGTACGGATGGTCAGGACACTGCGTTCCTTCAAGTTCCTCTTCACGGGCCCGCTGGTCCTCCTGATGCTCGTCGTCATCAACTGGATGACCTCGCCGGGAGACTGGTGGGTGCAGTGGGCGGCGCTGGGCATCGGAATTGCCTGGGTGGTCGCCCTCCTACGCGTCCTTCGCGCCTTGGTCCTGGCCGGCGGCGCCGCCGCAATCGGCGCCTACCTCTGGCACCGCCAGAAGCCGCCAGGGCAGGCCGGTCCGCTGCGCTGAGCTGCGTCCGCCCCCAGCCCGAATGGCGCTCGAACGCAGGGTAGAATCCCCTGCCATGAGATCGCTGCCGTTCGCCGTCCGGATGGAGCTCGAGGGCTGGCGCTTGTTCTGGGCGCGGCTCGAAGTCGAGCGCGAGGTCCCCGAAGCCCTCACCGCCGTCCGCTACCGGGTGGCAGCCGCCGTTCGGCAACGCTTCCCGGACACGGCGTCGATCTCCGAACACCCGACCGTGGCGGCCCTGCGCCGCCTCTTCCGCGCCGCGGGCTGCGACCCGACCCGGTACCGTCCTGCATCGGAGGCTCTCCTACGCCGCCTGGTCAAGGGCGACGACCTGCCCACCATCCACCCGCTCGTCGACCTCAACAACTGCCTCTCCGCCGAGCTCGCGGTGCCCTGCTGCGTGATGGTCGAAGGCAACTTCGGTTCGCACCTGACGTGGCGTCCGGGCCGTCCCGGTGAGAGCTACGAGTCCCTGCGCGGACCTTTCAACCTTGAAGCCAAACCGGTGCTGTTCGACGAGAAGGGTCCGCTCGACACGCCGATCACCGGCAACGTCCGGGTCAAGGTGCTGCCCGAGACCCGCTCCGCCTGGCTGGTCGCCTACATGCCCGCCTCAGAGGTCGCGGCAGACCACGCCTGGTCGACCCTCGAAGGGCTGTGCGGCGGAGCTGGGATCGCGGCCGAGCTCTTCGACGCGCCGGCCTGACGCCCTTCTGCCGTTCCACTCAGGAAGGCGCCCACCCGCCTACCGGGATCGCCCCGAGACCGGGCGACGTGCTGTCGTGCTACGCTCACGTTGGCGAATCTGAGACTCGGAGACTGCCGAAGTCCTGCGACGACAGAACAAGATCAGGAACCATTCCGAACGTCAGCGGACTTGGGCTCCCACCAGTTGCGACGCTCCGTGGCTCATCGCCGAGGAGGCGTCGCGATGGGTTGGAACAGCTCCGCCGGCACCCGGCAGCGCAGCATTCCGGACACTGCGAGCGAACACAACCGCACACGAGGGCCCCGCGTGCAGGGCAACGCGGCTGTAGCGTGGCTGTTTGCCACGCTCCTCGCGGCGGGGCCGATCGCCGCCGCGACTGCGACCCCCAACTGCGCTGATTGTCACGACGCCGGGAAGTTCGCCACGCAGGTTGCCGCCTCGGTCCACGATGGCATGGCGTGCCTGGACTGCCATCCGCAAAGGGCCACCGTCCCGCATCCGGACAGCGCCCCGGACCCGCGAAAAGGGGGCGTCTGCTCGACCTGCCACAGCGACGAGGCGACCGCCTACACGTTTCACGGGGCAGCGAAGGTCGGCACCAATCCCGACATTCCGAGCTGCGTCGGCTGCCACGGTGGGCACGACATTCTCGCCCCGGACAATCCTTCCTCCTCGGTCAACTCCTCGAACCTCCCCAAGACCTGCGGTCGGTGCCACTCGGACATTGACATCGTGCGGCGGTACCACCTCGACCAGAAAGCCGTCGCCGTCTATCGGTCCAGTGTCCACGGCCGGCCGCACGGAAAAGGGCCAGCCGCGAGCTGCATCGACTGCCACGGCACCGGCGACGACGCCCACCGCATTCTCGCCCCGATGAACCCGGACTCTCGGATAGATCGGGTCAACATCCCCGAGACCTGCGGACGCTGCCACCAGAAGGAGAAGTCCGCCTACCTCGCAGGCATCCACGGCCAGCTCGCCGCGCGCGGCGAAGAGGACGTGCCGGTGTGCACCGACTGCCACGGCGAGCACGGGATCATTCCGCCCTCGGACCCCAACTCCCCGGTGTCACCGACCAAGGTTGCCGAGGAAACCTGCGCGCGATGCCACGACTCGGCGGTGCTCAACGCCCGCTACGGGCTCCCTCCGGGCCGGCTGACTTCGTACCTCGACTCCTACCACGGCCTCAAGAGCTCGGCCGGGGACACCCGCGTCGCCAACTGCGCCTCGTGCCACGGCGCCCATCGCATCCTGCCCGCCTCGAACCCCGAATCACGCGTCAACCCGGCGAACATCCGACACACCTGCGGCACCTGCCATCCGGGGATCACCCAGCAGCTCGCGTCGATCCCGATCCACAGCGCCACCGGCGAGGGTCTGACAACGCCCGCCGGCAAGCTGGTGGAGTCGATCTACAAGGTCGCGATCGTGGTCATCATCGGCGCGATGGTCCTGCACTGGTTGATCGACCTGCGACGCCACCTCGGTGACCTCCTGCGCAGTGGCCCGCAGGTTGTGCGGATGCGCACGTCGGAGGTCTGGCAGCACACGCTGCTGATGATCTCCTTCGTCGTGCTCGTCGTGACCGGCTTCGCCCTGGTCTACGACACGAGCTGGTTTGCCGAGCTCTTCTTCGGCTGGAAGGGTGGATTCGACCTCCGGGGTGACATTCATCGGGTCGCGGCCGTTGTCTTCATCGGCACCGCTGTGTGGCACCTGGTCTTCCTCGCCAGGGGGCCCCGCGGGCGCGCGTTCCTGCGCGACATGTGGCCGCGGCCGAGTGACTTCGTCCACTTCTGGCAGCGCATCCAGTACAACCTGCGCCGGCGCGAGGAGCGGCCGATGGAAGGCCGTTTCACCTACGTCGAGAAGGCGGAGTACTGGGCGCTGGTGTGGGGCACGGTGGTGATGGCCGCGAGCGGTCTGCTGATGTGGTTCGACGACTTCTTCAGCCGCTTCCTGCCCCAGGGCGTGCTCGACGTCGCCCGCGCGTTCCACTTCTGGGAGGCGTGGCTCGCGACCCTCGCGATCCTGGTGTGGCACTTCTACTCGACCATCTTCAACCCCGAGGTCTACCCGATGAACCCGAGCTGGCTCAACGGGAGGATGCCCGAGTGGATGCACCGGCACGAGCACCCCGGCTACCGCATCGGCGACGACGACCGCCCGCCGCAGGAGGCGGAGGAACCGGCAAAGGTGCCTGACACGCCCGCCGGCGGTGGGCCGCCGACATCGGCTGCGGAACCCAGGGCGGAGACGGGTGGCCCTGACGCGGACTCCCCCTCGGAGGTGAAGCCCGGCACTGGTGAAGCTCAAGACGCCGGGGACGAAGAGCGCAGGCCCCCGGCGGATGACTGAGGACAACCGAGCTCGGGGCCGGCCTGCGACGAGTCTCCGCGCGGGCTATGCGGGGTTGCGCTCCAGGTAGCGGTTGAACATCCACATGGCGAAGGCGGACAGGAGCCCGATCGCCATCAGGATCAGCCAGCCCGCAGCGTTGTACATCGGGTTGAGCTCGAGCAGTCCATTGTCGAGGACCTTGGCGTCGTGGGCCATGATCTCGTTGAAGATCAGCGCCCCGACCGGGCCTCCGGTGATCGCGCCGATGGCGAGCGGGAGGTTCGCGTAGCCGAGGAAGAGGCCCTCCTGGCCCTTCGGCGCGAGCGCGCCGATGTACTCGTACATCCGTGCCGAGGTGAAGAGCTCGCCGAAGGCGATCAGGCCCACCGTGAGGATCACGAACACCGAGCCGAACGGCAGCCAGTGCGCCATGACCGCCCGCACGCCGCCGGAGGCGAAGATCGGCCACACGTTGATCAGCATCGAGATCGAGATGA
>CAZQYU010000103.1:0-9562 GCA_964597585.1 uncultured Thermoanaerobaculia bacterium
CCAACATCGAGTGGCGGTTCCCGCTGATCGACAACCTCAGCCTGCCGTTCCTCCAACTACGCAACGTGCGCGGGCGGCTGTGGACGGACATCGGCGCGGGCTGGTACATGATCGACGGCCAGAAGTTCAACTGGCAGGGCCAGCCCGGTTTCACCTTCCTGGAGGATGGCCGTCTGGTCGATGGCGTCGCGTCGTACGGCTGGGGCTTCTCGCTCGATATCTTCGGGCTTCCGATGCACTGGGACTTCGCAAAGCTGTGGGACTTCAAGAACACCTACGGGGGGTGGCGGTCGGACTTCTGGATCGGGTACCGCTTCTAACCCACGGGACCCGCGGGCATCGGCCCGCCGCTGCTGCGGAACGCGCTGCGGGCCCTTCCGCGGCGCTTCGGCAGCGCCCCGAGTCCTCAACGTAGCTGGGCTACGCCTGCGGCTCGGGGCACCACCTCATCACCACGGCAGGACCCGCATCGCGTCCCTCGCGACGCGGCGGTCCGATGTCCGCGGGCCTGGAGGAAAAGGTGGAGAAGTGAGAGGGCCAGCTGGGAACTCTTCACTCTTCACGCTTTACTCTTCACTCCCGAAGGGTGCCTTCGGTTCGGGGCGCCGTTTCATTGCGCTGGTCTGCACGTCTCGTCAGGTGGCGATGCGAGGGACGCGGGGCGTTGGCAGATGTTGGCTTTCTCGGTGTGTCGGCACCCGCAGGCGTAGCAGAGCTACGTCGAGGACGCCGGCGCGCCGAAAAGCCGGCAGATGCCTGCGCAGCGCGGTCCGCAGCCGCCATCCTGGCGAGACGTGCAGGCCTACTCACCACCCTGCGGGGGCCTCGCGACGGAGCCTGCTTCGATTCGCGGGTCTGAGGGACTGCGCGAGGCGGGCTCCTGGCTCTTCAGGCTGCGAAGGTGCCGGTGCGGAAGCCCCATGCCTTCGGGCGGCTCGCGTAGACTCGGAGACCGGAGGCACCCATGAAAAGATCGCTCCTTGCCGTGCTGGTCGTGCTCATAGCCGTCCCGGGCGTTGCACAGGTCCGTACCGAGAAGCCGCCGCTGCACGCGAAGCGGTGGTTGGCGATCACCGGCAAGCCGCTGTCGGCAACAGCCGGAGCGATGATCTTCCAGAAGGGCGGCAACGCCGTCGATGCGGCGGTGGCGATGATCGCGGCGGGCTGCACGATGTGGGACACGCTCGGGTGGGGCGGCGAGACTCAGGCCCTGATCTACAATCCGAAGACCGGCAAGGTGATCGGCATCGACGCCCTCGGCGTCGCGCCCACCGGCGCGACCCCCGAGCTGTTCAGGAGCCAGGGGATGAGCTACCCGCCCGAGTATGGTCCGCTCGCGGCGGTGACACCCGGCACACCGGGCGGAATCCTGGTGATGCTGGCCGAGTACGGCAGGCTCTCGCTTGCGGAAGTGCTCCAACCGGCCATCGACATGGCCGACGGCTACCCGATCGAAGCCCAGGCCGCGAACACCATTGAGCGTCAGAAGGCGTGGATCGAGAAGTGGCCGTACTCCCGCGCCCTGTTCCTGGTCCACCGCAGGGACTCCGAGCTCGGGAGCGAGGCTGCGGTCGGCACCGCGGAGGGCGCCAGCGGGCCGACACCCGCGCACGACCGTGCCGCGGAAGGCGTCGCCGGCACCCACCGCGAGGGGCCGGAGCCGGGCGAGATCTTCCGCCAGCCCGACCTCGCCGCGACGCTGCGCAAGCTCGTGGCCACCGAGCAGGCGGCGCTGAAGGCTGGCAAGTCACGCAAGGAGGCGATTTACGCGGCCTACGACCGCTTCTACATGGGCGACATCGCGGCGGAGATCGCGCGCAGTACCCAGGAGCAGGGCGGCCTCATCACGACCCGCGATCTCGCTAGCTGGCAGGTGAAGATCGAGCAACCGGTCACCACCAGCTACCGCGGGATCGACGTCTACAAGCTCACCGTCTGGACCCAGGGGCCGGCCATGCTCCAGGCGCTCAACATCCTCGAGGGCTTCGATCTCAAGTCCATGGGCTACAACACGTCCCGGTACATCAACACGGTCTACCAGGCGATGAGCCTGGCCTTCGCCGACCGCGACTTCTACTACGGCGATCCGTACGTCGCGCCTTCAGAGCCGGTCGAGGGGCTGCTGTCCAAGGCGTACGCGAAGGAGCGCGCCAAGCTCATCGACCCCGCCCACGCCAACTCGAGCATCACTCCGGGCGACCCCTACCCCTTCCAGGGCGGAGACAACCCGTTCAAAGGTCTGCTCGCTGGCTGGAAGGCTGCGGCCTCCGAGCCGCCCGAAACGCGCAGCCGGGTGCTTGAGGCATCGCTCAGCCCCTCGGAGCTCGCACGGTTCCGTGACAGCTTCACCGCAGGGACGACGTCGGTGGAAGCGGCGGACTCCGAGGGCTGGGTGGTCTCGGTCACGCCGAGCGGTGGGTGGATCCCGGCGGTGGTCGCCGGCCGGACCGGCATCGGCCTGAGCGAGCGCATGCAGTCCTTCGTCCTCGACCCGGCGGAGAACCCCTACAACGTCGTCGAGCCGGGCAAGCGGCCGCGGGTGACGCTCACGCCCACGCTCGCGCTGAAGGACGGGAGGCCGTTTCTGTCGTTTGCGGTCCAGGGCGGCGACACCCAGGACCAGAACCTCCTCCAGCTCTTCCTCGACGTCGTCGAGTTCGGGATGACGGTGCAGGAGGCGACCGAGGCGGCTAACTTCAACAGCTACCAGATGCACAGCTCGTTCGGCGCGCACGAGTCGATCCCCGGCAAGGTCCTGCTCAGGAATGATGTTCCGCCATGGGTCGTGAGCGAGCTTCACGGCATGGGCTACACCATGGTCTTCGCCGACCGGACGTCGGGCCCGATCAACGCGATCCTGTTCGACCACGAGCACGGAACCATGTGGGGCGGGTCGAGCAACTTCGGCGAGGACTACGGCATCGGCTGGTGACCTGGCCGGGGCGCTGCGGCTGCTGAGTCCCAGCGTGATGATCGAGAGAGTGGGCACGCTGGAGCTTCGGATCGCGACCGGTCCGTGTCGAGCTGCGGGCGGAGTCGGCGCCGAGGGACCCTTTAGCTATACTCTCCGATCGCATGGCGACGCCGCTGATCAACGCCTCCGGGATTTCCAAGTCGTTCGGCAGCCGGACGCTGTTCGAGGGCGTTGACCTCGTCCTTGCGGAGGGCGATCGGGTTGGCGTGATCGGACCCAACGGTGCGGGCAAGACCACGCTGCTCGAGATCCTCGCGGGAATGGGGACGCCAGATCAAGGCACGGTGATCCGCCGGCGGGCGCTGCGGGTGGGGTACGTTCCACAGGAGGAGGCGCTCGATCCCGGAGCGAGTGTGCTCGAGGCCGTGCTGTGGGCGGCCGAGGAGGCGACCGAGCCGAACCGGGTCGAATCTGCCCTCGAGCGTGAGGTTCGGGTGCGGATCCTGCTCGACCGGGCCGGATTCACCGCGCTCGAACAACCGACGGGGGAGCTTTCCGGGGGGTGGCGGAAGCGGCTCGCCGTCGCCGCCGCGCTGGCCCGTGACCCTGAGGTCCTGCTGCTCGACGAGCCCACCAACCACCTCGATCTCGAGGGCATCGTCTGGCTCGAGCAGCTGCTGGTGTCGAGCCGGCTGACCTATGCGGTGATCAGCCACGACCGCGCGTTCCTCGGCGAGGTCGCGAGCCGGATGCTCGACGTGTCACCGGCCTATCCCGGGGGGGTCCTGGCGGTGGACGGTTCCTACCGCGATTTTCTCGAGCAGCGTGAGGCTTACCTTCGAGCCCGCAATCGTTACCGGGAGAACCTGGCCAACCGGGCCCGGCGCGAGCTCGAGTGGCTCTCCCGCGGGCCCAAGGCCCGCACGACCAAGGCGCAGTCGCGGATCGAGCGCGCCGGGAGGCTCCAGGAGGAGCTCGCCGATCTGGACCAGCGTCGCCCCGCGGACCCGATCGGGCTCGAGCTGGTGGGTTCGGGTCGCAGGACCAAGCGCCTGCTGGAGGCGAAGGGTCTCGGTGCGAGCGTGGGCGGGCGGTGCCTGTTCGAGGACCTCGACCTGCTGTTGAGCCCGGGCCGGCGGCTGGGAGTGGTGGGCGCCAACGGCAGCGGGAAGACGACGCTGCTCAAGATCCTCGCCGGCGAGCGCGAGCAGGACGCGGGTTCCCTCCGTATCGCCGAGCACCTGCAGGTCGTGTACTTCGACCAGACCCGGGAGCACCTCGAGCCGGAGCAGCCGCTGCGGCGGGCTCTGGCCGGGTCGTCGGACTCGGTCGTTTATCGTGACCGCCTGACCCACGTGGTGAGCTGGGCGCAGCGCTTCGGCTTCCGCGTCGACCAGCTCGAGCTGCCGGTGGGTGAGCTCTCCGGTGGCGAGCGCGCCCGGGTCCATGTCGCCCGAATGATGCTGCGGCCCGCGGATGTGCTGCTGCTGGACGAGCCCACCAACGACCTCGACATCCAGACCCTCGAGGTGCTCGAGGAGAGCCTGCTCGAGTCCTCCGCCGCGGTGGTCATGGTGACCCACGACCGGATGCTGCTGGACACGGTGTGCGCGAGCCTGCTGGGCCTGGACGGGCGCGGCGGTATCGAGGTCTACGCCGACACCGACCAGTGGCAGCGGGCACTGGCGGCGCGAGAGGCGGAGGCGAAGCCGGGATCGAGACCCGCCGCGCCGCGGCGGTCGAAGGCACGCAGGCCGAGTGACGGTCTGTCGTACCGCGAGAAGGCCGAGTATGCCGAGATGGAGGCGACCATCCTCGAGGCCGAGGCGGAGCTGGAAACCGCCGCCGAGCGGCTCGCGGACCCGGCGATTGCCAGCGACCCTGAGGCGGTCCACGAGGCGTTCGAGTCCCACCGGAGGGCCCGGGCTCGAGTGGACGGGCTCTACGAGCGCTGGGCCGAGCTCGAGGCCAAGGCGGCGCGGTCGCGGACGTGATCATGGTAGCCGGCCGCCGGACGGAATGACGTCGTCGCGTCTCGTGCGGCCTTTGAGCACTCAGAGCGGAGCGGACGGATCGCTGCGGCATCCCGCTTGCGCATGGCGCCCCGGGCGCACTACCTTGGTGGTGTGCAACTGTGCCGGCAACGGCGGGATGGCGTGAGGTTCGCATGAGCACGCGAAGGGCATACTTCAAGGGCAGGGCAGCCACGGCCATCGGCCTGCTGCTGATCCCTCTCGCGCTGTCGGCGGCGGTCTTTCTGCCGCCGATCATGCTGGCCCTGCTCCTGGTGGGCGTCCTGCTGCTTCCCGTCGCATCAAGCCTCGCGCCGGGTGTGCCCGAAGTTGCGGTGGTTCACGAGCCGCCGGCGCCGCCCAGCAGCCCGCGCGCCCCACCGCGTTCCTGATCCCGACAACCGATCGCTCCGCGAACCATGGCAGCGGTTCGAGCCGCCCTGCCCCGCCTCCGGTGACCCGCCCCGCGCGCGTCTGGGAGAACGGGCAGCGGCTCTGGGATCAGGGGGTTCACAGTGGGAAGGACAGACACGGACTCTCAAGCTCGGCGCACGCCTGGACTGGCGGGCTCGAGTGGAGGTTTTCCGGGATTACTCGCCAGGACACTGTCCTGGCTGGATCTAGACCGGCTGGAAAGCGACCTCGTGCCGTACTGGGAGGAGAGTGAGAGGATCCTCGCGACTGACCTCGGGGGCCTCTGCGACGCCGACCTGGCCGTTTCGGCTCAGCGACTGGGCGCCAGCCTGCGCGGCCTCGACTCGCCCGGCAACGCCGCGGAAGGTGGCGAGATTGAGCGCGTGCGCCTCATCGAGGCCGAGGCGTTCGCTCTCGTCCGCGAGGCGGCGCGGCGCGCCATCGGGCTCGACCCGTTCCCCGTGCAGGTGGTCGCCGGCCTCGCGATGGCGCGCGGCCGCATCGCCGAGCTGCCGACGGGCGAAGGCAAGACCCTGGCGGCGGTGTTCCCCGCAACGCTCCATGGACTCGAGGGTCGAGGCGTCCACGTTCTGACCTTCAACGACTACCTGGCGCGGCGTGACGCAGCCTGGATGGGGCCGGTGTACCGCATGCTCGGGCTCTCGGTCGGCTGCGTCCAGGAGGGGATGCCGCCGGAGCAAAGGCGAGCCGCCTACCGTTGCGACGTCACCTACCTGACCGCCAAGGAGGCCGGGTTCGACCTGCTGCGGGACGGTCTCTGCATCGAGCCGGAGCAGCAGGTCCACCGGCCCTTCCACATGGCGCTGATCGACGAGGCGGACTCGATCCTGATCGACGAGGCGCGCATCCCGCTGGTGATCGCGGGAGCCGCCCGCGACGATCGGGACGGACTCTTCCACCTCGCGGACCTGGCCCGGCGATTGACGCCCCGCATCGAGTTCGACACCGACTCCGGCAAGCGAAACATCTTCCTTACCGAGCGAGGGATCATGCACGTCGAGCGCGAGCTCGCGTGCGATCTGTTTACGGGAGAGGGCGTGGTCATCCAAGCGGCGCTCCGTAATGCCCTCCACGCCGAGCATCTGCTCCGACGCGACGTCGACTACATCGTCCGCCGAGGTTGTGTCGAGCTGGTCGATGAGCTCACCGGCCGCGTCGCCGAGAACCGGCACTGGCCGGACGGCCTGCAGGCGGCGGTGGAGGCCAAGGAGGGCCTGGGCTTGAGCCGTGGCGGCTCCATCCTGGGCTCGATCAGCCTTCAGCATCTGCTGCGCCGGTATCCGCGGCTGTGCGGCATGACCGCCACGGCCGCGAGCGCGGCCGACGAGCTCTGGGACATCTACGGTCTCCGGGTGGTCGTCGTTCCCCCCAACCGCCCATGCATCCGAGTCGACGAGGGCGACCTCGTGTTCGCCGATCGCGCCGCGCGCGACCGCGCGGTCGTCGCGGAGATCGCGCGGGTCCACCGGGGTGCGAGGCCGATCCTGGTCGGGACGGCGAGCGTCGAGCAGTCGGAGCAGCTCGCGGGAATGCTCCAGCGAATGGGCATCCCGTGCAACGTGCTCAACGCGCGCAACGACGAGTGCGAGGCGGAGGTTGTCGCCGAGGCGGGGGATCTCGGGCGGGTCACGATCTCCACCAACATGGCAGGACGCGGCACCGACATCAGGCTGGGCGGGCTCGATGAGCGCAACCGCGACCGCGTCGTGGCGCTTGGCGGACTCTTTGTGATCGGCACCAACCGGCACGAGAGCCTTCGCATCGACCTGCAGTTGCGGGGCCGTGCCGGACGCCAGGGCGACCCCGGATCGTCCCGCTTCTTCATCAGCCTCGAGGACCCTCTCGTGAGGCGCGCAGGCATCGACCGCCTCGTGCCACGAGAGCACGAGCTGCAGGGTACGGGCGGCCTGGATTCCCGCTTCGTCCGACCGGCGATCGAGCACGCGCAGCGGGTCGCCGAAGGCGAGTGCTTCGACGCGCGCAAGCGCGTCTACGAGTATGCCGAGGTCATCGAGCGGCAGCGGCAGCAGATCCACGAACGGCGGCAGGAGCTTGTCGAGCGACGCTCGATCCCGGCGCTGCTCGAGTCGCGGCGCCGCGAGCGCTGGGCGGGTCTGATTCCGAGCGTCGGCGAGCCCACCCTGCACACGATCGAACGGCGTCTGACGCTGGCTGCGATCGACCGATGCTGGGCCGAGCACCTCGACGAGCTGCGGATGCTCCGCGACGAAATCCACCTCGTCGCGCTCGACGGTCGCACGCCGGTGGTCGAGTTCACACGGGCCGCGATCGCCGCGTTCGAACGCCTTCCTGACCGGATCGACGTCTCGGTCGTCGAGCTCTTCGACTCCTTGGAGGTCACGGACGACGGCGTGAGCTGGGAAGCCCTCGGACTGCGCGGTCCGTCCGCGACCTGGACCTACCTGATCAGCGACACCGCTTTTGGCGCCAACCCGCTGCGGACGCTTGCGAACCACGCGAGCATCGGCCTTTTCGCGGTGTTGCTGTGGTCTCCTCTGCTGTTCGGGTGGGGTCTCTACCTTCACTGGCGCCGTCGCCGCGCCCGCGCCAGAGGGCCAGCACAGGCTGAGCCGTCGGACACGCAGCAGGAGCCATGAGGGAGGTGAGGACGTGAGGAGGTCAGAAGGAGGCGCCTTCAGGCTGGCTGGGTGTGCGGCCTACGTTTTCATCCGCTTGAAGATCGGCTCCGGGATGGTGCGGATGACGAGCATGATGAAGCGCCAGAACCATGGCGTGTAGAGGACGTCGCGGCGACGTCTTACGGCGCGCTCGATGTCGCGCGCGACCTTCTCCGGCGAGGCCAGGAGGGGCGACCGCGGGTCGACCACGCCCTGGGTCATGGCGGTGTCGACGAAGCCGGGCTTGACCGTGAGCACGTGCACGCCCTTGGCGGCGAGACGGTTGCGCAGGCCAGACAGGTACGCCGACAGGCCGGCCTTGGCGCTGCCGTAAACGAAGTTCGACTGCCGCCCGCGGTCACCCGCGACCGAGGAGATGCCCGCGATCCAGCCGTGCCCGCGCTCCTCGAGATGGACCGCGGCGAGGTCGAGCAGCACGACCGGCGCGACCAGGTTGACGTCGAGCGCAGCGCGCGCCGCATCGGGGTCACGGTAGGCGGCGTCCTGGTCCGGCAGCGTCCCGAAGCAGACCACGACGCCGTCGAAGGTGCCGCCGGCGGCGTCCAGGCAGCGGGCGAAGAACGCGGCGTGCCCGTCAAGCTCGAGCGCGTCGAATGCGACCGTCTCGGGACGCGCGTCAGACCTGATCGTGAGGTCCGCGGCGAGGGTCGCCAGCGCCTTGTCGTCTCGGGCGGCGAGCACCAGGCGGTCACCGCGGGCTGCGAGCAGGCGGCACAGGGCGCGGGCGATGCCCGAGGTGGCGCCGAGGACGAGGACGGTCTCGCTCATGGGTCCTCCACGATCCCCAGGCGGCGCGCCTGGATGGAGACGAAGCGGCGGTTCGGGTCGAGACGCGCCTTGACCGCGCGGAACGCGGGCAGGGTCGGGTACATGGCTGCGAAGGCCTCGGCCGTGGTCAGGGCGTCCTTGGCGAGGTAGAGCCGTCCGCCGTGGCGGAGCAGGATCTCATCGAGTCGGTGCGCGAGGCGGCGCAGCGGCTCGCCGGTGTTGGGCAGGTCGAGCGCCAGCGTGTGGCCGGGCTCGAGGTAGGAGAGCATCCCGCCGCTTGCCGGTCCGGTGGTCTTGAGCACTGACAGGAACGAGGCTGCCCGTGCCTCGGAGATCGCACCGAGCAGCTCGATCAGGCCTCGACGCGAGGTCGACGGCGGCAGGAGCGCTTGGTACTGGACGAAGCCGCGCCGGCCATACACACGGTTCCAGTCGGCGATCCCGTCGAGGGGGTGGAAGAAGGAGCGCGCGTCGACGATCCGGGTCCCGTCGCGGTGCGAGGCGTAGTAGGCGGTGTTGAATGCCTTCACCGTCAGCGGGTTGAGGGCGAAGGAAGGCATCGGCAGGGGGACTGCCAGGTTCAACCCCGTGGCGGCCTGCAGGGGCTCGTTTCTCGCCTTCGCCGGCAGCTCGTCGTGGCTCGCCATGCCGCCGAACATGAGCACCGAGCGCCCGAGTGAGCGTCCGCGTGCCAGGCAGTCTACCCAGGCCACGGAGTAGGGGGATGCGTTGGCGGTGCTCTCGAAGCGCTCGAGGGTCTCGTCGAGGTCCCG
>CAZQYU010000104.1:0-9504 GCA_964597585.1 uncultured Thermoanaerobaculia bacterium
CTTGGTCAGATCGGCCTCTCCGGCGAGGATCGGCGCGAGCAGAGCCGGTAGGAAGGCAGGGTCCATCTGGGCGTCGCCGTCCATCTTGACGATGACATCGGCGCCACGCTCGAGGGCGCAGCGCAGGCCGGTCACCATCGCCGCCGCGACGCCCCGGTTCCCAGTGTGCCGGAGCAGCTCGATCCGGTCTTCGCCCGCCGCCATGACGACGGTGCCGAGATCGTCCGTCGACCCGTCGTCGACGACGACGACGTGGTCGACGAACGCGGGCAGCTCGCCGAGCACCTCCGTGAGATGGGCCGCCACCTGGTAGCAGGGCACGATGACCGCGATGCGCTGACCGTCGAGCATGTGAGCGCCACTATAATCGACCCAAGGTGCGTTCATCAGCAGCATGCGGTGCCAGCCGGTCGATTGCGGTCGCGGCTTCGGGGACAGCGCATCGCGCCTCCGCCCGGGCACCACGCCGCGCCCGGCCGGTGGAGGCGGGATGAGCCTGCCGGCGCCGGCGCGCCGACGACCGCCGACCCTGCTCGTCGTTTGCTCGTCGCTCGATCTCGATACGCCCTTCTCGGCCACGCCCGCATGGTGGCAGCTGCTCAAGGGTCTCTACGAGTGCGGCGCCACGCTCCACGTGACGGCCTACCACGGTGCGGTTCCGGCCACGCCGTGGTGGACCGCACACGCCAACCCGGCGCGGCTCGCCGGCGACGCCTACGCAGCGGCCCGTGGAGCGCTGGTGGCCCTCGCTGGCGGGACGCGTTCATTCCGGCGCGACGGTCACGAGAGCTGGTCCGGGGCCGCCGTACGCCGCCTCGCCCACGCCGTCGCGGCGCCGCGCTGGGTGCGCCACCTGTCGGCGATCCTGGCGGCCCATGAGGCGATCGATGCCGTCGTCCTGATCTCGGTGCCGCCGAACCACCTCCGCGGCGTCGCCGGCGAGCTGCGCGCCCGCTTTGATCGACCGGTCCTGTTCTACGACGGCGACGTCCCGGCGAGCCTGCCCGGCCATCGCGGGTTCGCGACCGGCTTTCGGATCTACGACGGGGCGGACCTCGGGGAGTTCGACGGCGTGCTGTCGAACTCCGTCGGCGGCCAGGACGAGCTCCGCGCGCTCGGCGCCCGCCGCACCCACACGCTCTACTACGCGGCCGACCCACAGCTCTACGCCCCGGTCGAGATCGACCAGGACATCGACGTCTTCTTCTACGGCCACTCCACCGAGTACCGCGGCGGCTGGCTCGACGCCATGATCTGCATCCCGGCGGCCGCGCTCGACGAGGCGCGGTTCGCAGTCCGCGGGCGCAGCCTCGACGGTCTCGGCCGGGTCGAGCACCTCCCTTACCTCTCGTTCAGCCGCCTGCGCGAGTACGTCTCGCGCAGCCGCATCAATCTCGCCGTGACGCGGGAGACCCACACCGCGGTCTACGCGTCCTCGACGATGCGGCCCTTCGAGCTCGCGATGACGGGGGCCTGCATCGTCAGCAACCCGTGCGTTGGCATGGAGGAGTGGTTCGAACCCGGGCGGGAGATCGTCCAGGTCGCCAGCGCCGACGAGGCGGTCGACCGCTATCGATACCTCCTCTCCCACGAGGACGAGCGGCGGGCGCTCGGTGCGGCAGCGCGGCGGCGGGCGCTCGCGGACCACACCTCCGTCCGGCGGGCGGCACAGTTGCTCGCCATCCTCGACGAGTACCGCTGAGTGACGCAGATCCTCGCGTTCATGCTGTTCGGGCTCGCAGGCGTCGCGGGTTACGGCGCGACCCGGGCGCTGCTGCCGCATGCAAGTCGGGACCGCCTCGGGCTCTGGGCGACGACCCTGGCGCTCGCGGTGGGGGTGCTGACCCAGGCCATGCTGTGGGTCGCGCTGGTGCTGCCGGGGAGGCTGGGACCCGGCTCCGCCCTCGCCGGGCTCGCAGTGCTGGTCGTCGCAGGAGCGCTCGTGCTGCGGCGCCCGCGGCCCGCGGACCTCGCCGGGCCGAGCGCCGGAGGTCCGACGGGCGCCGCGACGCGGGCGCTGGCCGTCGCGGTACTCGCGGTGTCCGTCGCGATCCTGCTCGGAGCGGTGCTGTGGCCCTTCCGCGACGGCGACGCGCTCGCGGTCTACGGCCCACTCGGACGCGTGATCGCCGCAACCGGGTCGCTTCCCGTCGGCCAGGGTCTCTACGAGGCCTACCCGATGCAGGTACCGATGCTCTACGCCGCAATCGAGTGGTTGTGCGGCGGGCCGAGCGAGTACCTGTCGCGCTTCGCGACCGCCGCCCTCGCGGTCGGCGCGGTGGCCGCGGCCGGCTGGCTCGCGCGCGAGCTGGGCTCGGCGCGGGCGGGCTGGCTCGCCGCCGCGCTGCTCGCCGCGTGCCCCGTGTACTGCACCTGGTCGACGACCGGCTATGCCGACATCTCGGCGGGGTTCTTCGTCGCCGTGGCCGCGGTCTTCGCCTGGCGCTGGTGGCACGTCGCCGCGGCCGCGGCGGTCGCGGCCGTCGTCGCGGCGCCGTTCTACCTCCGCAACCTCGTCGTGTTCGGCTTCGCCGTCCCGGCCACCGTGTGGACGGATCGCGCCCGCCACGATCTCGCGGGTCTGCTCGACCCCCTGCGACCGGAGCGGGGCTTCGGCCTGCTCGGCTGGGCGGTGGCGGCGGCGGCCGTGGTCTGCCTCGGGCGGCTCGTCCGCGCGCGTGGGGCGGCGCCCGCGGAGGCCCTCCTGCTCTGCTTCGCGGCGCCGTTCATCGCGGCGTGGTGGTGGTGTGCGAGCTATGACCCGCGCTTCCTGGTGACGCTGCTGCCGCTCGCCGCGGGCTTCACAGGCTGGCTGCTCGACGAGGCGATCGCGAGCCTCGAGGCGAGCCACCCCCGTCACGCGCGCCAGGCCGCGGTGCTCGTGGTGACGGCGGTGCTGGTCGGGACGCCGTTCTCCCTGCGGCGAGCGGTCGAGCACAAGCGGGAGCTGCTCGCCCACCCGCTGATGGGCGACCTCGAGCGTCACCGTCTGCAGGTCGGCGGCCTCTTCGAGCTGGGAGGCGCGATCGACCGGCTTCCCAGCGGAGCGCGTGTCGCCGGGGTGCCCGAGGCGGCTCGCTTCTACCTCGCACACGACAGGCTGCGCCTGGTCGCGTGGGCGAGCCCGGCCGAGGACCCCTGCTCGAACGGGTTCGACTATCGGGTTTTTGGCCCGCTCCCGCCAGCCGGCCCGGTCAGGCCGTCGTGCCTCGGTGAGACGGTATTTCGCACCAGCGACGGGTACGAGCTGGTCCGGACGGCGACGGCGCGCGGCGCCGGGGAGGTCGGAGAGAAATGACATCGGAGCTCCTGGAGCAGCATCGACGAGGTCGTCTCGGCGGGGTCCTCGACACGCCGTGGAAGGCCGTCAACGAGGTGCGCCGGTTGCTCGCCTGGCCTTGGGCACGCGTCTACGTCGCGGCTCACGGCGTGCGCTGGAGGCGAGGCTGGCGCCTCTACGGCGCCCCCCTGATCCAGCGCCACCGCGGCAGCCGTATCAGCGCCGGCGAGGACCTCGAGCTGCGCAGCTGGTTCTCGTCCAACCCGCTCGGGGTGCGGCAACGCTGCGTGCTCGCAACGTGGAGTGCCGGTGCGGTGATCGAGATCGGCGCCGGCGTCGGCATGAGCGGCGCGACCGTGTGCGCCCAGACCATGATCCGCATCGGCGACCGGGTCATGATCGGAGCCGGCACCACCATCGTCGACACCGACTTCCACCCGCTGGTCGCGGCACAGCGCCGCCTCGACCCGGGCGGCGGCGCGACGTCGCCCATCGAGATCGGGCACGACTGCTTCCTCGGCATGCGGGTGATCGTTCTGAAGGGCTCGGTCATCGGCCGGGGCGCGGTCGTCGGCGCTGGCAGCGTCGTCACCGGCACCGTGCCCCCGGGCGCCGTCGTCGCGGGCAATCCCGCCCGGGTCGTCGGTGCGGTCGAGATCGGCAACTAATCAGATGAGCGCCCTCGCGGTCTTCATCCTCGTGCTCAGCATGATCGGCATCGCTGGCCAGGGGCTCGGACGCTGGTTCGGAGGGTCTCCCTCCGACCTGGCACTGAGGGCCGCCGCCTTTCTTGCACTGTGGCTGGTGGCCGTCACCCAGATGTCGGCCGCGTGGGGATTCACCCCGGGCGCGACCGCGGGTGTGTCGGTCGCCCTCGGACTTGCAGCCTGGCTGGCGTCGCGGCGGCCGGGACCGGTCGAACATACCCCGGAGCGCGCGGAGCGCTCGGCGGAGCTCCGCCTGCTGCTGGTCGCAGTGCTCGCGCTGTCGCTGCCGTTGCTCCTCCTCCCGGTGCCGCTCGACACCGATGCCCAGGGGTTCGGCCAGCTCGCGCTGGCGGTCCGCGACGGCGGCGACCTGACCTCCCTCGCGCCGCTGCGACCCGGCATCGCCTTCCTCTACGCGCCCGGAGGCCCGGTCCTGTTCGCCTCACTGTCCGCGCTGCTGCCCGGCGTGGCGATGAGCGACGTCATGATGGGCGCGTCCCACGCCCTCGCGCTGCTTTTCGTGGCGCTCGCCGGCACCCTCGGAGAGGAGCTCGGCGTGGAGTTCCAGACCGCCTCCGCCGCGCCGGGAACCTGGCCGGCGCCCGCGGCGTGGCGCAGGCTGGCGCAGGTCGCGGCGGCACTGAGCCCGGGCCTGTGGACGGCCTTGCTCGACGCCCACTACACCGCGATTCTCGGTCTCACCATTGGCATGCTCGTGCTCGTCGCGTGCTCGCGGGCGTGGCGGACCGGGGCTTGGCGCGACGTCGTCCTCGCCGGCGTGGCCCTCTCGGCGTTGGCCGTCGCCCACCAGGACTGCGCGCTCGCCATGGCCCTCGGACTCGCCCCGCTCGCGGTCGCAGCGTGGCTCGCGGCCCGGCCCGGCGCGCGCCTCCGCGTCGCGCTCACGACGGGCGCCGCGGTCGCACTGGCGGCGGCCCTGATCACCCCGTGGCTCCTCGCCATCGCGCCCCTGCTGGCGTCGGGCATCGCGTCGCCGTTTCCGACCGGCGTCGACCACTGGCGCCAGATGATCCTGTACCACGGTCTGGTCTGGCCCGTGCTCGCGCTCGCCGGCATCGTGGTCGGGGTTCGTCGCCGGCCCGCCTGGACCCTCGCCATGGCGGTCTGGCTCGCGCTGCTGGCGGACCTCTCGATCACCGGCGTGCTCGCCGCCGCACCTCCGCTCGCGGCCTCGCTGCACCGCTTCGCCTACCCCTTCAGCCTCGCGTGGCACGGACCCGTGCTCCCGTACCTGGCTCTCGGCACCGTCGCCGTTGCCGCCTGGGTGGGTCGACGGAGCTGGCGCGCTCAGAGCTTCCCGAGCCTGCGGGCAACCCTCGCCGCCGTGGTCGTGCTCGCGGTCGCCGGCCTCTCGGTGCCGCGGATCATGCCCATGCTCGCAGGACGGGCGCCGTTCTACGGAGCCCTCGCCAGCCGTCACGACGTACAGGCGATGCGGTGGCTCCGGCGGCACGCGCCGCCTGATGCGCGGGTGCTCAACTACCCCGGCGACCTCGATCACCTGCGTGACTGGGAGGGGCACTGGGCGCCGGTCCTGACCGAGCGGGACTGTGTGTACCTCCGCATGCAACCCTTCTTCCTCGACAACCCCCACTCCGGACGTCCGGGCGCGCTCGCCGCCGCCACCCGCGAGCAGCGCGAGATGCTCGCCGTCTGGCGCACTCCGAGCGACCCGGCGAACGCAGAGCGGCTCGCGGCGGCCGGGATCCGTTACGTGCTGGTACCCGAGGCCGTCAGCGATCCGTCGAGCCTGGACCACGCCTGGCGTGGACGACCACCGGCGCTGCTCGACGGCCGGCGGTCGCCCCCGCTGGAAGGCGACCTTCTGCGTCTCGTCTTCCGAGCCGGCGGCGCCGCCGTGTACGAGCTGAGGTAGCGATGGTGCGAGACGCGTTCGACGACCCGACACGCCGCGCCTGGGACGGGATCTGGCGCACGAGCGACCTCGCCCTCGAGCACGCGACCGGGCGGTATGACCGCGCCATGGCCATCCGCGACCGCTATCTGAGACTGCTGCCCGCCGACGGCGTGGCCCTCGAGGCGGGCTGCGGGGTCGGCACCGAGCTCGTCGCCCTGGCCAGGCTCGGCCGCCGGGTCGTCGGCATCGACTACTCCTTGCCGGGGCTGGCCAAGCTTCGCGTCGTCGGCCCGCAGGCGCCGCTCGCCGGCGCCGACGTTCACCGTCTGCCCTTTGGCGACGGTGCACTTGCGGCCTACCTCTCGTTCGGCGTGCTCGAACACTTCGAGTGGGGGCCGAAGCCGGCGCTGACCGAGGCCCTGCGGGTGCTTCGGCCGGGGGGCGTGCTGGTCCTCACCGTTCCCGCCCCAAACCTCGTCTGGCGCGGCGCCCGCTTCAAGCGACGGTGGCTGGGGGGCGCCCCGGGCGCCGAGTACTACGAGACCACCTACCGGCTCGCGGAGATTCGTGACACGGTCGTCGAGGTCGGTTTTGCCGACGTATGCGCCGACCCGATCGACCATAGCTTCACCCTGTGGGGGTGCGGCGGCCCGTTTCGGGGCGCCGGCCACTACGTGACGTCCCGCCTCGCGGAGACGCTCGGGCGGGTCGCCGCTCGACTCGCGCCGCGGGCATTGGCCTTCGCTACCATGGTGACGGCCACAAAGCCCGGAGGGTAGCCACGTGGCGGAAGGTCAGCGCACGCTCGCGTCCGAAGGCGGCCTGCCCCGTCGCACGTCCTGCCGTCGAGACATTCCACGGGGGGCCTGCTCCCGGACAGTCGTCCGACAGCCCTGCACCCGCGCGAAACGAGATGCTGTGCGCGGTCGACCCGTGACCGGACGCTCGATGGACCTCTCGATCGTCGTCGTCAGCTACAACGTCCGCCGGCTTCTCGAGAAGACGGTCCAAGCGGCGCTGGCCGACAGCTCGACGCTCGACGCGGAGGTGATCATCATCGACAACGCGAGCGCCGACGGCAGCGCCGATGCGATGCGCGCCCGCTTCCCAACCGCCACCATCGTGGAGAACCCCGAGAACCGTTACTACACGGCCGCCAACAACCAGGGCTTCGCCATCGCGCGCGGACGGCTCGTGTTGGTGCTGAACCCGGATGCCGAAATCCGTCCGGGCACCCTGCCTGCGATGGTCGGCGCGCTCGAGGCGCGCCCCGAGGTCGGCCTCGCGTCGTGCCGGATGCTGTGGCCGGACGGACGGGTCCAGCGCAACTGTTCCGCCGAGAGGAGCTTTCTCTCGCTCGTCCTGGACAACACCCCGCTCGGTCCGGTGCTGGCCCCGCTCCGCAACCGGATCCGGTCCCGCGACTGGTACGCGGACTGGGACCGGGAGTCGGAACGGGAGGTCGGTGTGCTGCCCGGGTCGTTTCTGCTGCTCCGGCGGGGGGTGCTCGAGACGGTCGGTGGCTTCGACGAGAGGCTCCGGCTCTACTTCGCCGAGGACGAGTGGTGCGCGCGGGTCAGGCGCCGCGGCCACGGCGTGCGCTACCTGCCGGTCGGAGGCGTGATCCACCCAGAGGCGGCGAGCGTCCGCCAGGCACCGCGCCGGGCGCGGAGAATCTACTTCGAGGACCTGACTCATTACACGGAGATCCGGTTCGGCCGCGGGCGGGCACACCTGCTCCGGGCGCTCGCTTGGGCCTTTCGCCAGGCGCTCGACACCGCCGGCCGCGTGCGGGGAGAGCGCAGTTGAGCGCCCTCAAGGTCGCCTTCGTGAGCTCGTACACCGGGCTCGGCGGCGGCGAGACCAGCCTGCTGTCGCTCCTCGGGGCCTTCGAACGCGCACGCGTCGAGCCCATTCTCCTGTGCCCGCGCGAGGGACAGCTGCCGGAGGCGGCCCGCCGACTCGGCGTCGCGGTCCAGATCGTGCCGTGGCGGCCCGCGAACGCCTTCTTCCTGCCTCGCCCCGCTGCGCGCACTTCGGGTGCCGCGGCGTTGCGGGCGAAGTTCGAGGAGACCGGGGCGGTGGTGGTGCACAGCGACTTCCATACGCTGCCGCTGGCGGTTGGCGCGCAGGCCGGCCGCGGCGGGCGGGTGGTCTTCACGTGCTGGGGCTGGTGGTTTCATCCGCGTTTTTGGCAGCGGTCGTTCTACCTCCGCGAGTCGCTGCGTATCGTCGCCGCTTCGCACGCGATCCGACGCGGCTTTCTCGGGGATCCGCCGTTCATGGCGCCGCAGCGGATCAAGGTCGTGCATCCGGGCGTGGACAGCGCGAGGTACCGGCCGCGGCCGGACGAGCGGGACGACACTCGCCGCACGCTCGGCCTCGAGGTCGAGGCGCCGCTGGTCACGCTGGTGGCCCGGTTCCAGTGGGTCAAGGGTCACGATGTCTTCCTCGATGCGGCACGTCTCGTGCTGCGCGACGTGCCGCAGGCGCAGTTCGCGATCGCCGGGGAGAACGCCTTCGGGGTAGCCGCCGACGACAGGTACCGCCACCAGATCACGCGCAAGATCGGGTCCGATCCCCTGCTTCGAGATCGCGTTCGTCTCCTCGGCTGGGTCGAGCGCTCCGAACGCCTGATGGCAGCCTGCGACGTGGTCGTCGTCAGCAGCCGCTTCGAGAGCTTCGGGATGGTCGGCGTCGAGGCGATGTCCAGCGGCGTCCCGGTAGTGAGCATCAATCGGGGCGGCCCGGCGGAGACGATCGTCGACGGCGAGACCGGCTTTCTGGTCCCGCCCGAGCAGCCCGGGGCGATCGCCGCCCAGGTGGTGACGCTGCTCGGCGACCCGGCGCTTCGCCGGCGTATGGGTGAGGCCGGACGGGCACGGGTCCAGGCCAGGTTTACGGTCGAGCGCTACGCCGCACGGATGACCGAGATCTTCGAGGCGGCGGCCGGCGGCGGGCCATGAGGATCCTGTTCGTCTCGCGCTGCCTGCCGTTGCCCCGCCACCTCGGCGACCGGCTCATCCTCTTCCACCTCCTCGCCGGGCTGCGCTCGCGCGGCCACAAGTGCGAGGTGGTCGCGTTCGCCCACCCCGACGACGGCGACGCCATCCGGAAGGAGAGCGCGATGCTCGCCGACGCCCTCGAGGCGGTCACCGAGCGCCCGCGGAGAGAACTGGACTACCTTGCCGGGTGGTCGGCGTCCTTTCCGGCGGATGCCTACCACACCCGGCATCCGGCGATGTGGGAGGCCGTCGTCAGCAGGGTGGGGGCAGGTGGAGTCGACCTCGTACACTTCCTCGGCGGCATCCAGGTCCGGGAGCATCGCGACGCCGCCCGCGGTCGGCCGCGCCTCATCCAGCCCTACGAGAGCTACACCTGGTGGCTGACGCGGGCTGTCGAAGCCTCGCGCTCTCCCCTTGCCCGGGCCACGCTCCGCCTGCGCCGGCTCGCCGCGCGCCACTTCGAGCGCCGCATCTACCTCGGCTTCGACCGCGTGGTGCTCAATACCTCGCTCGACGAACGCGCGCTCCTCGCGCTCGCCTCCGAGCTGCCGACGGCCGTGATCCCGCAAGGCGTCGATCTCCCGCCGGTCCCGATTCCGCTCGACCAGCGGCCGAGGTCGGCGCTGGTGTTCG
>CAZQYU010000105.1:0-4460 GCA_964597585.1 uncultured Thermoanaerobaculia bacterium
TGGAAAGGACGCCCCGGATCATTTTGCGCGATTGTAGCCGAGCCGGGGCAACGGCCATCGAAGGCCCGTCGGGCCGGAGACGGCTCGGTGCCTGTCACGTACTTCCGATGTTGTGGGAAGGCGCCTTGGGAGCCAGCATCGTTCTGGGTGCCTGGTCCCGATTCAGGCTAGAAGCATAGCCCAGCGCCAACTACGTGGCGTCACCATCCCCCGCTGTTCACAGACGACAGAGCGCCCGGCGGCCGTCCTACGACTACGTTTCCGCCAGTGTCCTGCTTGGGAAGTCCGACGTGCTTGTCGCGGAGCCAGCGTGGTTCCTGGCAAGGCGCGACGACGCAGGCGTAGCCTTGCTACTTCAAGGAGGAGCAACGCCGCCAAGGGCCGCGATGGCCCGCGAGAAGTGCACCGAGATTTTCCAAACAGGGCACTAAAGGTTCTTGAGAACCACCGCCGCGGCCAGTAGCACAAGGCCGGCCGCGACCAACACGAAGGCGTACGCGGCCAGAGCGGGGACGACGCTCAACTGACCGAGGACCCCGAGCACCCCAAGGGCAATGGCGATCCACCACGTGATGACCTTTGGACGACTGAGCTTCATCATTGCACTTCCCCCTGACATCTACGGCTCCTCCTGGCGATGCGACGCTGGTGGATCGGCAGCCACAAGGTGACCCGACCTGTCGCTCCAAGGCACATCGGCGCCTACCATGACCTACATCCGGATCGAGCGCAGGTAGGCGACGACGTCCTTGATCTGGTCCTCGGTGAGAGCCTTGTTCTTGTGCGCTTTCTCTGACATGCCGCCCGGCTTTCCGTTGGCAATCATCGCCGCGAGCTCTGCGTCGGTCACGTCCTGCACCACCGAGGAGCGCAGATCCGGGATGCTGTTCTTCTTGCCCATCGCAGTGTTCCCGCTGGCGTCGGCGCCGTGGCATGACACGCACTTCGCCTTGAAGATCACCGCGCCTTTCGCGAGACTTCCTTCAGCGGGAGCTTCGGAAGCCGGTTGCGTGGCTGCCGGCTCGGTGCTCTGCCGAACAGCCGCGTCGGCTACCTGCTGCAGCTTCTTGCCACCGCTCTCCAGCGCTGCTCCGGCGGCTGCCGTCGCCTGCCGCGCTCCGTCTTTCACGTCGCTCCCAAATTCCTTCGCGCCTTCCGCGACCTGCTCTGCGCCGGACTGCGCGGCCTTCGCGACGTCCGTCGCAACCGACGAAACAGTCGTCGTCGACTCCGGCGTGGCCGTCGCCTGGGTTTGGGCAGAGGTTTCCCTCGACGACGACTCCGTTGCGGCGGACGTTCCTGGCGTCGTCTCCCTGTTGCACGCGACGAACGCCGCAAGGACTCCGAGCGTGGCTACTGCGAGGATCTGACCTTTCATCAAACGTCTCCTTTCGACGCAGCTCATCCGGTCCAATCGCTCATCGTGCTCTCTTCACGAGCCGAACTCACGAACTGCCTCCAGTCCTGGTGCAGCCTTCTGTTCAGCTGATCCTGAATCTAGCCCCCAGGTGTCCCGCCGGGAAGCGCACTTACTACCCGGGAGCAGGACCGCGACCTGGGTAGAAACTACTTCTCCAGCAATCCCGGTGCGCGCTGAGAAGCGACGTCGATGCCGAACGCGAGAGAATGGGCGCCGCACACAACGTCGCAACCTCCGGCACGATGAGCAGACTCACTCGCATGACGACCCCCAGTCGGGGACAAGAGGTTCCCTGCTTCCCCGTCGAATCGAGGGGGTGCGTGTCACGGCCGCCGTGGCTCATGTCAAGACGTTCGAGACCGGAAGACCCCGCCAGTCACGGATTCCCGGATTCCTCAAGACCGGCAGCCGATGGACCTTCGGTTTCCGAGCGCTTGCCTGGTGCAAGGCCGACACGGCAAGGCTCGCGCCTTTCTGCGGGTGCCCTCAGCTCCTCAGCTCGGCACGATATCCGTGACGTGAGATGCGACGAGCTTCCAGCCGGCACCTCGCTCGGCGTAAACGTCGAGAAAGCGCAGTGTGTGCTCGAAAGTGTGTTCACCGTACGCGCCGCGGATGAAGGCCTTGCCCGAGATCAGCACGGTACGGGCCCAGGACTTCGTTTCGACCTGGGAGACCTCAAACTCCTCGAGCCTGATGCCTCCGGCTCCGTAGAGGGTCAGCATCATCTCGCGATCGTGAAGCCGGCCGCCGGCGTCACTTCCCTGGTAGTCCTCGGCGACGTAGGCCCTGATGGGTCCGACGTCGTTGGCCCGCATGCCCGCGTTGATCGCGTAGAAGGCACTGAGCACGACCTCTGTGGGATCGTCAGACCGCATCGCGTCTTCTCCGTTGCGCTCGCATCGACTCGAAGGGGCTCGTGGGTTGAGCTTTCATCGGCCTTCTTCCCATTCCCAGGATGCCACGTGCCGCATGATCGGTGCCAGCTCAGGCGATTGGGACGATCTTCATGAAATCGTCGGGATCGTCTGACCTGACACTGACTGCTCGTTTCACTTCCAGCTTGTCGCCTCCTGCACGTCTAACTTCTTGCTTCCAGCCTCTTGCGCCCCACCCTCTTCACCATCCCCCGGCCCGAACGGAGGTCCTTGGTGTGGTGCGGCCGTCCCGGCTGCACACCGGGCCGCAGGCCCGGCTTGGCAGACAGTTCGATAGTGGCCCCGCCGCCTCCCGACGCCCGCGCCACGACTGCGCGATGCCGAGCGATGCGCCAGGGCTGGGGCTACGGCGCTGTCACGCGTCCCCCGCCGACCCTACGCACGTCCGGCAGGCGCCTTCCGACCAGGGTGCGGTTGCGCAGCCACCGCACGGGAGCGGGTTGCCCGGTCCCGTTGACGAAGGTGAAGTCGGTGTCGAGCTCGTGGTCGCCGTCGATGTCGATGACGAAAGTGTCGAAGTAGTACTGGTACATCGGCGTTGTGTAGTCGGCCTGGCGGGGCTTGAAGATCGTGATCGACATCGCGTCGCCGTCGAGGGCCACGACGGCCGTCGAGGTCCGGCCCAGGTTGTCGGTCATCGCGTACGTGCCGGTATATCGCCTCCACGTCGAGGGATCGGTCGTGACGTCCGGCGGCGGATCGCTCGAGATCGGGAGCATTGCCCCCGCAATGCAGCCGGCGGCGTCCATCAGCGAGTCCGGTCCGTTGGCGAGCACCGCCACTGCGGCGCGGTAGTTCGGCTCCCACGCGACGAAGGCTCCCCAGCCCGTGATGTTGCCGCCGTGGTAGATCATGTGAAGACCGGCGACGTCGTCGACGACGAGCCCGTAGCCGTAGCGCGAGGTGGGAGAGAAGTAGGACAGCACCGTCGGCTTCTCCATGAGTGCGACCGACTCCGGCTCGAGCACGTCTCCGCCGCCGTCCATCAACAGGAGGGCCCACTTCACGAGGTCCGGGGCGGTCGAGAACGCCCACCCTGCCGGAGCGCCGGCCCAGTTGTCGTAGCTGCTCGGGGAGAAGATCACGGGAACGCCGCCGTACCCGGTCACGTGGCCGTAGCTGTAGTTGCCGCCGGCGATCACCTCTGCGGGGTCGAGGGTGGTGGCTTCGAGCCCTGCCGGACCCCAGACCCGGGTCGCCATGTAGGTGTGGTAGTCGATCCCGCTCGCGCGCTCGACCACGAGCCCGGCGAGCATGAAGTTCGGGTTCGAGTAGTTGAAGAACGACCCCGGCGGGGCGTGGAGACCGAAGGCACCGCTGTGAGCCGCCCAGCGCGACAGCGCGTCGCTGTCGGTCGGGCCGCTCTGCTGCAGCGGCAGGTCCGGAAAGCCCGACGTGTGCGAGAGCAGGTGGTGGATCGTGATCGACTCCGCAGGCCAGGGGCCGTCGAGCCACAGCTCGGGGATGGTCCGGGTCACGGGCTCGTCGAGCCGCACCGCTCCCGCCTCCACCTGCTGGAGAACCGCCGCCGCGGTCATCTGCTTGGTGATGGAGCCGATCCGGAACACGGTATCGCCGTCGACGGGGTCCATGTTGAGGAGGTGCTTCAAGCCGTAACCATGCTTGAAGATGAGCACGCCGTCCCTGGCCACCGCGACCGACGCGCCCGGCGTGCCGTGAGCGGCCATGTCGTTCGTCACACACTGGGCGATGGCCGCCTCGAGGTCCTCCGCGGCCGCGAGCTCGGCACCCCAGCGCACCGCCTGCTCGGACATCCGCAAGGCCTGCGGCTCGGGCCCCAACCTGGCGGAGGCGTCACGGACGGGGCGGACCGAGGCGGTGTCGCCGGCCGCGGCGAGGACGGCGCTGAGACCGACCGCCGCCAGAAAAGCACCTGACAGTCGCGCAGCGTGGTATCGCATCATCCTGTCCTTTGGAAAAGGGTTACGGGAACCACCCCCCGAGGTTTCGGCTCGCACGCCGGCATGGCGTCGGCCGCTTGGTGTCCGACTGTGGTGCGGCCGGCTCGGCTGCACACCGGACCGGGCTCGGCCGCTTCGAACGTGCGGGAGACGCCCCTCAGCGATGTCTCGCTCCGCACC
>CAZQYU010000105.1:4560-9494 GCA_964597585.1 uncultured Thermoanaerobaculia bacterium
CTCGGCCGCTTCGAACGTGCGGGAGACGCCCCTCAGCGATGTCTCGCTCCGCACCTCCAACAGCCCCTTGGTGGCCGCCTCCATGAGCCCCACGACGTCCTCGAACACCCCCTGCGAGCCGGCCTCGACCGCGCCGTCGAGCTCGTGCTGCCCGTCGTCGGCATGCAGCACGAGCTGGACGTTCGCGCGCTCTTCGCCGTCGTTGAACAGGACGAGGTCGGTCCGCCATCTGCTCCCCCACAAGCCGTCGACGTGCGCGGCGATCGGCACCCACAGCGACGACTCGGTTTCGAAGCAGGAATCGACGTCGAATACCTTGAGGCCGTCCCCGAAGGGGTCGTAGAGGAGCCCGTCCACCAGTTCGAGGTCCCAGCCGCCGACATCGGCGCTGCCGATGAGCTGCGGCGCGGCCGGATCCGCGATGGAGAGAACGTCCAGCCTGTTGGGATACGAGGACCCGACGTACGCGACGTCTCCGTCGACGAGCACCGCGCGGGCAAGCGAGACCAGGTCGTAGCTGCCGACCAGCACGGGGCTGGTCGGATCGCTGAGGTCGTACGTCGCGAGACCTCCTGAGCCGACCACGTAGGCCAAGGTCCCGGCGAACGCGTAGTCGTCGCCTCCGGCGAGGATCACGGACCTTTCGACCGGCGCCGCCGGATCCGTGACATCCACGATCTGGACGCCCCGCGTCCCACTCAGGAGCACGAGCTCGCCGGTGACCGCAACCGCACCTGAAGGAGACGTGGATTCCAGCTCGCCCAGCTTCATCGGGTCGGCGAGGTCGATCACGTCGAAGATCCGCAGCCCGAAGCCTGACAGGTATGCCGTGGTTCCGCGCACCACAACCGCGGACACGTACTGATCCGCACCCACCGAACCGGCAAGCACGGGGGAGGCCGGCGTCGAGACGTCCCACACCGCGAGCCCTTCCCTGCCTTCGGCGATGTAGAGGCGGTCCCCCACGAGCTGCATGTCGAAGCACCAGTGGCCGCCGGGCGGCACGACCCGTTCGATCACGACCGGAGCCGGCGGCGCCGAGACGTCGAGGACGTAGATCGAGTCGTCGGAGAGGAGATAGGCGTAGTCTCCCTTCCTCTCGATCTGGCACACTCCCGAGAAGATCCCGCTGTCGCCGTCCACGTCCAGGTTCATGACCTGAGTGGGGCACGCCCGGAGCGGCGGCGAAGAACCCACCACGGGGAGCCCACCCTCGAGCTTGGGGCAGGTCTGCGCCCCTGCGAGGGAAGGCAGGGCGCAGAGCACGATGACCGCAAGGCTGCAAGGCGTCCGCAGCATGGCGCGCCTCCTTCGCTTCGGCGGCGGCTCTGAAGGCTCGAGCAGGACCGTCAGTGAGACCGTTCTCCCGGGGAACATCCCGGTCCCACTCAGAAAGCGTCGAATGCGTCGCAAACCCGCAATCTGCTGTGGTGCCGCCTTGGTGCCGGGCTCGAAGGAGGCCTTGTGGCCTCATCCCCCTCACGCCGTGTCCGGCGAGCCCGTCGCCTTGTGGCGCTTGAGTTATCACGGCTCTCTCGGGCCTGGCACTCTGGAGGGCTTCTCACCTCGCCTCGAGGTGTGCCAGCCTGCGCTCGATCCAGGCCGCCTCGTCGGTGAAACCGAGCCCGCGGTAGAGCGAGGCGAGGCGCCGATAGCGCTCGAGCACGTCGAAGCCCACGCTCCACTGGAGCTTGCGGAGGTCCTCCGGACACAGGTGCAGCGGCCGCGAGTCGCTCTCCTCCATTCTTGGAGCCCGGCACCCATGACTCAGCGCGCGACGCATCTACGGAGGTGGGCGACTGCAGCTTTCGGTGCTCTTCTCCGAGGGGAGGTCAACCTTCACGCTTCACGCGAGCGGCTGCCCGCTGTTTCGCGCGTCACGTAACCTCCGAGCGACAGCTCCGCCGGGTAACGAGGCCAGTGAGAGGACAACGAGAAAGAGCGTCGCCGAGCCCATCACACTCCACAGAAACCCCGAGGTGGTCGTTGCGGTCGAGCCGCCGAGAGCCAACAGGCACCCGAGAATGCTCGAGGCCGGGAGGGCGACGGCAAGGTATCCGATCAAGCCGCCCTTGAGGTAGGCACCGAAGGCCAGGTACCCACACGCTGCGGGCGGAAATGCCCAGATCAGCACCGACAGCCGCAGGCTCGGTGATGACACGAGTGCCGCGACGCCTCCGACATCGTCGTCCATGAGGTGAACGAGAGCGGAGACCAGGAGGCACGGAACGAGGGGCCAGAGCACGAGAATGGCTCGCTTCATGGCTGGAGCGTCCCCGCCGCCGATCGTGAGCCGGACTCGGGAGCTTTGAGGCTTGCCGATCGGCCCGCCCGACCCAACCCGTCGCAGAGCGCGCTGCTCATCGTCAGGACCGGGGCCTGCCGCTCACGGATGTCCATCGCTGGTGGGAGCTGCATCGGCCGCCGCCCACTCCCTTCTGCCGAGCTGAATGGTGTCGAGGACGGCCACGATGACGGAGACCCATCCCACGACGTTCATCCCCGAGCCGATTGCCTTGTCCCCGATCAGCAGGGTGTTGCGCAGCCCGGTGATCCAGAATATCAGCGTGCGCAGCACGTGCCACAGGGCCGCGCCCTCACCGGCTCGGCAGAGCCGGCGGCCCATGGCGATGAGAGTCCAGAGTACCGCTGCCAGCCCACGTTCAAGGTCGACGACGCCGGCGGACTCGAGCCGGCTCAGCTGTACGGAGAGGTTGCCGCGGGTCAGGCCCCAAGCCCGTTCACGCCGAGCTTCCCCAAGGACGCCGGCAAGGTGATCGTCGCCGAGACGGCCAACCCCCGAGGTCCAGGTCTATGGTGACGTCACCATCCTGACCTCCAACAACCTGGTAGACTTCAAGGACCGTCCCGACAACAACACCCTGGGAGGTTCCATGTTGCATGCTCGACCGAAGTCGTCTCTTATCGCGTCCCTGCTGCTCGCGGGGACGCTCGCCGCATGCGGCGGGGCCGGCGCCCCGTCCCCCGGCGCCGCCGGGTCTCCGAGCGAAGGCGCGACCGACGCCGGGAGCTCCGGCGCCGGGTCGGCTGCTCAGGCCGCGACCGACGCCGCTCCGGCGGCCGACGCTTCCAGCCTGGGGGCGCCGCTCGAGGATCCCTCGCGATACTACGGCGTCTACGCCTCGCCCGACCAGCCGAACCGACGGTGGTTCGTCTCCGAGGCGAAGCGCCCTGAGTGGGCCGAACAGGCACCCGAGGTACCGCCGGGCCACCTCGCCCTGGGCGCGATGTTCGGCGACGTTGCGCCATGGGCCCTGCGAACCGTGTCGGACACCGAGTTCGTGCAGGCCGAGGTGCCCGACGGCCAGCCCCAACCGGTTGCGATCGTGTTCGAGCTCGGCCCCGACGGCAAGGCGGTCGCATTTCGGTTCACCAACCAGGACGACGCGTCGTTCGGCCGCCTCGAGCGGCAGGGGGACCTGCCAGAGGGGTGGCAGTAGAGCGGCGGGCAGCTCGGTCCGAGGCGCTCGACGACACGCGCCGAGACCCGCGTACGCCAGCAACTCGAATGGGCTGATGAGCGTGTAACGAGGCACCTCGAAGGCTGGGAAGTCGCCCAGAAAGTGGCGACTGACCACCGTGGCCGCCACCGAGGAGATCACGATCGGCGAGAACTGGGCCCCCCCGAGGTCCCCGAAGATGATCTCCACCGCGAACAGGGCTCCGGCCACCGGCGCGTTCGAGCGACAGCGAAGCCGGGCTCGCGCCCGAGGTCGAATCGCCCCGCACAGGGCGCCGCTGGCGCTCGTCGGTCCGCCGCGGGACAATGGCCCGCCGGCCCTTCGCGGCATCGCCGACAGCCGTCAGCCCTCCAGGAGGATCGATTCGATGAGAGCTCGCGTGTTCCCGCTCGTCGCCATCGCGCTCGCCAGCGCCCTCGAGCTCACCGCTGTGCCGCTGGCGGCGCAGCCCAAGACAATGGACAAGACCGTCTCCCCGAGCCTCTACCAGGAGATGCACTGGCGCATGATCGGGCCGTTCCGCGGCGGCCGGACGCGCGCCGTGGCGGGTGTGCCGGGCACTCCGCCGATCCTCTACATCGGGGTCTGCAACGGGGGCGTCTGGCGCTCGGACGACTACGGCCGCAGCTGGCAGCCGATCTTCGACGATCAGCCGACGCAGTCGATCGGCGCCATCGCGGTCGCCCCGTCCGACCCACAGACGCTCTACGTCGGCTCGGGCGAGGGCCTGCAACGTCCCGACCTTTCGGTGGGCGACGGCATCTACAAGTCGACCGACGGCGGCACGACCTGGAGCCACCTCGGGCTCGAGGACGGCCAGCAGATCCCGGCGCTGGCCGTCGACCCGGGCGACCCGAACCGGGTCTTCGCGGCGGTGCTCGGTCATCCCTACGGGGAGAACCCCGAGCGCGGCCTCTACCGCTCCACCGACGGTGGCGCCACCTGGCAGAAGGTGCTGTTCCTCGACGAGGACACCGGCGCCAACGACGTCGACATCGACCCGACGAACCCGGAGGTCGTCTATGCGACCTTCTGGCAGGGTCGCCAGGGACCGTGGGAGGACGGCAACGAGTACGGCGGCGGCAACGGCGGGATCTACAAGTCGACCGACGGCGGTACCACCTGGACCAAGCTCGCCGGAGGCCTGCCCGAGAACATCGTGCAGGCAAACCTGGCGATCGCGGCGAGCCGGCCGGACCGCCTCTACGCGATCCTCGCGACCACGCTCACCAGCGGCTATCAATCGGGCAAAGGGCAGGCGCTCTACCGCTCGGACGACGCCGGCGCGACCTGGACCGCCGTCACCGACGATCCGCGACCGCTGATGCGCATCGGCGGCGGCGATCTGCCGATGATCGCCGTCGACCCCCAGAACCCGGACGTCGTCTACAGCACGGGCATCGTCACCGTGCGTTCCGAGGACGGCGGCACGACCTGGACGAGCCTGCGCGG
>CAZQYU010000106.1:0-9447 GCA_964597585.1 uncultured Thermoanaerobaculia bacterium
TCAAGGTCCCGATGTTCCCGTTCCACACCTGGCTGCCCGACGCCCACGTCGAGGCGCCCACCGGGGGCTCGATCATCCTCGCCGGGGTCCTCCTCAAGCTCGGTACTTACGGCTTCCTGCGCTTCAACCGCGCCTTCTTCCCGGCCGCCTGGGACGCCTTCCTGCCGATCATCCTCGCCCTCGCGGTGATCGGTATCCTCTACGGCGCATGGGTGGCGATGGTTCAGCCGGACATCAAGAAGCTGGTTGCCTACTCGTCCGTGAGCCACCTCGGCTTCGTCATGCTCGGTCTTGCCGGCGGCACGGTCGCCTCGACCCAGGGTGCGGTCCTCCAGATGGTCAATCACGGCCTCTCTACCGGCGCCCTCTTCCTGCTCGTCGGGGTCATCTACGAGCGCCGCCACACCCGGCTGATCGCGGACTACGGCGGCATCGCGAAGGTCGTGCCGGTCTACACAGCGGTGTTCGTGCTCGTCACCCTGTCGTCGATCGGTCTGCCTGGCCTCAACGGCTTCGTCGGCGAGTTTCTGATCCTCGCCGGATCGTGGACCAGCCAGCCGGTGGCGGTCGTGCTGGCCGCACTCGGCATCATCTTCGGTGCGGTCTACATGCTGTGGATGGTCGAGCGGGTGTTCTGGAACCCCCTTCGCCACGAGGAGAACCGCGAGCTCAAGGACATGAACCCGCGCGAGCTGCTCGCGGTCGCTCCGCTGCTGGTCTTGATGGTGTGGATCGGTGTGCATCCGACCACTTTCCTGTCCCCGATGGAGGCGGCCGTGCGCCTCCTGCTGGGCCGGTGACGAGGAGGACGGACCATGTTCTCGCCTTCCACCGTTGACCTTCTCGCCATCACTCCCCTCGCCATCCTGGCGGTCGCGGCCGGGCTGCTGCTGGCCCTCGAGGCCTTCATCCCACAGATGCGACGCTACCTCGCCGAGCTCACCATGTTGGCCGTCGCCGGCGCGGCATGGGCGCGGCTGGCGCTCCCGCTGCCGGGACGGGTCTGGGGCGGCATGCTGCAAGTCGACGCGGTCACCGGCTTCGTTGACCTTTACATTCTGGTTGCGGTCTTCCTCACCGCGTGGATGGCCGGCCCCTTCCTGCGCCGTAACGACGTCGATCACGGTGAGTTCTACTCGCTGTTGCTGTTCGCGACCGTCGGCGCCATGGTCATGGCCTCATCCGTCGATGCCTTGTCGTTGTTCCTCGGCCTCGAGCTGCTGTCGATCCCGCTCTACGTGCTCAACGCCTTCCTCCGCAGCGTCCCGATCAGCCTCGAGGCCGGTATCAAGTACTTCGTGGTCGGAGCGTTCGCCTCGGCTTTCGTGGTCTTCGGCATCGCGCTCCTCTACGGCTCGACGGCGACAACCGACCTCGCCGCGATGAGCACGGCGATCGTCTCGGCAGGCAGGCTCGACCCGCTTGCGGCGATCGGCCTCGCGATGGTGGTTGGCGGCTTCGCCTTCAAGCTCGCACTCTTCCCCTTCCACGGCTGGGCGCCCGACGTCTACCAGGGCGGTCCGACCCCGGTCACCGCCTTTCTTTCGGTGGTCCCCAAGGGCGCCGCGCTGATCGTGCTGCTGCGGCTGGCGGACGGCATGAACCTGATCCACACCTCGCCGCACTGGCTTCTTGCCGGCGCGATCCTGGCGATCGGTTCGCAGACTCTGGGCAACATCGTCGCCATCGTGCAGCGCGACATCAAGCGCATGCTCGCCTACTCCGGCATCGCGCACATGGGCTACGCCATGGTCGGCATCATCGTAGCCGGCAGCGATGGCGGCTCCGCCGTGCTGGTCTACCTCGCGGCGTACACGGTCATGAACATCGGTGCGTTCGCCGTGATTGCCGTGCTCTCCGAGCGCGAAAACGAGCCACACTTGATTTCGGACCTTGCCGGTCAGGGCTGGAACCGACCCGTTCTCGGGCTCGCCCTTACAGTCTGCCTGTTCTCGCTCGCAGGGGTGCCACCCTTCGTCGGGTTCACTGGAAAATTCATGATCTTCCGCGCCGCGGTCAATCAGGGCCTGGTCTGGCTGGCCGTTGTCGGCGTCCTCAACTCGTTGGTCTCGGCGTTCTACTACCTGCGGGTGGTGTATGTCATGTACATGCAGCCGCTGCCGAAGCGACAGCCCGCATTCCCGCGCTCTTTCGCGATCACTGCTGTCGCCTCCCTCGCAGCTCTCGCGGTGGCAGTCATCGGGCTCTACCCGGCACCGATCCTGACGGCAGCGGCGACGGCGGTGCAGGTCCTCGTGAGGTAGAGACATGGCGGCCTACAAACGGCACCTCGACGCGAAGTCGATCTCCGATCTCACAATCGCCCGCTTGTCGATCTACCTGCGCTGTGTCGAGCGGCTGATCGACCTCGGCATCGACACCGTCTCGAGCCAGGAGCTCGCACACCGGTTCAACCTGAACTCGGCCCAGATCCGCAAGGACCTCGCCTACTTCGGCGAGTTCGGCGTCCGCGGGGTCGGCTACAACGTGCGCGAGCTCCGCCAGTACGTGGTCGAGATCCTCGGCCTTCACCGCGAACGCAGACTGCTGATCGTCGGTGCCGGCAATCTCGGAACGGCGCTGTGCCACTACTCCGGGTTCTCTGGCGGCTCGTTCCTGGTCGTCGGTGTGCTCGACTCCGACCCCGGCAAGATCGGTGAGCCCACCCCGGGCGGTCTCCTGGTCGAGGACGCAGCACGCCTCGCCGAGATCGTCGCCCAACGCAACGTCGAGATCGGCGTCATTACGACCCCCGCCGCATCTGCGCAGAAGGTCTGTGACCAGATGGCCGCGGCAGGGATCAAGGCGATCCTCAACTTCGCCCCGCTCCAGGTGCGCGCGCCGCAGGGCGTCCAGGTCAAGACCGTCGATCTCAAGATCCACCTCGAAGAGCTCTCTTTCTTCCTGGCCCACGGCCTGGTGTGACGCAGTCGCCCTTCGCGCGCGGCACCAACCCTGCGCAACATCGTGGATAATGCCAGTGGAGCGTTGACCCGGCGCACGGGGGACTGGCGCCGCGGGGAGAGGGGTGCGGGCCGAATGCACGTCCCCGAGCACGTCGGCAAATACGAGATTCTCGGCCAGATTGCCAGCGGGGGATTCGGCGTCATCTATCGTGCGCGCGACCCGCACATCGGTCGCGAGGTCGCGATCAAGATGTGCTCGACGCCGGACAGCGAGGTCCGACAGCGCTTCGAGCGCGAGGCGAGGGTCGTCGGCAACCTCGTCCATCCCAACATCACACTGGTGTTCGACTACGGGCTCGAGGACGACGTCCCCTACATCGTCCAGGAGCTCCTCTCCGGGTACGATCTCGACCAGCTCGCCAGCGCGGCCGTGCTTTCCGACCCGACCACGGTTGTATCGATCCTCATCCAGGTCTGCGACGGCCTCGACTACGCCCACCAGCGCGGCGTCGTTCACCGCGACATCAAGCCGTCGAACATCCGTGTGCTGGAGGACGGCACGGTCAAGATCATGGACTTCGGAATCGCCAAGTCCCTCGACGGCGGCTCGAAGCTGACTCAGACCGGAATCGCACTCGGCACCGCCGGCTACCTCGCCCCGGAGCAGATCCAGGGCGGCGAGGTCGACGGAAGGACCGACATCTTCGCGCTCGGCGTGGTGGGCTATGAGCTGTTGACGGGCGTCCGCCCGTTCGCCGGCTCATCCCTGTCCAACGTGCTCTATCGCATCCTCAACGACGAACCGGAGGCTCCGGCACGGCTCTCGGTCGCCTGCCCGCCTGCACTCGACGGCATCATCAGCCGTGCGATGGCCAAGACGCCCGCCGATCGGTGGCAGAGCGCGCGCGAGCTCGGCGAGGCGCTGCGCCGGGTCGCCGTCGCCCTTGACGCCCTTCCCAGCGACGACACCACTGCTGTCCTGCGCCGCATGGTACGTCGAATGGGCGGGCTCGGAGACAACTCGACCACGCGGGAGCTGTCGCTGCGTGAACCGGCTCCGCGTCCAGCCGCGGCCGTGCTCAACCGGACGCCGACGCCTCCCGCTGCTCCCCGGCGCAGCCCGGCAGTTCTGATCTTCCTGCTCCTCCTCCTCGTGCTGCTCGGCTCGACCGCGACCGTCATCCTCTCCCCGGGAGCGCAGAGGCTCGTCTTCGGTCCTTCCGGACCTCCCTGGGTCCCTACCGCAACCCCGACGGTCACGCCCACCCCGACCGCGACACCGACTCCGACGCCTCCGCCCGAGCCGACGCCGGAGGCCGAACCGACCGCGCCCCCGGCTCCGCGCCCGCTCGCCGTCCGGCTGGTCATCGACCCCCCCGCCGAAGTCACGGTCGACGGTCAGGCGCTCGGCAGCGGACGTATCGCCTCGAGCGAGGCGCGCCTCACGCCAGGACCCCACACCTTCACCATGGCGCTGCCGGACTATCCACTCCAGACCCTGATCCGGAGGGTCGACAGCGACACCCGCGTGCTCTCCCTGACCCTGGACGTCGGCCTGATGACCGTCCTCCCGGACCAGAGTTCGGCACCGCCCGGAGGGATCGCGTTCCTCGACGGTCGCTCGTTGGGGTCCATACCCATCGTCCGCAAGCTGGTGCCCTCTGGCGAGCACGAGCTCACGGTCCGTTGGGCGGACGCCGAGCACCGCCAGCACCTCGTCGTCCCGCGCCTGCCGAGTCCCGCCGTCGTGGTGGTCGTGGCACCGCCCGCAGTCCATTGATGAACGTGGTGTACAGTAACGCCATGTCTCGCGTCCTCCGACCGTTTGCGCTCTGCGCGGTGCTCCTGGCCTCGATCCTGGTCCAGGTCTCCGGCGCCTTCGAGCCCACTGCGAGCGAGGAGGCGGCTCTCCAGGCCTACCGTCAGGGCGCCTTCAGCCGTGCCGTGCAGCTCTACACCGTGGCCCTGTCGGAGACTGATGATCCGACTCACCGCGCGCAGCTGCACGTCCGGATCGCGTGGACGCTGTTCGCCCTGGGTCGCGAGGCCGAGGTGGAGACGCACCTTCGAGCCGCCTTGGTCGAGGACCCCACCCTGACGCTGGCCACCGACTACTACACCCAGCAGTTCGTCGACCTTTTCGAGGCCGCCCGTTCGTCCGCGGCGAAGGGCGGCGCGCCGTCGCCGGACGCTCCGCCGTCACCCGACGTCGAGGCCACTCTGGCCGCGATCCAGACTCGGCTCGACCGGGGCGAGGACCTCGAGGGGGCGCTCGCCGACGTCGATCGCCTTCTGATCGCCTTTCCCGGCGACGCCCGGCTCGCGCCGCTCAAGGTCGCCCTGCTCGAGCGCCTCGGCCGCACCGAGGAGGCCGCCGCACTGCGCGCCCAATACGGGCTCGGCGGGCCGACCGCGCCACTCGCGACCCTTTCGATCCCCGATCTGATTTTGCGGGCCAACAGGCTGCTCGACGAGGGCGATGTCGAGGGCAGCCTCGAGGTGGTGCGCGAGGTGGTCGCGCGTCAGCCGAACAACGTTGCCGGGCTCGAGCTCATGGCGGAGGCCGCCCGGCGGGCGGCCCGATGGCAGGAGGCCGAGTTCGCACTCAAGTCTGCGCTCGGCCTGCAGCCGGACAACATCGGCCTGCGCCTGCGCCTCGGAGAGGTTTACCTCGCGATGGGCGATACCTCCGGGGCGCGCGACGCGTTCCGGCAGCTGACCGAGCGCTGGCCCCATTCAGACCGCGCCTGGGCGGCGCTCGGCCTGCTCGACGCCCGGCTCGGGCGCCCTCAGCGCGCGATCGAGGAGCTCCACACCGCGCTGAGCGAGAATCCTCTGCTGCCCGAGGTTCAGCTCGCCGTGGGCGAGCTCGAGCTCGCCGCCGGGCACGCGGAACAGGCCATCGAGGCCCTGCGTGCGGCCGAGAACCTGCTCCACGACGACGCACAGGTCCAGGCCCGGCTCGGCCAGGCGCTGCTCTTGGTGGGCAAGACGAACGCCGCCCTTACCGCGTTGCGCGCGGCCGTCGCCGGAGATTTCCAGCCTCCAGACGTGCGCCGTGCCTTCGCACTGGCGCTGATCCAGTCGGACCTCTTCGCCGAGGCGCAACGGATCGTCGACAAGCTCGAAGCGAGCGACGACACCACGCTTCTGACCGGCCTTCTGCAGCTCAAGCGAGGCGCTTTCGCCGACGCCGAGGCATCGGTGCGCCCGGTCCTGCAACGGCGCCCCAACGATCCTGCCGTGCTCAATCTGCTCGCCGCCTCGCTCTACCGTCAGGGCCGCTTCGCCGACGCCGCCAACCTGCTCGCGCAGGCGGAACCCCTCGCCACGGGCTCGCCGATCCTGGAGGCAAACCTCTCACGCGCCGTCGCCGCGGACGCCGCGGACCACCTGCTGCACAACGCCCTCGAAGTCGTTCCGCGCTGAACTCAGGTGCCCGGGCATCGCCGCCAGGGTCCGTCGACGCGTTCCAGCGCCCTGCGCAGGGCGAGCAGCACCCTGGCCGTCGCCCCCCAGATCTCGTGACCGTTCCAGCGCAGGGCGTCACCGGTGACCAGCAGACCTCGAACCCGCTTCGTGACCATTCCGAAGCTCGCATGATCGAGCAGCACGGCTGCAGGCACCCGCACGATCTCTTCGACCTCGTCGTCGGAAGGCGAGAGCACGACCTCGCCCGAGACGGCCCCCACGACAGGCGTGACCACGTACCCCGTCGAGGTGCGCACGTCCGCGAGCCTGCCCAGTATCTCGACCGACTCGGGGTCGAGACCGATCTCCTCCTGGGCCTCTCGCAAGGCCGCAGCGGCGACGTCGCGGTCGTCGGGCTCGACCACGCCACCCGGGAATGCGACCTGTCCAGCGTGATGAGGCAGACTCCGGGACCTGCGGTGAAGCAACAGATCGACGCCTACGGGTCCTTCGATGACAGCGACCAGAACGGCTGCATGGCGTTGGTTCGCCGCCACTGACAGCGCCCGGGCGGGGTGACGGGCCAGGTCGTCTCGGAGCTCGATCCGCCATGGCACGGCCCCGGTCATGCGAGGCTCCGGACAAACTCTGCGAGAGCGGCCGCCGCCTTCTCCGGGCGGTGTCTCGATTCATAGGCCGCGCGCGCCGCGAGGCGACGACGCGCCCAGCTGCCATCCCGGCGCCCGCTGGCGACGGCAGCGATCACCCGCGCGAGGTCTGCGGCCGCCGCCGGTCCAGGCGTCAAGCGTGGCGCCGCAGCCTCCGGGATCTCCAGAAACTGGCGCAAGCCGCCGACCGCCACCGGAGTGCCACACGCCAGGAACCTCCCCGCAGCAGCCGATGTTTCGCCGGCGGATGGCGTGCGCAGGACAACGCCGAGATCGGCGGCTGCCGGCACGATCCGAACCTCGTCGCCTGTGACCCACCCGGTCTCGTGGATCGCCTCGGCGAGGCCGAGATCCGCGACCACACCCCGGAACCCGGCCGGCAGACCGCCCTCCCCGACCAGCACCAAGCCGGCGTCGATACCACACCGGCGGGCGGCAGCGAGCCCGGCCAGGATCACGTTGAGGCCCTTTGCAGGGGTCATGAATCCGAGGTGCATGACCGCCACGGTGCGGGAATCGAGCCCGAGCCGATCCCGGAGACCGTCAGTTTCGACGGGGCCGGGATCAGCGACCGCGAGACCAATGTGCGCGACCGGCGTGTCCGGCAGGTCGCGGGCGACCTCACCGGCGGCCCATGCGGAGTGGACCACGATCCCCATGACGCCGGCCAGGAAGGCCCGGCGTGCGGGAAACAGGAACGGCTCGAGGTGACCCTGAAAACCCTCCAGCCACGCGCGCGCGAGCATCCCGCCATGCACACCATGGGCGGCCTCGAGCCACCTGCGGTAGGTGACGCGGTCGCCGAGCGCCAGCGACGCCTGGACCAGCAGATGGTGCAGGACAGGATCGTGCAGCACCACGACCACGCGGTCGCCTGCGAGCCGCTCGAGCAGCCAGCTGTGGTAGGGATTGTTGCCGAGGTGCAGCATCGTGATCTCGCCGGGCAGCGCACGGGCGTCTGTCGGGACCACCTCGACGGTCCCGGCGAGCGCCCAGCTCGGCGGAGGCTGCCACTGCGGTGGCGCGATCACCCGAACCCTGGCATGGCGCGCGAGCTCCGGTAGGAGCTCGACCGCGTAGTCGCTGACCCCGGAGCGCACCGGCGGCAGCGGCGAGGCCCACAGGATTCCGGCAGTCACCGCGGCACGGTACCACGACGCATGAGCCGGTATGATGGTCGCCGTGAAGCTTGGTCGGCTCGTCCTCGTGGGGCTGTACGCCGGTTATCTGATTCATATCGGGCTGGCGATGCTCCTGCTGCCGTGGAGCACCGTCTGGACCGACCTCATCCTGCGCCTGCCCGGGCCCGTCGCCTCCGTGGCGGCCTCGGCGTCGTTTCGCGGCGCGCTGAGCGCGTTCGGGCTCCTTCACCTCCTGCTCGCAGCGGCGGAGGCGAGCCTGCCGGCAAGCCTGCGCCGGAGCCTGTGACGTCCATCGCCCGAACGACCGCATGGCTTGATCCGGCCTGCAGTCAGGACGTAGACTCGAGTTGTGACGGGGCGCCGAATCCTGCTCGTCGATGATGAGCCCTACATCCTCCGCATTCTGTCGTTCAAACTGCGGCGTGAGGGGTTCATGACCTTCGAGGCCATCTCGGCGGAGGAGGCGGAGGCCATTCTCGCCCAGCAGCCCATCGACCTCGTCCTGCTTGATGTCGCTCTTGCGACACCGACCTCAGGTTTCGACCTCGCCCGCACCCTGCGCAGTCGCGAGGCTACCCGCGACATTCCGATCATCATGCTCACCGCCAAAGGCTTCGCCCAGGACATCCTGCGTGGTCGGGAGGTCAGAGCCGACGGCTACATCACGAAACCGTTCTCAACGCTCGAGGTCATCGACCGCGTCCGCGCCATCCTCCACGCCTGACCCCGACCCACCCATCCGATAGTCACCACCAAGACACCAAGAGAGTAAGACTCAGCGCGGGCTTCGCCCGCGACCCAAGAGCGCTCCAGGGGCGGGCCTGAGAGCCGATACTGCCGGGTGTGAACCAGAGGCATCGGGTGCCTGGATCCGGGAGACGGGCGGCGGGCAGCCGGCGGCCGCAACGGGATCGGGTGCCCGACCGCCACGGCCGTGCCCCCGATTCCGGCTCCCCGCGGCCTGCTGCCCGCAGCCTGATCCCGGGCTCGAACGCTGGTCGCTGAGCAGGTGGGCCGACTTAGTGTGGGTGGTGCGCGGAATCCAGGTTCGGGCGGCGGGCTGCCGGCGGCCGGGACGGGATCGGGCGCCCGATCAGCACGGCCGCGCCTCCCCGACCCCGGCTCCCCGCGGCCTGCTGCCCGCAGCCTGATCCCGGACCCGCACCCTGGGCGCAGGCAGCTGAGCCCACTCGAAGGGGGATGTGGTCCGAGCCCCCGGGGCTCGGGCAGCAGGCTGCAGGCAGCAGGTGGCGGGGTCGGGCTCAAGGTCCCGCGGGTGACCGGGCTGGCTGGACAGAGAGTGTGCTGGCTCAGCTGGAG
>CAZQYU010000107.1:0-9409 GCA_964597585.1 uncultured Thermoanaerobaculia bacterium
GCCTCGACCTCGGGTTCCGCAGCCTCGACCTCGGGTTCCGCGGCCTCGACCTCGGGCTCCGCGGCCTCGACTTCCACAGTGCCGGCCTCGGCTTCGGTCTCCGGCTCGTGCAGGATCCCGCCGGCGCGCAACGCGGCCGCCATTGCGGTTTCGGGAAGCAGCGAGGTGCGTTCCTCGCCCTGCATCATCTCCTCGCCGCCAGCCTCGCCGAGCTCCTGATCGACGCCATGCATCGACAGCCCAATGCGGTTTTCGTTCCAGTCGATCCGCAGGATCCGGCAACGCACCTTTTGACCTGACACGAACAGGTCCTGGAGGGTCAGGCCCGAATCGCGGTCGATCTCGGAGATGTGGCACAGGCCCTCGACACCGGGCGAGAGCTCAACGAACACACCGAAGTCGGTGACATTCGTCACCGCACCGCCGACGACATCGCCAACCGAGTGGCGGTTGGCGTACTCCTCCCACTCGTTCGGCAGGAGCTCCTTCATCGACAGCGAAATCCGCTGATTCACAACGTCGATGGCGGAGATGACAGCATCAACCTCCTGGCCCTTCTGAACGACCTCCGACGGATGATTGATGCGTCGCGTCCAGGACATGTCGGAGATGTGCACCAGACCGTCGACACCCGGTACGATCTCAACGAAGGCGCCGAAATCGGTCAGGTTGCGGACCACGCCGTGGACACGGCTGCCGACACTGTAGGTTTCGGCGACCTGCTCCCACGGATTGGGCTCGGTGGCGCGAAGCGAGAGCGACAGGCGGCGTTTGTCCGGGTCGACCTCTGACACGACAACCTCGACCTCTTGCCCGACCTCCAGAATCGACCGTGGGTTCTTGACCTTCTTGGTCCACGACATCTCGCTGACGTGAATCAGCCCCTCGACACCTTCCTCGAGGGCGACGAACGCGCCGTAGTCGACGATGCTCACGACGCTTCCACTGACGCGCTTGCCGACCGGGTACTTCTCTGGGACCAGGATCCACGGGTCCTCGAAGCGCTGCTTGTATCCGAGCGAAACCCGCTCCTTCTCGCGGTCGAAGCGCAACACAACCACGTCGACCTCGTCGCCGACTCGGAAGTACTCGCTGGGATGTCCCACGCGCCCCCAGGAGATGTCGGTGATGTGGAGCAGACCGTCGAGACCGCCAAGGTCGACGAACACACCGTAGTCGGTGATGTTCTTCACCGCACCGGTGACGACCTTGCCCTCTTCGAGGTCCACCATTGTCGCTTCCTTGGCCCGTTGCTGCTCCTCCTCCAGGATTGCCTTGCGCGACAGCACGACGTTGGAGCGACGCCGGTCGAAGCTGATGATCCGTGCCTCGATCTCCGCGTCGAGGTAGTCCTCCAGGCGGCGGTTCGGGCGAATGTCCACCAGGCTTCCAGGCAGGAACGCACGGACGCCGATATCGACCGACAGACCACCCTTGACTCGCTCGACGACCCGGCCGGTGACCGGTTCGCCACTCTTGAAGGCATCTTCAATGGACTTCCAGGTCTTGAGCTTGGTCGCCCGCTCGCGGGAGAGCCGCAGCGTTCCTTCCATCTCGTCGAGGCGCTCTACAAAGACCTCGACCTCCTCGTCGATGCCGATGGTGACCTCGCCCGTCTTGCGATCGGTGAACTCGGCGATCGGTATCGAGCCCTCGCACTTAAAGCCGATGTCGACCATGACCTCGTCGTTTGTGACCGCGACCACGGTTCCGCGAACCACTTCACCTTCACGGAGGGTTTGGAGGGAGCTCTCCATCAGCTGCTCCATCGACAGCTGATCCATGTTCTCTGGGTTCTCCCGGTTATCGTTCATGTCCGAGTCGATGTTCAAGACCTTCCCTCCCTGCTGGGCGCACCTCGGGTGCACACCTAGCCTCCGTGATTTCGTGACCTTACGGCGTTCGCCCGGGAGTGTCAAGCTCCCGGTGTCCGGTTCCCTCAAGCTCCAAGAGAATCCGGTCGATCACCGCTTCAGGGCTCAGATAGCTGGTGTCGACCACCAGTGAGCCCTCCGCAACCTGCAGGGGCGAGTCGGAGCGCGAGCTGTCCTGATGGTCCCGCTGCTGCTGCTCCTGCTGGATCGCGCTGAGGTCTTCCTCGATGCCACGTGCGGCCAGATCCCGCTGCCTCCGCAGGGCGCGTTCACCGGCGGTGGCGGTCAGGAAGACCTTGAGATCAGCACCCGGGACGACCACCGTTCCGATATCTCGGCCCTCGAGCACACCGCCGTGGCGATGGGCCTGGTCGCGCTGCAGCGGCACCAGAGCCCGTCGAACGGCACTGACGGCCGACACGGCCGAGGCCATTGTCGAGCACTCGGGCACCCGAATCAGCTGACTCACGTCCTCGCCGTCAACCATCACAACGGTGTCGCCATCGCCCCCGCCGACCTCGATCTGATGCCCATCGACGAGTGCGGCGAGCTTGGGCCAGTCGCCCTGCGCGAACGGCGGTGTCATCCCAGCGCGACGGGCCAACAGGCCGACTGCTCGATACATCGCACCGGTGTCCAGGTACGGAACGCCGAGCCTGGCGGCCAGCATCCGAGCGATGGTCGATTTGCCGGCACCAGCCGGTCCATCGATGGCGATCACGAGGTGTCGGTGAGGTCTGGAGACGGGTGCTGCGGTCACGTCGCTGCCGGGTCCTTTCCGGGGCGGACATTCTACAGGAACCTTGGGCTCCGTGGCTCCCCCCTCCGGTCAATTTCCATCTGCGACCACGCGGCGGAACGAGCCTTGGGAGGGACCGGAGACTGTGGGGCCCGTCACTCGGTGACTCCACGCTGGCGGGCATTTCGGCACCGTCGCAACGTGACAAGGTGAGAAACGAAGGCCAGAGATCTCAACGGCCTGGCCTCGGTGACCGGCGACCTTCATGCGTCCGGGGCGTGCACCTCGACCGCAATCGTGATCTCGGGCCGAGCGGGCTCGTCGGTGGACACGCTGACCGTTGCCGAGAGACCCGGCGGCGGAACGATCGACGGGTCGGCGGCCACCAGCGCGATACGAACGAGATGGGACACCTGGGAACCCGAGCTGAGCTGAGTGGCCTCGATCACGTCCGGAAGTGACGACTGGATTCCCTTGATCTGGAACGGCTTGCCGCCGTTGTGACCGAGCCTGACGACCACCGAGTGAGGCTGGCGTGGATCGCTTCCCGCTCTCAGCTCCACGGTCGCGGGCGCGGCCGAGATCAGGGGACGGATACGGACCTGGAACGGGACCTTGATCAGCGGGCGCTCCGGGTGGTTCGTCGCGAGCGTGACGACCCCGTCGAGCTCGCTGGCACTCGTCCCGGATCCGACATGAAGACGCACCCAGACGTCTCCCGGCCTGACGTTGGAGAGGCCTTCCGGGCGTTCCCCCTCGCCGACCCGCCCGGATGTGATCTCGAGCAGCTGTGGCGCCGGGTTGTCGATCCGGGTGATCTCGAGCGGGGTTTCGGCGTCTCCCGTCAGTCGGAGCCAGCGATCGAGCGGCCGCCCCTCGATTCCGGAGATGATGATGCGGCCTTGCGGCCGGACGACGACCGGAGCCGAAACCCGGTACGAGAAGGACAGCCGGATTTCTGCACTCCCCGGCTCATCGGTGTGCACCGAGACCGACTTGGAGAACCGGCCGTTCTGATTGGTTCCGGTGTGGACCCTCGCGACGAGCTTTCCCGACTTACCTGCCGGGATCACCGAGTCAACCTCGGCGATGGTGCATCCTCAAGAAGGGTGTGCTGCGAGAATCCGGATCTCGCGCGAGGTCGGGTTGCTCAGCGTGAACGTCGCGACGGCGTCCTTGCCGGCTCGCACCGTGCCGACGTCGATGCTCGTCGACTCGAGGGTCAGCCTCGACTTGACCGATCCCCAGGTTTGGTCTGCGGAAAACGCGGCGCCTGCAGCCACAAGGGCGAGCAGTGCGCTGAAAGCGACGGCACGATGCATGTTCAGCCCCCGTTTCTCCCACCGTGTGGGAGATATACCGGGGCATTCTACATTTGCCGCGATGGCCCGTCGTGTCGTGGGGCAGCATTACAGGGAGGTCTCGCCGAGAACCGAGCCCCCGATCCCGACCACAACTGTCCGAATCGGGAGCGTCCGTGAGGCACGCCCGGCAGCCGCCTCGACGAGCTGGATCAGACCGTTGCAGCACGGGACCTCCATTACGGCCACGGTGAGGCTCGAGATTCCCGCCCGGTCGATCATCGCAGCCAGCTTGTCGACGTAGACCTCCTGGTGGCTGTCGAGCTTGGGGCATGCAACCGCAAGCGACTTTCCGACGAGTAGGCTGCGGTGGAACTCGGGATGGGCGAAGGCGACACAGTCGGCCGCAAGCAGCACGTCGGCTCCCTGGAATGCGGCCGCTTCGGGGGAGATCAGGTGGAGCTGCACGGGCCAGTGACGAAGCTGCGAGGCGGTCGCCGACCGGGCCCCTGCGGACCCGGGCGCCGGCGCGGTCACCGGGAGTGAACGTGGTCGGCTGCCGGGGCAGGAGGCTCCGGCCTCCGAAACCATCGGCAGAAGGGCGGCCTGCGAGCGCCTCAGGTGGAGCGCGACGGCCGCCTCGTCAAACGGCGCAGCCTCGCGCCGGAGGACCGTGATCGCACCCTGTGGGCAGGTGCCGAGGCACGCCCCGAGCCCGTCGCAGTACACCTCACTCACCAGCTTCGCCTTGCCGTCGACGATCCGCAGCGCACCCTCGGCACAGGACGTGATGCACTCGCCGCAGCCGTCGCATAGTGACTCGTCGATCTCGATCACGTCCCGTTCCGGCATGGTCAGTCCTCCATGCTGCGGTCGCGCAGCATGACAAGGACGATTCGACTGGGCTTCACCGCCGCCAGTGCGTGGGGCACCTTCGCGGGCATGAGGACCACCTGGCCCGGGTCCGCACGAACAGCTGTGCCGCCGATGGTCAGCTCGAGACCGCCGTCGATGACCTGCACGAGGGCGTCAAAGGGCGCCGTGTGTTCGCTGAGACTCTGGCCCTCGGCAAAGGCGAACAGGGTCACGCTCCCTGCCTTGGAGCGCATCAGTGTGCGGCTCACTATGGCTCCGGGAGCCACCGCCGCGAGCTCACTCAGTTGGTAGGCCGTGGCCGGCTGGAAACCGTCTGGGTCGTCGTTGTTGCGAGCTTTCGACATGCCCCTTCCTCCCCGTGTTGGTGAGTGTGCTCTGGAAATCTGCGCCTCGCCTTGACCCAGGTCAACTGGAGCGGGGGAAGACAGCGCCTCCGGGGATCACTGCCACGGCCTCCCGAGGAAATTCCTCCCGCCAACCCTCGATGACCTGGGACGGATCTGGGAGCGGGTGGAAGCCCAGGCGCCGAGCAAGCTCAGGGTCGAGGCCGGAACACAGATGGACCTTGAAGCGACCCGTCTTGTCGAGAATGCGCAAGGTGGTGTGCCCGTACTGCACCCACCTCTGAGACAGGCGCGCGCGGATCACTTCGGGACGTGGGTCATCGACGAACGGGACCATGTCCTCCGAACCCAGACCGCGCTCCAATGCCGCGACGAACAGGACCTCCGCGCCGGGCGCGGCGAAACGGCACGCCGCGTCGAGGCCCTTGTGCGCCTGGATCAGCGTGGCGTCGGACGGGTTGCCCCCGCCCGAGGCGACCACCAGGTGGTGGGGCTCGCACTCGACCTCGAACCACTCACGGACCCTTTCCACCGCGGCCGCAAAAGCAATCCTCCACGAACCCGCGCCCGCCCAGGCAGGCCGGCCGTCGGTCCCTGGCACCAGACACAGGGCGAGCGTCGGAGGTGCGAGATCAGCCGCGTGGGAAATCTCCTCGGCGACGGGATTGCCCGCGAGCCGTCCCGGCGCACAGCGCACGTCGAGCTCGGCGGGCAGGCCCTCTGCGTTGGGCATCATGACCCTCGAGTGGTTGCGCTGGATCTCCGCATAGCCTGCAGTGCCCGGGAAGATCATCTTCGGGCCACCGCCGAAGCCCGCAAAGTAGTGATGGCGAACAGTCCCTACTGTTACCACAACCTCCGCCTCGGCGACGATACGGGCGATCCGTATGGGAACGCCCGGCTCGAGCTCGCCCGCGGTGACCAACCCGGCATCGTCCCGTGCGTCGTGCTGCACAACCCGCACTCCGTTCGGCAGTGACCCTGTCAGGGCAGAGACCTCTGCGTCGGGAACGGCGGGGTGGGTGCCGCAGGCCACGAGAACTGTTGTCCTGCGGCGATCGACACCGGCGGCCTCGAGCCGCGAGAGCACGACCGGTAGGACCTCAGGCAGCCCGACGTGGCGGGTGGCGTCCGGGACGATGACGGTCGCCGAGGCGGCTCCACGTACCTGCACCTCGAGCGGCGGACCATCCAGCGGTTGGTCGAGCGCGGCCCCGACCAACGTCCCAACATCCCGTGCACCCACGGGCGCCGTCGGCTTGAGGTGCCGGACCGTGAGGCCGCGCAGATCGACCGGAAGGTCGCTGTGACCTCTCGCCAGTTTGACGATCATCTCGCCGACTCGCTCGAGCCGCCGAGCGCCTCATGCTCGTAGTCCTCCAGCGTCGGGAAGACCCGGAACGGGTTGCCGCGAGCGGACTCCGGGTCGGGCAGGGGGACCGCCTCACTGGCGTGGAGGAGTTGATCGAGAAAGGTCCGGAACGCGGCCAGTGCATTGTCCCCCCCGACGACCTTGCGCGGGTCGAACGCCGACCCCAGCAGCCGCACCACCCGAACGGCGCGGGAGTCGCTCCACGGTGGGTCCAGGAGCAGATCCACCAGCAGATAGGGACGCCCGCCAGGCCGTGCGATGCCGGCAACGGCGATCGCCTGGATGTCGGCCAGCAGCAGCGTGCGGTGCCCGCCGCCGATCTCGAGGTCGATGCCCGCGGCGCCGAGCCGAGTCGGAACCGCCTCGACGAGTCTGAGCAGGTGAGCGGGAGGCGGCGGCGCAGGCAGGGTCGGCACGACAGGCTCGTCCGACTCGACGACCTCGACCATTGCCGGCCTGACGTCCTCCGGAGGTGTCTCCCGAGCCTCGACGAGGACCCGTTCGAGCTCGAGCCGAGCCTCCTCCGGCAACTCGGGACTCGCCAGTGCGGCCGCACGAAGGCGCGCGGCGGGTTCCGCCGAAAGGAGCGAGGCCAGGCGTGCGAGTCGCACCAGGATGCCGGGCGGTGTCGTCCCGAGGTCGGCGCCTGACGCTGCGCGATCGACCGTCTCCCTGGCGAGGCGAGGCTCGCTTCGCTCAACGAGGAGCTCTGCCATCCGGGTACCTGTGGCGAGATCAACCGCGGTGTCCGGCAGCGCTGCCAGGAGCTCCGGCCAGTACAGACAGGCGAGGTCGGCATCCCCTTCGCGCAGTGCTTTGCGGATCACACGGAGCATCGCCGGCGCCGCCCGCTCCGCGTCGCCGCGTTCAACCGCGAGATTCCACGCCGCGACGACCAGATCGACGTTGTCCGGATCCTCTGCCAGGCGATCGCGGAGCATCGCCTCGGCGTCTTCGCTCCGGCCCTCGTCCCGGGCCGCCAGCGCCTGGTCGACGACGGTGTTGTCGACCAGGGTGATCTTGCCCTCGATGGCGTGGTGGATGAAGCGCTCTTCCACATGCCAGCGGCGGATGGCGAGCGCGACGCCGACACCGAATGCGAACCCGGCGACGTGGGCCCAGTACGCGACCCCTCCCCCACCCCTATCCGGAGACACCGCGTCCATGCCGTGCGCAAAGACGAGTTCATGGAGGAACCACAGCGGTAGCATCAGCCACGCCGGGGCGGTGAAGGTGCCGACGAAGACGAAGAACCAGTAGAGGAACTTGATGTTGGTGTGCCAGTAGCGGATCAGGAACGCACCCATGACACCGGCGATGGCCCCCGAGGCACCGATCAGCGGCCCGTCGAAGTGGGGATAGCGGAGGACGAAGAACAACGCCGCGACCGTACCAGCCGTGAGGTAGAACCCGGCGTAGAGCGGGCGGCCCCAGACGTCCTCGATGAATGGGCCTACCAGGAAGAGCATGAACAGGTTGCCGAGCAGGTGGAACCAGCCGCCGTGCATGAACTGGTGCGTGATGAAGCCGTGTGGAAGCACACGCGCAGGGACGAGACCAAGACGGTACAGGGGCGTCGACGTCATCGCGTCGAGCGCGTTCCGGCTGAGCTCGTCGAGCTGGGTCTGGTCTCGCTGCCGCCGTGCCGGGTCCCGCGGCGGAGTCCGGCCAAACTGGTGCATCGCCTCCTGCGTCATGGCGGCCGCACCGTCCTCGCCGAGAGCTCGTATCAGAACCCGCTTCAACCCGGGATCCAGCTCCAGGTACGGGTGCTGGAAGTAGAACTCGATGGCCTCCTGGAGCCGGGTGCCAACTCGCTGGTGCGCCCTGTGGACCGCCGGCAGGGTGGCGACAAACATGACGACGCACAGGCCCATGATGGAAAACGTCACCCACGGCAGTCGGCGCACCGACGTCTGCTCGTGGCCGTAGGGAAGGATCATCGTGCGCTCCCGCCGGTGTTTCGAGAATCGCGGGTAGTATAGCCGGGCCATGCCGCTGGCTGCGCTCGTGCTCGTCGAAACATCGCTGGCCGGAAACCTCGGCGCGGCTTTGCGACTCGCTGCCAACTTCGGCGTCCCCAGAGTCGAGCTGGTGCGTCCGCAGGTCGATCCCGAGGACGTCGAGGTGTGCCGCTGGGCACGCGGCGGCGAGAGCCGGCTCGACGTTCGCTGCCACCGTGAGCTCTCGGAGGCGCTCCTCCCCTACTCCACGTCCCTGGCTGCGGCGAGTGGGCGCGGGCGCCAAAACCAGCCGCTGGTGACCCCGCACGAGGCCGTGCGGGAGATCGCGAAGCGCGGTCTTGCGGGGACCGCGCTCGTGCTCGGGAACGAGACCCGCGGTCTGGCGAAAGATGACCTCGACCGTTGCGACCTCGTCGTGCGCGTGCCCACCGTGCCGGAGTTCCCGGTCCTCAACCTCGCCCAGGCGGCGGCGATCCTCGTGGCGTACCTGTCAATGGAGGTCGAACCGCCGGCGGCTGGGCTGCCGACGCCGGCCAGCCAGGCTCGGGTCGATGGTCTGATGGGGCACTTCGAGCGCTCGCTCGCTCGGATTGGTTTTCTCGACCCGGTCCACCCCGCGCGCATCCTGCGCAAGCTGCGACGTCTGTTCGGCCGGGCCGGTGTCACCGACAACGAGGTCGCGATCCTGCGCGGCATCTGCCGCCAGATCGACTGGGCTTCCGACCGCGCCGGTCTTCCGCCCGCACACTGCGCAGGGAATCCTCCCGCGACGGCCGTGATCGCCCCCGAGGGGCCGGAGCCCGAATCCCACCCCCCGGAGAGCTGATCGGTCCAGCGCAGGGGCCGGCCTACGGGCTCACGGCTCGCTCCGGCGGGGCGCCGCGGCTGCAGGCCGCGGCACACCCTCACGTGAAGCATGGTGCCGGAGGAGGGAATCGA
>CAZQYU010000108.1:0-9398 GCA_964597585.1 uncultured Thermoanaerobaculia bacterium
TGGGCGCCCTGCGGCGGGAGGTGTTGGTATGAACGCGACAACGGTGACGGACATCAAGTTCAAGCCCGGTGACTACAAGAGCGACCTCAAACCGGTCTGGTGTCCCGGTTGTGGCGACTTTGGGGTGCTCAGCGCGCTCTACCGTGCTCTCGCCAAGGTCGGGGTGGAGCCAGAGAACACCGTGGTGCTGTCCGGGATCGGCTGCTCCTCGCGCCTGCCGGGATATGTCAAGACCTACGGGTTCAACGGCGTCCACGGCCGAGCGCTGACGCTCGCAACCGGTGTCAAGGTCGCGCGTCCGGAGCTGACCGTGATCGCGGTCGGAGGCGACGGCGACGGGCTCGCGATCGGCGGCAACCACCTGATGCACGCCTGCCGGCGCAACCTCGACGTGACCTACATCCTGATGGACAATGAGATCTACGGTCTGACCAAGGGCCAGGTCGCACCCACCACGCCCACCGGCGACAAGACCAAGTCGACCTTCTGGGGCAACCCCGAGCCGTCGGTCGACCCGTGCGAGCTCGCGATGTCGTGCGGTGCGACCTGGGTGGCGCGCGGTTTCTCGGGCGACCTGAAGTTCCTCGTCGAACTCGTCGAGGGCGCGCTGCGACACCACGGCTTCGCGTTCCTGAACGTGATGTCGCCCTGTGTCACCTGGCGCGGGGACGATCAGTTCAAGTCCATGAAGGAGAAGCTCCGCACCCTCCCCGAGGATCACGACCCCACCCGTCGGGCCAACGCGCTCGCCTACACCCGCGAGACCGAGGTGCTGACCCAGGGTGTGCTGTACGAGGTGGAGACGCCGTCGATGGTCGACCGGCTCGAGAGCATCAAGCAACGCGCGATGAACGGCCGCCCCGCCCCTTCCACCCGCGACATCCTCGAGACCTTCATCCCCAAGGTCTGATCAATTCGATAGTCAGTCTCAACAACCCGGGCGCCGCACGGCGCCCGGGTTGACGTTTTGATCACGCGACGTATCTTATTTCTATAGGAAACATTTTCCTGGGTGAATCATGGCGATCGGCAGCGCTGGAATGCGCCCCGCCGAAGCCGGCAGGGGCAACAACCCGCCGAGTGATGAGATGGACCGTTTTCTCCATGCGGCGCACCTCCTCGGTGCGCTGCTACGGGAGATTCTCGAGGATCGTTTCCTCGGGACGGCCTGCCCGGAGCGCCTGACCCGAGTCCAGTTCTGTTTGCTCAAGCTGGTGGCTCTCGCGCCCGGCATCCAGGTGGGGGACGCCTGCCGCCGTCTCGGCGTGTCGCCTGCGGCGGGAAGCAAGAATGCCGAGCATCTGGTGCAGCTCGGGCTTCTGGACCGCCGCGGCGTGGCTCGGGATCGGCGCGCCTCGATGCTGTTCGCCACCGAGGAAGGCGCGCGGCGGGTGCTCGATTACGAGGCCCTCAAGACCAACCATCTGGCGCCGGCCCTTGCCGGACTCGACACGGACCACCGTCGCCATCTGTGCGAGCAGCTCGAGGCGATCTGCAGCGAGCTCGCGGACGGGATGCGCCCCCTGCGCGATCCCTGCTTTCGCTGCGCCGGCTACCCGGAGACGGGCTGCTCGGTGGCGGAGATCCGGGGCCGCTGCGCGCTGCGGCCAGCGGATCGGCCGACCTGAAGCGGAGGAGCGGACGATGAGGTACTGGAGGAAGCCCCTCGACATCGACAGCGTGCAGGTTCCTCATGGCGAGGTGGTGATCCTCGCCGATCGCTGCAAGGGATGCGGGTTCTGTGTCGAGTACTGCCCCAAGGAGGTGCTGGCCATGTCGGCGGCGTTCAACCGCAAGGGATATCACCCGCCGGAGGTCGTCCTCAAGGGCCAGTGCGTCAACTGCAACCTGTGCGAGATGATCTGTCCCGATTTCGCGATCTACTGCCTTCCCGCCGAGGGCGCCCCGGCCGGGGCGGGAAAGGAGGGCGCACAGTGAAAGCCGATCCCCTGGGCGTGTTGACAGGTGTGCATTACCTCGACGGCGACTTTGCCTGCGGCGAAGGTGCGATGGCGGCGGGCTGCCGCTTCGTCGCCGGCTACCCGATCACACCCTCGACGGAGGTCGTCGAGCGCATCTCGCGCCGCTTCCCGACCATGGGGGGCACCTTCATTCAGATGGAGGACGAGCTTGGCTCGATGGCCGCGGTGGCCGGTGCCGCCTGGACCGGAACCAAGGCCATGACGGTGACCTCGGGACCGGGCTTCAGCCTGATGATGGAGAACATCGGTCTCGCGGCCATGATGGAGACCCCCTGCGTGGTGGTCAACGTGCAGCGCGGCGGACCCTCCACCGGTCTGCCGACGATGGTCGGGCAGGCCGACATGATGCAGGCCCGGTGGGGCTCCCACGGCGACTACCCGGTGATCGCGCTGGCGCCGCAGTCGCCGCAGGAGGCGTTCGACCTCGTCATCGACGCCTTCAATCTCGCCGAGACCTACAGAGTGCCGGTGATGTTCATGATGGATGAGTGCGTCGGCCACATGACCGAAAAGGTGGTCATCCCGCCGCACGATGAGATCGAGATCGTGCCCCGGCGCCTCACCGCCCAACCGCCGGGAGAGTACCTGCCGTATCACAGCGATGACGGGTCGGTGCCCGAGTTCGCCCGCGCCGGCGACGGTTACCGGTTCCACTCTACCGGGCTGACCCACGACGACCGCGGTTACCCGGTGATGAGCCCGGAATGCCAGGACGAGAGCGTCCGGAGGCTGGTCGCCAAGGTGCGCGACCACGCCGACGAGATCGTCCGCGTCGAGGAGGACGGGGTCGACGGCGCCGACGTGGTCGTGATCGCCTACGGCATCACTGCCCGGGTGGCACGGATGGCGGTCGAGCTCGCTCGGCGTCAGGGCGTCAAGGCCGGCTTCCTTCGACTCGTGGTGGTGTGGCCCTTCCCGGAACGTCGGGTGCGCGAGCTCGCGGGTTCGGTGAAGGCGTTCGTGGTTCCCGAAATCAATCTTGGCCAGATGGTCCTCGAGGTCGAGCGTTGTGCGGCAGGCCGCGCAGCGTCGATTCCGGTCGCCCACGCGGGCGGCGGCGTCCATGACCCGACGCGGATCGTCACGGCGATCGTGGAGGCGGCGAAATGAGCACCCCGGCAAGGACCCCGCGCCCCGAGGACCACCCCATCGCTCCCTACCTGCGCATGGACCGGATGCCCCACATCTGGTGTCCGACCTGCGGCATCGGCACCGTGGTCAAGTGCTTTGCGAGCGCCCTCGAGGCCTCCGACCTCGACCTCGACAAGGTCGCCGTGGTCTCGGGGATCGGGTGCACCGGACGGGTCGCCGGCTACATGAACCTCGACGCCTTCCACACCACCCACGGGCGAGCGATCCCTTTCGCGACCGGCCTCAAGCTCGGGCGGCCGGAGCTGCAGGTGGTGGTCTTCTCCGGTGACGGCGACCTCTCCGGTATCGGCGGCAACCACCTCATCCACGCCGCGCGGCGCAACATGGACCTCCTGGTCATCCTGGTGAACAACTTCATCTACGGCATGACCGGCGGCCAGAACGCCCCGACCACCCCGGTCGGCGCGAAGTCCTCGACGATGTCTTTCGGCAACTTCGAGCGTCCCTTCAACCTGCCCCATCTCGCGGCGAGCTGCGGCGCGACCTTTGTCGCCCGTTGGACGTGCCTGCACATCCGCCGGCTCACCAAGTGCGTGCGCGTCGCGCTGCGCAAGAAGGGCTTCCGCTTCATCGAGGTGGTCGCGCCGTGCTCGACGCTGTACGCGCGCCTGAACCGGCTCGGCAGCGGCCTCGACCTGATGCGCTTCTATCACGACAGCGCCGAGATCCGGCACGGCGCGGACACGCGCGACGTCGAGATCGGATACCAGGACACCATTGTGTGCGGCAACTTCGTCGACATCGAGCGTCCGACCTACCTCGAGGCGATGCGGACGCACTACCGAGAGCGTCTCGGGGACCGCTACGTGCCGATGCCCGAGGAGGGGGGGTGGCTCCATGCCTGAGGGACGCACCGAGATCCGCATTACCGGCTTTGGCGGCCAAGGAGTCGTGCTCTCCGGCTACATCATCGGTCGGGCGTGCGCAGTCAATGCCGGCATGCACGCGACCATGATCCAGAGCTTCGGACCCGAGGCCCGCGGCTCGGCCTGCTCGACCACCCTGGCGGTGTCCGACGAGGAGATCCTCTACCCTTACATCCACCGGCCCAACGTGTTCGTGACGATGTCCGCCGAGGGCTACGAGAAGTACGGCGACGAGCTCACCGACGACGGTGTGCTGATCTATGAGCAGGACCTCGTGACGGCGACGCCCAAGCCCGGGCAGCGGGCGTTCGGGGTGTCCTCCACCCGGATCGCCGAGGACCTGGGACGCGCGATCGTGCAGAACATCGTAATGCTCGGCTTCTTCGCCGCCGTCACGCGGCTGGTGCCGCGAGAGGCGATGCGAGACGCGGTCCGCGCGTCGGTCCCGGAGGGCACGGAGGAGCTCAACCTGCGCGCATTCGACGCGGGCTGGGCGGCGCTCGAGACGAGCCCGACCGAGGCGCCCGCCGAGCCGGTGGGCGTCGGAGGATGAAACCTACGGTCCCCGTAGGGGGCCGCGACGACGAACGGAGGGTGACGGGATGGGGGTGAAGCCGGAGCAGACCTCGCAGACGGCCGAGGCACCCAGGACTCCGCGTGCGCTCGTCATCGGGGGCGGGATCGCCGGCATCCAGGCGGCGCTCGACCTCGCCGATGCGCGCATCCCGGTCACGGTGGTGGAGAGGTCGCCTTCGCTGGGTGGACGCATGGCCCAGCTCGACAAGACCTTCCCCACCATGGACTGCGCGATATGAATCCTGGGGCCGAAGGCCCTGGATGCCGGTCGGCATCCGCTGATTGAGGTCATCGCCAACGCCGAGGTGGTCGCGTGCGAGGGGGAGCCCGGCGACTTCCGGGTGAGGGTCCGCAAGCATCCCCGTTACGTGCACGAGGACCGCTGCGTGGCGTGCGGGCTATGCGTCGATCACTGCCCCCAGGTCGGCGGTAACGAGTTCGACATGGGGCTCAAGGTGCGCAAGGCGATCTATCGGCCGTTTCCCCAGTCGGTACCGGCGGCCTACGTGATCGACCCCGAGGCCTGCCTCAACTTCCTGCCCCACCTCGACCGGCGTCAGCGCCGCCGGCTCGACAAGGTCGCCGAGCTCAAGCGCAAGGCGCGGCCGGACCTGCCGCCGAACCTGCTCCCGTGCGGGCACTGCACCTCGGTGTGCGACGTCGATGCGATCGACTTCGACATGACGGCCCAGGACCGCGAGCTCGACGTCGGCGCGATCCTGGTCGCGGTCGGGTTCCAGGAGTTCGACGCCCGGACCCTCGGCGCGTACGGCTACGGCCGGCTCCCGAACGTGATCACGAGCCTCGAGCTCGAGCGGATGCTGAACGCCTCGGGGGTGACCCGGGGCCACGTGGTCCGCCCGAGCGATCTCGCGACGCCGCGCAGGATCGTCTTCATCCAGTGCGTCGGCGCCCGGGGCGAGGGCGGGCGCCCCTACTGCAGCCGGTTCTGCTGCATGAACGCGGTCAAGGACTCGATGCTGATCCGGACCCACGACTCCGAGGTCGAGGAAATCACGATCCTGCATACCGACCTGCGGGCCTTCGGCAAGGGCTTCGACGACTTCCTCACCCGTTCCCGTGAATCGAAGAGCGCCAGCTACGTCCGCGGCCGCCCGGCGAAGATCAGCCACCTCCCGGAGGAGGACGCCCTCGAGGTCTTCGTCGAGGACACCCTCGAGCACCAGCGGCTGCGGATCCCCGCCGACCTCGTCGTGCTCTCGCTCGCGGCGGCGCCCAACGAGGGTGCGATCCGGCTCGCCGAGGTGCTCGACATCGCAACCGACAGGCACGGCTTCATCGCCCGCTCGGACCCCGCGGTGTCGGCCATCGAGACCACCCGCGAGGGCGTCTTCGTGTGCGGCAGCGCGGTCGGCCCGCAGGTGATTCCGGACTGCGTCGCCCAGGCCTCGGCGGCGGCCGCCCGCGCCCAGCGCTGGCTCGGCGCCTACCGCCACGAGGAGCGAGCGGCGCCGGTCCCACCGATGGACCTCTCCGGCCCGCCCCGGGTCGGGGTCATGATCTGCCACTGCGGGATCAACATCGCCGGCGTCCTCGACGTCGAGCGCCTCGCTGAGGAGGCAGGTTCGCTGCCGGGGGTGGTGGCCACCCGAACCGACCTCTTCGCCTGTTCCTCCACCGGACAGGAGCAGCTGGTCGAGACCATCCGCGAGCACGGCCTCAACCGGATCGTGGTCGCGGCCTGCACACCGCGCACCCACGAGCCGGTGTTCCGGTCGACCCTGGCGCGGATCGGCTTCAACCCGTTCTTGCTCGAGATGGTCAACATCCGCGACCAGTGCTCCTGGGTCCATGCCGCCGAGCCCGAGGCGGCTCTGGAGAAGGCGCGGACCCTGATCCGGATGGGCGTGGCGCGGGCCCGTCATCTCGAGCCCCTCCAGGAGGGCGAGGCGTCGATGACCCGGGCAGCCCTGGTCATCGGGGGCGGCATCGCCGGCATCCAGGCCGCGACCGACCTCGCCGAGCAGGGCTTCCCTGTGACTCTGGTCGAGAAAGGCGACCGGCTCGGCGGCCGTCTCGCGGCGCCCAACCTCAAGCATCTCTACCCGAGCCTGCGCCCCGCCGCCGAGGTGCTGGCGGAGAAGGTCGCCCGTCTCGAGGCGAGCGGAGCGACGGTCCTGCTCGGGACCGAGGTCGCTCGGATCACCGGCTTTGTCGGCAGCTTCGAGGCCACTCTGACCGGGGCCGGCTCCGGCACCCTCGCGGTCGGCGCGGTGATCCTCGCGATCGGCGCCGATCTCCATCAGCCGGCGTCCGCCTACCGCTTCGGCGAGCTTCCCAACGTGATCACCTCCGCCCGGCTCGAGGAAGCCCTGTGCGCCGATGACGATCTCGGGTTCGACGGCGAGCCGCCGTCGAGCGCCGCGATCATCCTGTGCGTTGGTTCCCGCGACCCGGAGGGCTTCACCGGTTGCTCCCGCTACTGCTGCCCGACCGCGATCAAGCAGGCGATCGAGCTCAACCGGCGGGGGATCGACACGACGATCTTCTACCGCGACATCCGCACCGTGTCGACCGGTGCGGAGGAGATGTACCGGGCCGCGCGCGGTGCGGGAGTGCTGTTCGTCAGGGTGCCGCCCGGGACCACTCCCGAGGTGCTCGGCGCGGGCAGGGCGAGGGCGGTCAGGAGCCACGACCAGCTCCTCGGGCGGCCGCTCCAGGCCCCCGCCGACCTGGTGGTCCTCGCTGTCGGCATGCGTCCGAAGGAGCCCGACACGCACATCTTTCACGAGATGCTCAAGGCGCCGGTCGGCCTCGACGGTTTCTTCCTCGAGCGCCACCCGGAGCTGGCCCCGGTCGAGACCGCGGTCGAGGGCATCCTGGTCGCCGGGACCGTCCAGGGCCCCAAGGACATCGTCGACACCGTCGCCCAGGCCTCGGCGGCGGCGGCCAAGGCCGCCGTCTTCCTCGCCCACGACCGGGTCCGGCTCGATCCGGCGGTGGCCCAGGTCGACTCTGAACGGTGCCGCGGCTGTGGGCAGTGCGCCGAGATCTGCCTGTTCCAGGCGCCGTCGCTCGTCGAGGTCGAGCCCGGGCGCTTCGCCGCCGAGGTCAACCCGTCGTTGTGCAAGGGCTGCGGGACCTGCGCGAGCTGGTGCCCGTCGGGGGCGATCACCGCCCGGCACTTCACCGACCACCAGATCATCGCCCAGATCGATGCCTGCTTCGGGGAGGCCCGGCCATGACTCCCCGCTCACGATCGACCTCGCAATCGAAGGCAGCGGCGCCGGCATCGGTTTCGTCCTGGCAGCCGCGCATCGTGGTCTTCGCCTGCAACTGGTGCTCCTATGCAGGCGCCGACACCGCCGGTGTGTCCCGCATCCAGCACCAGCCCCACTTCCGGATGATCCGCGTCATGTGCTCCGGTCGCATCCAGCCGGGTTTTGTGCTGCGCGCATTCGAACGGGGAGCGGACGGTGTGCTCGTGTCCGGCTGCCACTTCGGAGACTGCCACTACCTGTTCGGCAACGAGCGGGCGGTGGAGCAGTTCGACAAGACCCATCGGCTGCTCGGCTTGCTCGGGCTCGAGCCGGACCGCCTGCGGCTGGAGTGGATCTCGGCCGCCGAGGGTGCCCGCTTCGCCGCGGTCATCGACGAGTTCACGGATCAGGTGCGGGCCCTCGGACCGAGCCCGTTCGCACGACCGGGGACCAGCCTCGAGATCGAGGTCCCCGAGACCGTGTCCACGGCGGAGGTGCGCTGATGCAGCCACTGACGAGAGACACCAACGCCTGGGCCTGCTACGACTGCGGAAAGTGCACGGCAACCTGCCCGCTTGCGCGTGCCGGCGCACCGTACAGCCCGCGTCGGCAGGTGCTCGCGACCAATCTGGGAGGGATCGACGCGGTCGTCCACGGTGCGAACCTCTTCACCTGCCTGACCTGCGCGGCGTGCGACACCCACTGTCCTGCGGAGGTCGACTACGTCAGCTTGGTCCGCAGGCTCAGGGAGCGCGGCTTCGACGCCAGCGTCGAGCCCGACTGCCCCCACGGCGGGGCGCTCCAGTCACTGATGCGGATGATGGCGGCCGGTGGCACCCGGCAGGACCGCTTGGGGTGGCTGGATGGCGACCTGAAGAGCGATCCGGCAGCAGGTCGCGTCTTCTTCTGGTCCGGCTGCACGGTGTACTACGACGCCTTTTTCCCGGAGCTCGGGGTGCGCACCGTCGACGGCACGCGAGCCGCGCTCAGACTGCTCAACCGGCTCGGCGAAGTTCCGGTGGTGTCGCCGGAGGAACGATGCTGCGGGCATGACCTCGCCTGGAACGGCGACCGCGCCTCCTTCGAGGCGCTGGCGCGGCACAACGTGGAGCTGGTGCGTTCGAGCGGGGCGGAGGTCCTGGTTGCACCGTGCGCCGAGTGTGCGCGGACCTGGCGGCTCGACTACGTTCCGTTCCTGAACGGCCTCAAGCTCGAGGTACTCCACCTCTCGGAGTTTCTGGCCGGGCGTCTCGGTGATCTCGAGCTGCGCGGGGGCGGTGGCACGAAGGTGACCTTCCAGGACCCCTGCCGGCTCGGGCGGCATCTGGGAGTGACCAAGGCACCGCGTCAGGTACTGCGGGCGGTGCCTGGCGTCGAGCTGGTCGACATGCGCCGCTCCGGCGTGCGGTCGGTGTGCTGTGCCGGCGGGACATGGTCGAGCTGCGACCGGTACGCGAAGCAGATCCAGGTCGAACGGCTGCGCGAAGCGCGCGCGACCGGAGCCGAAGTGCTGGTGACCGCGTGCCCGAAGTGCCAGGTGCACCTGAGGTGCGCGATGCAGGATCCGAACCCGATCGAGATTGAGATGAGGGACCTCGCCG
>CAZQYU010000109.1:0-9390 GCA_964597585.1 uncultured Thermoanaerobaculia bacterium
AGCCAGCCCTTCGCGACCCGCTTCAGCAGCCATTTGGTGGTCAGCCGCCGGACTTTGTCCTCGGCCGGAAGAGAGAGCGCGAAGGCGGTCAGGTCGCGGTCCAAGAACGGCGCGCGACCCTCGATCGAGTTGAGCATGGTCGCGCGGTCGACCTTGACCAGCAGGTCGTCCCGCAAGTAGCTGCAGTAGTCGAGCAGCATCGCGCCGGCGAGCGGTCCGAAGCGCTTGAGGCCCTCGCCGATCTCGCCGAAACCGCCGCCTTCGGCCAGGCCTCCAGGCGCAGGAGCCAAGCCGATACCGAACCAGCGGCGGTGGCGCTCGACCCAGTCCTCGCCGGTGCTCTCGAGGAACTTCTTGAGCAGGAACTCGATCGAGACCTTGCCCTTGGAGGGCGGTACGCGTCGCGCGAGGCTCTCGACCAGCCCGCGCAGCGGGCTGGGAAGGCGCGCGAAGCCCGGCGCCAGGCGGTGTCCGAGGTAGGTCGGGTAGCCGCCGAAGAGCTCGTCCGCCCCTTCGCCGCTGAGAACGACGGCGACGTGCTCGCTCGCCGCGCGGGCGAGCAGGAAGGTCGGCAGGATCGCGGGATCGGCGATCGGCACGGCGACGCGCGCGGTGACCTCGTCCAGGGCCAGGGTCAGCTCGGGCTCGTCGCACGGGACGTTGCTGTGCAGGGTGCCCGCCGATGCCGCGCAGCGCTCCGCCCACGGGCTCTCGTCGAAGCTTCTCTGGGAGAACCACGCGGAGAACGACCGCACCTTCTGGGGCCCGATCATGCGCGCCGCGAGCACGGTCAGGATCGAGGAGTCGAGGCCACCGCTGGTGAACACGCCCACCGGTCGATCGGACACGACCTGCTTGGCGACCGCGGTCTCGAGCAGGGTCGTGAGCCGGCGCGCACGGTCCTCAACGTGCTGCTCGGCTCCGGCAAGCGCCAGGGGATGCCAGTAGCGCCGTTCCTCGGCCCCGTCGCGTCCGATCACCCTGGTGGTTCCCGCGGGCACGCTGCGGATCGACGCGAACATCGTCCTCGGTTCGAGGACATAACCGAGGCTCAGGTACTGCCCGAGGGCGACCGGGTCGAGCTCGCGGCCGACCTCCGGGTGCTCGAGCAGCGCCGCCACCTCGGAGGCGAACCACACCTCATCGCCGATCTCGGCGTAGAACAGGGGCTTCTCGCCCGCGCGGTCGCGCGCCAGCACGAGCCGACCCGCCGCCGAGTCCCACATCGCCAGCGCGAACATCCCGTCGAGCTCCGCGACGCCGGCCAGGTCGCGCTCGCCGACCAGGGGGAGAATCGGCTCGACATCGGACCTGGTCGTGAACGGGTAGTCCGGGTACCTGCGGCGCAAGTCGCCCGCGTTGTAGATCTCGCCGTTGCACACCAACCACAGCGAGCGGTCGGGCCGGGTGTAGGGCTGGTCCGCGCGCGGGTCGACGTCGATGATCCGCAGCCGCGTCGCGCCCAGGGCGCAGCGACCGAGGTCGACCCAGCGGTTGCCGTCAGGACCGCGGTGGTGGAGGGCGCGGGCAATCCGATCGAGGATCTCGGGGCGAGAGATCGCCGCACCCGTCCGAGACATGACGCCGAATATGCCGCACAAGGGCGTCAGCTCCCCACGGGGACGGCGACCGCCGCACCCTCGCCGGGCACCGGCCTGGCGCACGGTCCGTAGGCCGAGTATCGGAGGCCGCGCGCGATCACCGGCAACCCCGAGGCGTCGAGCTCGGCGACCACCTCGCGTTCCCGCTTCGAGGCCACGAAGATGAACGGCTCCGGACATTCTGCCAGCGCGGAACGCCACCAGTCTGCTCCCCGGAGCGGGGAGCCGGGCACCTCGCGCAGCCGGTCGACTGACTTGAGAACGTAGTTGCTGGTGAGCTCGCCGCCGTCGGCGGTCGACAGGAGAATTGGTCGCTTCAGATAGAACGCGAGGGTGTGGGGAAAGGCGTGAATGCCGACAACCTGTCCGCCCGGCGGCAGGCGTTCGGCGATCGCGGTGGCCAGCCCGCGGGTGGACCTGCCCCGGGCAACGTCGACGAGGAGCGGTCGCCCGGCGACGAGGAGGACCACCAGGGGCAGGCCGAACGCGACCATCACCGGCTCCCAGCGCAGACGGACCAATGCGCCGACGCCGGCCGCGACCAGGCAGGCCGACCCGAGCCCGAGCAGCGCTGCCGGAAGTGCCGGTTGGAGGTGTGCGTCGACCCGCGGCTCGAGAGTCGGGACCACAAGGGCGAGGAGTGCCGCACTACCGATCGCCGCCAGCACGACCGCGGTCAGCCGCACCCCGAGCAGCGACCGGTTCGAGCCCTCCCGCCACAGGGATGCCAGCAGCAACGCGACAGCGGGGACGAGCGGCAGAACGTAGTGCGGCTGCTTCGAGCGCGACACGGAGAACATCACCAGCGGAAGCACCAACCACAGCAGGAGGAAAACCGTCCGGTGATCAGCGCCAGAGCGCAGGCGGCGCGCCCGGATCCACCCGGCGAGGGCCGTCAGGGACCACGGCAGCGAACCCAGGAAGAGCACCGGCAGGAGGTACCACACCGGCTGCGTGCGGCGCAGCTCGTCGCTGGTCATCCGGCTCCAGGTCTCGGTCACGAGCGCGTAGTGCAGGAAGCCCGGGACGGCGCGTTCCGTGGCCCACAACCAGGGTGCGACCAGGGCCGTGAAGACGAGCGGCCCGGCGGGGTGCCACACCGCGGCGCTCGCCCGCCGCACGAGCCCGTAGGGCACGGCCACGAGCAGCGGTACGACCAGTGCGACGGGTCCCTTGGTCATCACCCCGAGGGCCATGGCGGCCCACGCCCCGACGGTCCACAGCCATCGACCCGCGCCGGGGGGCCGGCGCTCGGCCCGGTGCTCGACCGCACGGTAGAAGGCGACGATCGCCGTGACCACGAACAGAGTCATGGTGGCGTCGAAGATGACTGCGCACGCGAGGACGAGGGTCACCGGCATGACCAGCGCCGCGCTGGCCGCGATCCAGGCAGCATCGGAGCCGTACAACCGCCGCGCGAACCAGCCCACCAGCGCAATCGTGAGCAGCGTCGCGAGCAGTGACGGCAGACGCACCACAAGCTCCGAGGACCCGAACGCGCGGATGCCCGCGGCCACCACCGCAAAGTAAAGAAAGGGCTTGTCCATGTAAGGCAGCCCGTCGAGATGGGGCACCAGGAGATCGCCGGTCGCCGCCATCTCACGTGCGACCTCGGCGTTGCGCCCTTCATCCGGGTCCATCAGAGGGTAAGAACCGACCAGCCAGGCGAGCATGGAGATCACGACGAGGATCCAGATTGCGGGGGCCAGCCGCCGGAGTCGCTCGGTCATTCACGCCCCCCGTCAGGTCCGTCGAAGCCGACCGCCACTCGACACCCCCTGTGCTGTCGGGACCTGCAGCGCGGACGGACCCGCCGCGCCGAGCGGGCGTCGGTCCGCGCTGCTCCACTGACTGCTCATGGTAGCCGATTCGCGTCCGATCGCAGGCGCCGCCTGCTCGACGGCCTTTCTCCCGTCACCTGGGGCGGCGAGGTGGTGGAACGCCGTCGACTGGAACGATCGGCAGGACGCCCGCCGCGCACGTCTCGAGCCCGGCGAGATCGAGTGCTCCGGCCAGGCTTCCGGCGACCTCGTCCGGCCCGAGGCCGAGCACCTCGAGCTCGAGCTCTCGCGCCGTCTGCCACGATCTCTCTCCCGCCGCGAGGGCGGCACATGCCCCCGCCTGGCCGAGCGTCCCGCCCGAGTCCGCCGCGAGGCGGGCCGCCACCCGACGACGGATCGGTGCCAGCTCGGCTTCGTCAGGTGTCGCCACCAGGCGCGGCCACACCGACTCGAGCTCGCGCTCGATGTCGTCGACGGTGGCGTCGTCACCGCTGACCAGGACCACAACGACCCTGCGTCCCGGCACCAGTGGCGAGAGCACCTCGCTCGACCGCGTCGGCAAGGTCGTCGCGAGGCGCATCGCGAGCAGCTCGGCGACCACTGAACGACGGGCGGGGGTCGGCGGACCCTCGACACCGAGCGCGACCGCCATGGACGACATCCGTCCGGCAACGGCCTCCCGTCCGCGACCGACCTCACCTGAAGCACGGTTGACCGCGGCCTGCGCCCCGCTCTCGCCGACCAAGAACTTGGCGAGCGCCTCGCCGGCCGCCTCGGCATCCGGAACCACCGCCCCGAGGGCGAGGTTCGACGGCCGCAAGAGGACCGCCGGTGTCAGCTCGGCGCCACCCGACAGACCGAGCCGATCGCCCATCATCGCGAGAGCCCGCCGACGGGCGTCCATGGTTCCGGCGACGGGGAGATCGTCCGAAACCACCCTGCCGAGCGCACCGCGCACGGCCTCGACGAGCTCGGCGAAGCCGTCGGAAGGCGCCGCCAGCTCGAGCGACGGCGGGGTTGCGTGGACCCGCACCCAGCCCGGCGCCTCGTCGCCGGACCTCAGCTCGACCGCCACCCGGGCGAGGACGGTCGCCGACAGGGCGCCGTCGACATCGGGCACGAGCACGGGGCGCAGCACGAGCGCGGAGAGTGGCGTCGCGCTCCTCTCGAGCACCACCGACGCGAGATCGTTGTCCAACGCGATCCGCTCCGGGGGTGGCGCGAAACGAGGGTTGAAGACCTGGGGCGGAAGGCTCAGCACGGCCGCTCCAGGGTGCTTCGGCAGCCAGTCCATTGCGGCGGAGCGAACGCCGTCGACAGTCACTCCCTCGGCGCCGAAGAGAAGCTCTCGCACGCCGGCATCGCCGGAGTCGATCCAGCGCTCGAGCAGCACCTCTGCAGCCTCGGGATGGCGCTCGAGCTGGGCGAGACGGCGCACGGACACTCGTGTTCGCGCCCGCTCGACCACCGCCTCGTCGAGCTGCGGCGCCGAAGCGAGCCGCGCCAACGCGAGCCGCAGACGCGAGAGCCTGAGCTCGGCGAGGTCGGGGTCGATACGACCCTCGAGGAGGCACCGGTTGCCCTCGATCCGGGCTTGGAGGCCCTCTGCCTCGCCCCCGAGGAGCTCCGGCAGCACGTCCCAGAGCACCTCAACCGCCGTCCGAGTGGGATCGGCAGGGAGCGGAAGCGGGAGGCTGAGGCGCACCGTCGCCTCCCCGCCCGCGGTCCCCAACCGGCGCTCGGTACCGCCCTCCACCAGCTCGGCCCTGGTGATCGTTGGAAGGACGGCAGGCGGCCGATTCGCGAGCAGTCGATCGAGCAGGCCGCGCAGCTCTGCGGTCGCCGCACCGCCGACCGCCACCACGATCGGCGGGGCCGGGTCGGACGGCGCACCGAGGGCCGCCTCGAGATCGGTCGACAGGGTGAGCGATCCTCCGACCAGCGAGTGCACCGCGATCCGCCCCTCGCCATCGACGCCGGGCCAGGCGAGCGACGTCGCGTCGGCCAGCGGCAGCGCAACATGGATCAGCTCGGTGCCGCCCGCGATCCGATCCACCGCGAGGGCCTGCGCCCGAGCCGTTCCAGGTGCCGCGGAGAGCCCGACGAATAGAATCACAAGTCCTGCGATACGAGAGTCTTGTCGTCCCATGGCGGGAGACATGGTAGCATGCCGGCCGTGAACCGCTCGGTTGACGTTCTCACTTCCCGCGCCGTGGTCGCGAGCTGGTTGTTCGCCGCAGCGGCGATTCCCCTCGCGCTCGTTATCGCAGCTCTCGGACAGGCCGTCGGCGCGATGCTCGGTGGCTGTCGCTGGATCGGGATCAGCCTGCCGCTCGACCACGCGGTGTGGGCGCTGGTCAACCAGCCGACGCTCGACTTCGCGGCGCGACCGGCGGCTCTCGGCTACTGGGTCGGTTCGCTCGTCCTCCCGCTCCTGGTCGCCCTGGTCGGGATCGGCTTCGTGCCTCGCCCCAGCACTCTCGGCGCCGAGCTCGCGGCCGTTCAGGTCACCTGGGCGACCGCCGTCGTCGGCATCGCGTGGCTACCGCTGCTCGACCCCAGCGACGGACATCTCGCGCGCTGGCTCGAGCTGCAGCGCCTGCCGAGCGAACTCACCAGCGTCACCCCCGCAGTGGCAGCGATAGTGACCGTGCCGGCGGTCTTACGCCTGCTCGCTCTGCTCCGGGGCGCGCGGCGGCAGAGCGGGCGGGGTCTGCGCCTGGGGGCGGTGCTGCTGCACCTGGTCGTACCCTGCGCGGCCGGTCTCGGCGTCGCTGGATACCTCCTCCACCCGGCACCGGTGGCGGCACTCATCGGCGCCGCGGTCCCGTCCGTGGTCGCGTTCGCCATCGCCTGGTACGGGTATCCGTCGCCATTCGTGCGCCCGCTGGCGACGTTGCGTGGTCGGACCTACGTGGTCGGCGCGATCGCTGCCGTCCTGCTGTGGGCGGTAGTGTGGACGACCGGTCGGCCGCTCGGCAACGGCACCTCGGCCGGCCTACTCTGGGGCCACGCCGAAGGCTTCAACAACATCAGGGCCTGGATACAGCCAACCTCGCTCGGCTCCCGGCAACCGACCTCCCTGATGGACGAGCCCGACGGCTCCTGACCCCCACATCTCACCGTCTCCCCCTTCTTCCACGGGCGCCGAGCCTGGCGCACGCTGCCGCAGCGAGCGCCGCTATACTGGCGGAAGCTGAATCGAAGGGCGTCGCCGTCGGTCCGGCGGGCCGCCCAAGGAGGACCATCATGCTGAGCGACACCGTCCAGAAGGCGATCAACGAGCAGATCCACGCGGAGTTCTACTCGTTCTACCTCTACCTCTCGGTTGCGGGCTGGTTCACCAACCGTCACCTCGACGGCTTCGCGCACTGGATGCAGATCCAGGCGCAGGAGGAGTACGGCCACGCTATGAAGCTGTTCCGGTACGTCCACGACCGTGGCAGCGCGGTGAAGCTGCAGACGATCGACGCGCCTCAGTCCGACTGGACCTCACCGTCAGTCGCGTTCGAGTCGGTGCTCAACCACGAACGCCACATCAGCGAGCGCATCAACACCCTGGTCAACCTCGCCTCGAGCGAGCGCGATCACGCCACTGCCGCGATGCTCCAGTGGTATGTCAACGAACAGGTCGAGGAGGAGGCGACCGCGGACACTCTCTTCCACCAGGTCAAGATGCTCGAGTCGAGCCCACAGGGCCTGTTCATGCTCGACCGGGAGCTCGCCGCACGCCCGGCTCCTGCAGCGACCGCCGCCGAAGCCGAGTAGCCGTCAGCGGCCAAGCCGCAGAGGCACAGAGGAGCACAGAACCCTCTCTGTGCTACTCCCGGGTGAGAAGTTCCTCCGGTGTGGCGAAATTCTGTGAAGCAACTGCTCGGAAGCGCAGCACTGCTTTGGGGATACCGCGCCGTGGACCACCGAGAGACGAGCCGTCACCGCGGGGTCGGGTCTCATCGGTCCGCCCGCCGCAGCTCTGCGCGCAGCTGCCCGTACGAGGTGGTCTCGCAGGTGTGACAGCCCGCGAGGCGGTGACAGCTCGGCGACCGCCCGGCGAGCTCCACGGCGCTTGAGAACGCGAGCAGCTTGGCCCGGTCCCGAGGCAGGCTTCGGTGGGAGGTTCGTGGCTGTCTGGACGGGCGAGTGTGCTGACTCATGTCTTCGACAGAAGCGGGCGGTGGCCGGCTGTCAGGCCTACCCTCGAGCGTTCTTGGGTTGTGGGCGAAGCCTGCGCTGAGTCTCTGTGGTGTTCCTTCATCGCCCCAGCAGGTGCTTGACGATCGCGCCGGCGACATCGATCCCGGTCGCCGACTCGAGCGCGCGAAAGCCAGGCGTCGGGTTGACCTCGATGACCACCGGGCCGTCCGCTCCGGCCAGGAGGTCGACCCCGGCGAGTCCGAGCTCGAGGGCGTGCGCCGCGTCCACGGCGAAACGGCATTCTTCGACGCTCGGCTGCCACGGCTCGACCCTTCCGCCGCGGGCGGCGTTGGACCTCCACTCACCCGCCGCGGCACGAAAACGGGCTGCCGCGACCACGCGCCCACCGACCACCAACAGCCGCAGACTCGCCTCCCCGACCTCGACGAAGCGCTGCACCAGGACCTCGTCGCCGACCCGCCACAGGCTGTCGAGGACCGCCTCGAGGTGATCGCGGGTGTCGCAGCGGATCACTCCGACGCCCATCCTCGAGCGCCGCTGCTTGACCACCACCGGCAGCCCGAACCGGGCCACCGCCACCGCGGCGAGAGACACCGGCTCGGCGCCGGCGAAAGACACCGGAACCGGTAGACCCGCCGCGCCGAGGGCAGCGACCGTGGTCCAGTGGTCGCGGGCCCGGCGAATGGCGTGCGAGGGGTTCGGCGTCGGCATTCCGGCTCGCTCGGCGACCTCGACCGCCGCCAGCACGCTATCCGGACGCCAGTTGCCGACCCGGGCGAGAAGAGCGTCCGGCAGTGGATCGAGGAGGTCGCGCCCGTCGGCGGCGAGAGACAGCTCGCGGCCGGCTCCGGCGATCACCCGGGTCGCGTCGACCGAGTCCAGACTGGCGCCGAGATCCATCGCAGCTTCGGCCAGACGGCGGTTGACGTCGAGCTCGGGACGCGCGGTGAGGAGGAGAAGACGTGCCGGCGTCGTCGCCACCGGATCCACCCCGTTTCAGGCGCCGAGCCGGTCGAGAAACCCCAGCAGCCTCGAGCCGCCGTCGCCGTCGAGTCGCTCGAAAGCCGCCCCGATGCCGGCGAACCGTTCGCGCTCGGGGTCCGCCCGGCGGACCACCGCCACGCTCCCTCTCACCGCTGACCGCTCACCCGGCAGCAGGAGCTCGAACGCCACTCGGGCGCCGATCCTGAACTCGTCGCCTCCGCGCACCAGCATCCCCGAACGTGACAGGTCGCTGGTGCGACCGAAGGTGTGCACCTGGGTGTCGTCGACCTTGGCTTCCAGTGCGACCACGGCGCGGACCCGAACCCGCGGCTCGACGGCGAGCAGGTCCGCCGCGGCCTCCAACAGCCGCCCCGGGGCGGCCCCCCGCACGACCCGATTGATCCCCCGCCCGAGCAGGGCTTCGGCGGACGCCGGATCGTCGGTGGCGGCGACCAGCAGACCCGCGCGGCGACACGGCGCCCCGGGGTCGCGGACCGCCGCGACCAGATCGGGCAGCGACACGGAGGGAATCGGTGCAACCACCACCAGGAGGTCGAAGGGCGTCACCTGGACGAGCTCGAGAATCCCCGGACCGGGCGCGAGCTTGTGGACCGCGAAGCCGGCCCCTTGGAGCGGAAGCACCAGCCGGTCCACCGGCCCGGAGGCGGGACCGAGCACCAGTACGTGGCGGCTGGCTCGAGTCATAGACTTCCATCCTAGCGCACCGGGAGCGCGCCGCAACCGGGTCCGAGCGGGCTAGGATACCGGCATCGCCGCGGCGGCGTCTCCGACGGCGGCCGGCCGCGTCCCGCCCCGCCACACCCGTCGCGCCCAGGACGCGACCCCTTCGACCCCGAGCATGACGTAGG
>CAZQYU010000110.1:0-9350 GCA_964597585.1 uncultured Thermoanaerobaculia bacterium
CGGCATCCGATGCCCTACGGCGACCTCGCAAAGCAGGCTTGCCAGCGGTTCGAGACCTACGAGGACCTTGACCGGCACCAGTGCACCATCGAGGAGCGCGAGGAGTACGAGCCGCACATCGACAACGGTTTCGTCGTCTACGCCGGCGTCGACTACGAGCGCATCCTGCGCGAGGCCGAGAAGGAAGCAGACGTCATTCTCTGGGATGGCGGCAACAACGACACGCCGTTTTACAAGCCCGACCTGCACATCACCCTGGTCGACCCGCACCGCGCCGGCCACGAGCTCAGCTACTACCCGGGCGAGACCAACCTCCGCATGGCCCACCTGCTGATCGTCAACAAGGTCGACACCGCCGACCCGGTCAAGGTGGAACAGGTGCTCGACAATTGCCGCACCGCCAACCCCAAGGCCCGTACGATCAAATGCCGATCGGTCATCACCCTGGAGCAGCCCGAGCTGGTCACCGGCAAGCGCGCGCTGGTGATCGAGGACGGTCCGACCCTGACCCACGGCGGGATGACGTACGGTGCGGGCTGGTTTGCCGCTCGGCAGGCGGGTGCCGCCGAGATCGTTGACCCGAGGCCGTACGCGGTCGGGACCATCAAGGACACCTATGCCAAGTACCCGAACGCGGCGGCGATCCTGCCGGCGATGGGCTATGGCGACGATCAGGTCCGTGAGCTCGAGGCCACCATCAACGCCACCCCGGCGGACGTGGTGGTCGAGGGGACGCCGATCCAGCTCAGCCGTATCCTGAAGGCCAACAAGCCGATCGCGAACGTCACCTACGAGCTCGAGGAGGTCGAGCCCGGCGTGATCGAGGCGATGGTTCGAGCCACTCTCGAGCGAGCCTGAGCCGACTCCGCCCGACAGAGACGGCCCCGCTCCGGCGGGGTCGTTGTCGTCTCGGCGCGAACCAGTAGACCACTGCGCCGTTTATGATGGGCAGCGAATGGAGATCGGGTGAACTCTGCACTGCGACGTCTCGGCGATGGTGCTGGAGCTGCCGGCTCAGAGGCGGCGGCGGAGAGCTACCTCGACGCACTCGGCGAGGGGGAGCTGCCCGACGGGCTGCTCATGCTCAGCGAGCGCGCTGCGGTGCGTCGTTACTTCGACGACATCAACGCTCGTCGATTGAGGCTGATGCTGTGGGCGCTGGTGGTCGTTGCGGCCGGCTATGGGATCGAGGGCTTTGCCGAAGGGCGACCGCTCCGGGCCGTGGTCGCGCTGGCCTTCGGCCTGGTCGACCTGCTACTCCTGCGGGCACGGAAGTCGCCCTTCTTCAAAGCGAACGTCCGTCAGGTCGTGGCGTCGGTCCTGATCGGACATTTCTTCATCTTCCAGCTCTTCCATTTCGACTCCACGGGCGGGGTCGTGATCTGGTTCCTCGTGTTCCCGATCCTGGCGGCGCGGTTCCGCCTCGCCGAGGGCGAGATTCTGGCCCTGTTCGGCTCGCTGCTCGCGGTGCTCGTGTTGCGTCTCACGGTCGAGGTGGTGTTGACCCGGCAGGGCGTTCCGGTGGGACAGCTGACCGGATACGGGACCTGGTTCGCCGTCGTCTGCCTGCTGTCCTGGCGCCAGACCCGCCGCCAGGAGGCCAGGTTCCTGGTCCACTGGCGGCGCGAGACCGGGCGCCAGCGGGAGCGGCTGCGGATGAAGCAGGAGCTCGAGTACGCCCGGGAGATCCAGCTCAGCATGCTCCCGCGCGAGGCGCCACAGGTCGACGGACTCGACATGGCGGCCCTGTCGCTGCCTGCGACCGAGGTCGGCGGCGACTACTACGACTACTTCACGCTCGGGGACGGCCGCCTGGCGATCGTGATCGGCGATGTCACCGGCCACGGCGTGGCCTCGGGTCTGGTGCTGTCCGGAGTGCGCTCGAGCCTGAACCTGCTCTCCGACGAGCTGGAGCATCCCGCCCAGGTCCTCGACCGGCTCAACCGGATGCTCAAGCGTACCTCCACGCCCCGGATGCTCATGACGCTCGGGGTCGCCGTCGTGGACCGCGCCGGGGGCGAGGTCACCGTCGCCTCGGCCGGCCATCCCCCGGCCCTTCTGGTGCGCCATCGACGCGACGAGGTCATTGAGATCGGGCGTGGCGCCCTCCCGCTCGGCGCGATGGAGACCGCCGATTACACCAGCCAGAGCGTTCGCATCTCCTCCGGAGACGTGCTCCTGCTGTACTCCGACGGGCTGGTGGAGGCGGTCGACGCCTCCGGCCGCGAGTACGGATACCCGCGCCTGGCCGAGCTCCTGCTCCGGGAGGCCTCCGACAGCCGGGCCGCACGCGTGATCCGCGACGCGATCCTGCGCGACGTGTGGGAGCACAAAGGCGAGGTCGAGCAGGCCGACGACGTCACCATGGTGGTGGTCCGGGTGGACGGCATCCCGGCCGTCGACACCGTGGAGCCCGTCGAGCCTGAGGCCGTTGCGTGACCGGGGACACGGCTCTCGCCTGGGGCCTGCTCGGGACGTACGTTGTCGCGATCCTGGGGCTGACGTGGTGGAACCGCCGCCGGGCGTCGACCCTCGAGGCCTTCGCCGTCGGCAACCGGACGGTCTCGCCGGTCATCATCGGGCTGTCGCTCGCCGCCAACATGACCAGCGCCGCGACCTTCATCATCAACCCCGGCCTGGTCTATGCCTACGGCTGGTCCGGGGTCGTCGGCTACGGCATCGCGGCTCCGCTCGGGATCTTCCTCGGTCTCACCGTGACCTCGAAGGGCTTTCGCGCCATCGGCGGCACCGCCGCCGCGGTGACGATTCCGCAGTGGATCGGGAGCCGGTACGGCGACCGCCGGCTGACCGTGCTCTACGCCACGATCAGCCTGCTCCAGGTGACCTTCCTGGTGCTGATCGTGGCCGCGATCGTGCACGTGCTGGTGGCCGTGCTCGGAGTGCCGGTGCTGCCGACCTTGATCGCGGTGGTCGTCTTCACCTTCGGCTACATCCTGCTCGGCGGCGCGAGCGTCCACGTGTGGTCGAACACGCTCCAGGCCGGAACCATGCTGGCGGTGGCCGTGCTCCTGGTCGGGTCCGGACTGCACTTCTTCAGCGACGGCGTCGGTGCCTTCTTTGCCCGACTCGATGCGGTGGCACCCCATTTTGGCAGCATGACGAACCCAGACAGCCTGCTCTTCCGAGACCTCTTCGAGGTGGTCGTCGCCAACTTCGTCATCGGCATCGCGATCATCATGCAGCCTCACATCATGTCGAAGGCGCTCTACCTGCGCTCTGAGCGGGACGTCAACCGCTACCTGGTGACAGCAGTGATCGCCGGGACCGTGTTCTCGTCCGTGCTGCTGGTCGGCCTCTACGCGCGCCTCGACCTGGGTGCGGGCCTGATGCCCGACCGGGTCGTGGCGACCTACATCGCCACCCAGTTCGCGCCCGCCCTCCGCGCCGTGATCATGCTCGGGGTGCTGGCGGCCGGGTTCTCGACTTTGGAGGGGATCGCCCTCGCTCTGGCGACGATCACGGCCGGCGACCTCTACGCCACCCTGGCGCGACTGGCAGGCGTCCCCGAGGAGTCGGTGCGCGCCCGTGTCCTGGGCGTCGGGCGCTGGACCCTGGTCGCCCTTGCTCCGGTCACGCTCTTGCTCGCCTGGAAGCAGATCGTGGCGCCGTCTCTGAGCGTCGCGATCTTCGCGCAGAACGGGGTCTACGGCCTGTTTGCCGCGACCTTCGGTCCGGTCCTGTTCGGGATCTTCGGCCGCCGCCCGCGCGCCGGTCTCGCCGGTGCCGCCGCTGTCCTCGCCCTGCTGGTCCACTTCGGCATGTACTACGGCGGGATCACCCACTACCACAACAACCCGGCGGTTCCGGCGACCTGTGCGCTGGTCCTCTCGTGCGCGCTGCTTGCGCTCGGGACGCGCTTTGCGCGTCCCGAGCTGAGAAGCGAGGAGTGAGGCGGCGGCTGCGCCGCCAAGGCGGAGTGACGAGTCAGGTTCGGTCGGTACACTTCGTGTGGCCCGCTACGCTTTGCGGCCGACGCTTCACGCTTGACCCCTCAACCTCCACGCACGGCCGAAGCCGCCCCGGCGAGGCCGCCCCGGCACGTCTCTACCTCCAGCCTGAGGCGACGTAACCGACCCAGTGGGCGAGGTTCGACGGCGCGGTGGTGCCGAGGCCCGCGGTGCGGGTCGCCTGGCTGACCGGGAGCTGGGGCCCGGAGATGCTGGTCCCAGTGGCGAGCACCGTCCCGGCGGGGACCTGCCGTCCGAGCCGTTCGGAGGTCCGGCGCAGCAGCTCCATTCCGAACGGGATCGAGAACCGCCCGCACCACGGGATGCGGTAGCTGCGGACGTCGCGCTCATCGACCAGGGTCGCGAGCAGCTCGTGGGCCGACGCCGCGGTGAGCGGCCCGGCGAGGTACTGCTCGGCCATGGTCCGGTCGTGGTACCGTGCATCACCGATGGCACTGCACGTTGTCGACCACCCGCTGCTCCACGACATCATGGCGCGTTTGCGTGCTCGCGAGACCACCTCGGACGATTTCAGAGCGCTCGCCTACCGAGCCTCGCTGTTCCTCGTGGCCGAGGCCACCCGCGACCTGCCGACCCGCCCAGATCGCGTCGAGACGCCGCTCGAGACCGCCGAGGTCCACCGGATCGACGCCCGTGTCGTCGCCGTGCCGGTGCTGCGCGCCGGGATCGGGATGCTGCAGGCGTTCCTCGACCTGGTACCGAACGCCCAGGTCGGCTACTTCGGGCTTGAGCGCGACGAGCGCACCGCGGTCGCCAGGTGCTACTACGAGAAGGTGCCGCCGAAGCTCGGCAGCGCGGTTGTCTTTCTGCTCGACCCCATGCTTGCCACCGGCGGCTCGGCCGCGATGGCGGTGGAGGGTCTGCGGGCGCGAGGCGCCCGCTCGGTACGCCTGGTCTCGATCGTGGCGGCGCCCGAGGGTGTCGCGCTCCTGGCCTCGAAGGTGCCGGATACCGACGTCTACACCGCGGCGCTGGACCGCGGCCTCAACGATCGTAAGTACATCCTGCCCGGCCTCGGCGACTTCGGCGACCGCCTTTACGGCACGTAGGCTGCACATCTCGCCAGCGTGACGGCTGCGGACCGAGAGAGACTGCGTTCTGCGGCGCTTTCTTGAACTCGCTCGCTCAACGTAGCTGGGCTACGCCTCGCTCGCTCGTCCTGCGAAATCACCACAGCCCACGGCCTCTCTCGGCCCTCGCATCGCCACGTGGCGAGACGTGCAGCCTACGTGCCTTGCAGGAGGCAAGCGGAGAGTGCACCGTGCTCCCCAACCAGGACACTCAAGAGCTCTGGAAAGCGCAGGGGCGGAGATCGGCGGTGAGATCACCACAACTCCGCAGCGACCCCATGCGGGCGGTTTCGCTTGCGTTCTCCTCTGGTGAGAGCTATTCCTAGGAGCATGATCACTCCAGGCGGTCTCGGCACGGTCGTCGCACTCTCCCTCCTCGTCGCCTCAGGTCTCGCCGCGAGCGGGCGTACCCGTCCGCCGGCAGTCGCCGGGGCGTTCTACCCGTCGGACCCGGCGGCTCTCAGGGCCGAGGTCGAGGGCTTCCTCGACGGGGCGGCACCGGCTGCCGAACCGGCGATCGCCGTGATCGCACCGCACGCGGGCTATGTCTTCTCCGGTGCCACCGCCGGGCAGGCGTTCGCCGCGCTGCGCGGTGCGAAACCGAGCCGTGTGATCCTGCTCGGTCCTTCGCACCACGCCGGCTTCACCGGTGGGGCGCTGCCCGACGCGAGCCTGACGGCCTTCGCCACGCCGCTCGGCGATGTGCCGCTGGACGTCGAGGCGCTGGCGCGCCTGCGCGCGGACCCGGAGTTCGGAGGGCCCTCGTCGGCCCACGGTCCGGAGCACTCGCTCGAGGTCGAGCTGCCATTCCTCCAGGTCGTGGCACCCGGCGCCCGCCTCGTGCCGGTGCTGGTGGGCGCGGGAGGAGACCTCGAGGCCGCGACCGCCATGGCGCGGGCCATGGCGCCGTTACTCGGACCGGGCACGGTGGTGATCGCGTCGTCGGACTTCACCCACCACGGGGCCGGCTACGGTTGGACGCCCTTTTCGGTCGACGCTACGCTCCCGCAGCGACTCGAACGGCAGGCGAAGGCCACCGCCGGCCGCGCCGCGGCCGTCGATCCGCTCGGCTTCTGGAGCCAGGTCGAGACCAGCGGCGACACGATCTGCGGCGCTCGCCCGATCACCGTGTTGCTCGAGCTGCTGAGGCATGCGGCAGATGCCACCGGCGCCATCACGGGCGTGACCACCTCGGCGGACGCCGGCGGCGATCTGCGTCAGCTTGTGACCTACGCCGGCGTCGCCTTTACCGGTGTCTGGCGGGGATGGCGGGACGATTCTCAGCCACACGCGGGCGGCTCGCTCTCACCGGCGCAGGGCCGCGCGCTGGTCGCCCTCGCGCGGGCGACGCTGGAGTCGCGGCTGGTCCACGACGCCGCCGTCGCCGAGTGGTTCGCCGCGCACCCGGTCGGTGACCCGTTTCGGGTGCCTTCCGGAGTCTTCGTCACGATCAACAACACCGGCGCCCGCGCGCTCGCCCAGGGCAAGCTGCGCGGCTGCATCGGCTCGATCCTGCCCCGCGAACCGCTGGTCGATGCGGTGATCCACTCGGCTGAGTCGGCCGCCCACGACCCGCGCTTTCCGGCCCTCGCCGCCGACGAGCTCGCGGGCGTCGAGCTCGAGGTCTCGGTGCTGACGCCGCCGCGACCGGTTTCAGGTCCGGACCAGATCAAGCTCGGCCGGGACGGGATCATCCTCAGCCGGGGCAGTCGCCTGGCCGTGTTCCTGCCCCAGGTCGCGCCCGAGCAGGGCTGGGACGTCGAGACGACGCTCGAGCACCTGGCGCGCAAGGCCGGCCTGGCCGCGGACGGCTGGCGGGCGGCGTCGTTCGAGGTCTTCACCGCTCAGGTCTTCGAGGAGGAGAGTCGGCATTGACGAGGTTCACTCGCCGCGAGCTGGCAGGCCTGCTCGGCGCTGCCGTGATCGGCGCACGCCGCGCCGTGGCCGCGCCGGTACCGCCGGTATCCGCTCACGGCTCCGGCAGGGTCGGCGTCACGCGTGCGCCGGCGGGAGCGCTCGAACCGGCCGCCGCGCGGCAGGCGGTCGCGGCCGCTGTCGCCGCTGCGACGGGGCTCGATGACGGCGGACGGGCGGTGGCTCAGCTCTTCTCCGGGCATGACACCGTCGGGATCAAGCTGAGCTGTCTGGGTGGACGCCTGCTGTCGCCGCGGGTCGAGGTGGTCGAAGCCCTGGTCGAGCTGCTGGCGGCGGCGGGCGTACACCGGGACCGGATCATCGTCTTCGAGCGCTCCGGACGCGAGCTTTCACGTGCCGGGTTCACCCTGCGCGCGAACGGGGGGCCATACCGCTGTGTCGGCGTCGACGGGGACTGGGACCGGGAGATCACGGTTTCGGGTGAGATCGGCTCGTGCTTCGCACGGCTGGTTTCGAGCACCTGCACCGCGCTGGTCTCGGTGGCGGTGGTCAAGGACCACGACCTCGCTGGCGTCTCCGGCACGCTCAAGAACTTCTACGGCGTGATCCACAACCCGAACAAGTACCACGACCACGGCTGCGACCCCTACGTCGCCGACGTCGTGCGCCACCCCTACGTCGCCGGCAAGCTGCGCCTGTCCCTCCTCGACGGCGGTCTCGCCCAGTGCCACGGCGGTCCGGCCTACCGCGCTGACATGACCTTCCCGCTCGGCGCACTCGCGGCGAGCACCGATCCGGTGGCGCTCGACGCGTGGGCGTGGCGGATCATCGAGGCGGAGCGGGCGCGCCGCCACCTGCCGAGCCTGGACAAGGCCGGACGCCCGCCGCGCTACATCGCCACGGCCGCCGGCTACGGCCTCGGCGTCGGCGATCCCGGGACGGTGCGGGAGGTGAGGGCGTGAGCAGGGGCATCGATCGCCGCCGGGCGCTGGCCCTCGCTGCCGCGGGCGCCGCCGCCGCCGCCGCGCCAGCCTGGCTCAAGGGCGCCGAGCCGACGCCGGGCCAGCGGGTGACCGGGGAGACCGCGCCGCCGCGCGAGGCCTCCTGGTACAACAAGCTTGCCGAGAACCGGGTCGAGTGCGGGCTGTGCCCCCGCAAGTGCCAGGTGGCCGACGCCGAGCGCGGTGCGTGCGGCGTGCGGGAGAACCGCGGCGGCACGTATCACACGCTGGTCTGGGGCGCCGCCTGCGCGCTCCACGTCGACCCGGTGGAGAAGAAGCCATTCTTCCATGTCCTGCCCGGCCGCAGCGCCTTGTCGTTCGCCACCGCGGGCTGCAACGTGGAGTGCAAGTTCTGCCAGAACTGGGAGATCTCCCAGTTCCGACCGGAGCAGGTGCCGTTCATCTGGCTGCCCCCAGATGCGATGGCGGCGGCGGCCAAGCGCGCGGACGTGCCGCTTATCGCGGCGACCTACTCCGAGCCGGTGGTCTACTGGGAGTACGTGCGCGATACCGCCCGTGCGGCGAGCAAGGCCGGCGTGCGCATGGTGGTGGTGAGCAACGGATCCATCCAGGAGGCGCCGCTCGTCGAGGTGTTGCCGCGGCTGGCCGCGGTCAAGGTCGACCTCAAGGCCTTCCGCCAGGCGTTCTACACCGAGCTGGTGCGCGGCGAGCTGAAGCCGGTGCTCGAGACCCTCGAGCGGATCCGCAAGGCCGGAACCTGGCTCGAGATCGTGGTCCTGCTGATTCCGGGCCGTAACGACTCGGAGCCGGAGGTGCGCGACCTGGCCCGCTGGGTGAAGACCACACTGGGCCCCGACGTCCCGGTGCACTTCACCCGCTTCCACCCGACCTACCGCCTCACGGACCTTCCGCCGACCCCGGTGTCTTCGGTCGAGCGCGCCTGGCAGATCGCCCGCGCCGAGGGCCTCCTCTTCGCCTACGTCGGCAACCTCCCCGGTCATCCGGGTGAGAGCACCCGCTGCCCCGGCTGCGGCGGGATGCTCATCCACAGGGTCGGCTTCGAGATCGTCCAGAACCGTCTCGCCGACGGCCGTTGTCCGGACTGCAAGCGGGCGATCCCGGGGGTCTGGAGTTAGCCCGCACTATTCACCAGACTTCTGCTGCGGCCGGCGATGCGCTGCACTCAGCGGTGCTTTCTCACCTCGGAGTGCTCGACGTACTGTCGAGTACGCCTGCGCGCTCCTCGGCTCGAAAACCCCACTGTGCACGGCGCCTCGCCGGCCTCGCCACGAACGCTGATGAATAGTGCGGGCTAGGTTTTCCCCGAGCTTCAGGCTCGGTGAAAACCTCTGACGCGCTGCGCGCGTCTGGCTTGTCGCTCGGTTTCTTGAGCAGCACACTCTGTGCTACTCCGGGGTCAGAAGTTGCTTTGGTTGAGCGACATTTGGTGTGGA
>CAZQYU010000111.1:0-9336 GCA_964597585.1 uncultured Thermoanaerobaculia bacterium
TCACCCTCGCCGAACGGGCAGCCGCGCTACGCGCCTCGAGCTGGGGCCTCTCCGGGGCCCAGGCGACCAGCCCAAAGCCCGACATCCCGATACTGAAGCTCCTCTGGCTCGCGCGGGTGCTCAATGTCCGGGCCCGGCTCGCCGTTGCCACCGGAGACTGGGCGGTCTTCCGCCTCTGCGTCACCGAGCTCGGCGGGATCTCGGCGTCGCTCGAGCGTGAGACCCCGCTCATCTCGCTGCTGGTTGGCCTGGCGGTCGACCGGATGGCGGCGGACGTCGTCCTGACCGCGGTGCAAGCGCCGTCGACCCAGCGGGAGGCGCTGGACGGTCTCGCCGCGCGCCTCCCCGATGTTGACCTGATACCCGCCTGGAAGCGCTCGCTCGGCGGGATGGCGACCGGCTTCAAGACCGGAAGCCTGAGCTTCAACGACGTCTTCGGCGACGTGGTGGCGACGGTGACGGGCCGCGATGAGCCGCTGGACATCGTCCTCGAGGCCGTCCGTCTCGCGAACGAGCCTGTCGGCTCCGACGCAATGCTGATTGAGGGTCTCGAGAGCCGGAAGGCCGACACGCAGAACATCTCGATGGCCGACATGCTGGCCGTCTCCCTGCTCCGCACCCAGAGCATCCTCTCCCTGCGACGGCTCGAGCGCCTCGCGATCTCGGTCAGGCTCGAGGGCCTCTCGACGGGCCGCTACCCGGAGACCCTCGCCCGCTGGCCACAAGCCTCGACGCCCGACCCCTTCACCGGCGGCACGATCCGCTTCGAGCGGCGGGCAGACGGCTCTGCCGTGCTCGAGGTCCCGGGCGCCGAATTAGCCTACAACCGCGCCAGTGTTCTCGGGACCTTCGTTCCCTACACCTGGGAGCTGCCCGCCCCGGTTTCTGCGTCGAGCTGAGGCACGGCCGACCGTTCTCTCGCCGCTACGTTGCCTCTCCTCGAGTCGCGAACGTGCTGCGCGCGGTCACGACGCCGCCGGAGACGACCCGGCGCCCCCTCGCGAAGACGTCCCGAGGCAGGAGCTGCTCGTCGAGCACCACGAGGTCGGCGTCCGCACCGGCTTCGATCCGGCCCTTGCCGCGCAACCGGTAGATCCGGGCCGGGTTTGCGGCGAACAGGCGGCAGGCACTCTCGAGGTCGACGACGCCCTCGCGGACGAGCGCGCGGAACGCGGCGAGCAGCGTGTCCGGCCGCGCCACGTCGAGCCCGGTGAGCTCCCCCGCGGCATCGAAGACGGGGATGCTGCCCCCGGCGTCGGAGCTCACTGTGACCCGCTCGAGGGAGGCGCCCGCAGCGAGCAGGCGGCGCACGGCCTCCACTACCGACACCTCGGCGCCATGGTCCCCGAAGCCGGCGGTGAAGTCTGCGCAGCCGCCGGCGAGCACGTGCTCGACAGCCTCCGCGAGCAAGTGAGGGTTCCGGCAGCAGTGGGTCGGCACCACCTGGGTGGCAGGGACCTCGGTCTCGGCGAGCAGGCGACGCACCAGCTCGAGGCCGCGCGGGCCGTCGCCGAGGTGGAGGTGGAGCACGCCCGCCTTGCCGCCGAGCATCCCGCCTACCCGGCACTCGACAGCAAGGCGCGCGATCTCGTCGAAGGTGGGCTGCGAGGAGCGGTGGTCCGAGATCGCGATCTCGCCGGCGCCGATCACCTTGTCGATCACCACCAAGTCCGAGCGGACGCTGCCGGTCAGGGTCACGGTCGGCACCTGGTAAGCCCCCGAGAAGATCCATGTACTGATCCCCTCCGCCTCGAGTGCGCGAGCCTTCGCCAGCAGCGACTCGAGGTGGCGGGTCACGGCGTCGGTGCCGAGGCAGCCGATCACGGAGGTCACGCCGCAGGCGACGAGGTCTTCGATCGTGAGCTCCGGGGCGCGAGTCGCTGGGCCGCCCTCGCCGCCCCCGCCGAGGATGTGGACGTGGCTGTCGACGAGCCCGGGAACCACGGAGCAGCTGCGCGCGTCGAGCCGTTCGACCGCCACTCCCGCAAGCTCGACCGCACCAGGCTCGGTGATGGCCGCGATCGTGGTGCCGGCGAGCAGCACATCGGACACACCGAGGGGCTCCGGTCCCCACACCTCGCCACCCTGGATCAGCGTGAACACGTCTCGTTCCTCCTCGCGGCCGAAGGTCGCCGCCTCAGCTCCCGGGCAGAGTCTCGTCGTCGCTGCGGCGCGGTGCGATCCCGATGCCGGTGAAGCCGTACAGCAGCGCGAACAGGAACCCCGTGTAGCACATCACAGCCCAGGGCGCGTACTCCAGGGTCGGGACGCCGAGCGTCCCGGCCATGTACACCCCGGCGATGCTCCACGGGATCAGGGGCATCACCACCGTGCCGCTGTCCTCGGTGGTTCGAGACAAGTTCTTGGCGGCGAGACCACGGCGCCGGTAGGCGGGCGCGAACAGCTCGCCCGGGATCAGGATCGAGAGGAACGAGCTCCCGGTCATGGCGGCCGTCGCGATGCACGCGACGACGGTCGCTGCGACCAGACGACCCGTCGTGGAGGCGACGCGGAGCAGGCGCTCGAGCAGCACGTCGAGCATTCCGGTGTGCTGCACGATACCGCCGAACGCGAACGCCGCGAAGGCGATCAGGGTCACGTCCATCATGCTCGCCATGCCGCCCCGTGTGAGCAGGGTGTCCACGGTCGGGTTGCCGGTCGCGGATTCGAAGCCGGTCACCAGGGAGGCGACGGCCGGCACCAAGCGCGCGCCCTGGACCGCGATCGCGAGCACCACCGCAACCCCCGACGAGAGCAGCATGCCCGGAATCACCGGCCGCTTGCGGATCGCGGCGTACAGGGTGATGGCCGCCGGAAGCAGCAGCACGACATGGAACCGGAACGCGCCCCGGATGGCCGCCTGGATGGCGGCAGCATCGAGGCCGGTCGTTGACCCCGCACCGGTGCCGAGCCCGGCGACGGCGTAGACCGCGAGGCCGAGGAACCAGGCGGGGGTCGTCGTCCACAGCATGTGGCGGATGTGGTCGAAGAGGTTCGAGCCGGCGGCGATCGGCGCCAGGTTGGTCGTGTCCGAAAACGGCGACAGCTTGTCGCCGAAGTAGGCGCCCGCGACGATCGCGCCGGCGGCCTGCCCGAGGGGGATGCCGAGCCCGTGGGCTATCCCGATGAAGGCCACCCCCAGGGTTCCCGCGGTCCCGTAGGAGGTCCCGGTCACCAGCGAGATGAACGAGCATACGAGGTACGTCGTGACTAGGAAGAAGCGCGGCGAGATCAACTCGAGGCCGTACGCGACCAGCATCGGGATGGTCCCGGCGGCGATCCAGGAGCCGATCAGGGCTCCGACGACGATCACGATCATCATCGCCGGCATTCCCTTGGCGATCGAGGCCACGATCCCCGCCTCGAGCTCGCGGTAGGTGTAGCCGAGGCGCCGGCCGATGACGCCGGCGACCGCCGCCGCCGCGATCAGCAGGACCTCCGCCCGCAGCCTCAGGAACCCGTAGCCGACACTGAGGAGCAGGGCGATCGCGACCAGCGGCGCGACCGCTTCGAGAAAGGTCGGCGCGCGCCTCTCGACGCCCGCCGCCCGTGCCGGACTCCTCTCCTCGTCGCTCATCTTTCCCCTGCCACCGACGATCGCACCCGTCGCCCATTCCGCGCAAGAGGCCGGACCTCAGTCGACGACCTCACCCCGAAGCCATCTGCGCCAGCTTGAGCACGGTTCGCCAGTTGCGGGAGGTGCTCACGGTGCCGAGCCTGGTATCAAAGTACTGGTTGGTGAGCTTGGAGCGAGCGACGCCGTTCGGACAGTGGAGGTAGATCTCGCGTTCCGCGACCACGAAGCGATCGGGCGGCGACCTCTCGGGGTCGAGCGCGGCCACCGCCCCCGGGCCCGGTCCGTCGGCGAGGAACATCACGTGGAGCGCGCCGGGGTTGGCGCCCGTTCGAATGAACGGATTCGAGCGCGTGACCGTGGCAAGCTCCGTGGCGGAACGCAGCACGACCGGAACCCGGAGTCGGGTGCGCGTTTCGATGAGCGTGGGGAGCTCCTCGGGGATCCGTCGAGCGAGTTCCGGCGAGGCGCGGAAGACGACGTTGCCGCTCTGGATGTACGTTCGGACCTCGCGGCAGCCGACATCGAGACACATCGCCGTGAGGTCGCGCATCGGCAGCGCGTTCCTGCCGCCGACGTTGATCCCGCGCAGGAGGACGACGAAGACGCCGTCCGGACCGTCGGCTGGCCGGCCCGTGCTCAGCGTCACCCCTCGTCGTCCTCGTCCTCGAACAGCCTGCGGGTGCCCGTCCCGTGCGCCTCCTCGATCCTGAGCAGGCGGGCCTTGGTGGTGGCGCCTCCGCTCGCCGAGAAACCGCCGAGCCCGCCGTCCGCCGCAACCACCCGATGGCACGGCACCAGGATCGGGACCGGGTTGCGACCCAGGGCGCGGCCCACAGCGCGGGCGGCTCCCGGATCTCCGACCCGCGCCGCGATCTCGCCGTATGAAACCGCCTCACCCGGGGGGATGGTCCGGAGGACCTGGTAGACGCGGCGCTCGAACACGGGCACGCCGCCGAGGTCGAGCACGACGCCGGAGAGATCGCTCGCCCCACCGGAGAGCAGGTCGACGATGCCGTCGATTGCCTGCTCAACGTCGACCGGTGGGGGCTTCTCGCCGGCGGTCGGGAACCGCCGCGCCAACCGCGCGCGCGTGTCGGCATCCCGCGTCTCGGGAAGCTGGACTCCGGCGATGCCGCGCTCGCTCCACGCGATGCCGCAACGGCCGATGGCGGTCTCGAAGAGCGCGAACCCGTGTGTTGTCATAGCTCACTATAGAGCACCCGCCGCGCATGAGGAGCGCGAGCTCCCGAGGGATCGCCCTGCGTCTCGAGCCATGACGGCCAGAGGCGCCGAGAGTTTCCTGGCCGAGGGCGCGCAGGCACGCGATCATCGCGCGGGCCCTGCGGAAGGAGTACGATCTCCTCAGGTCAGCGTCCCGCGGCGCAGTGGCGCGGCAAAGGAACCCAAGGTGGAGCGTGGCTGATCCCCTCCGCGTGCTCGTCCTCGGCGATGCCCACGGCGTCGCCGACGTCGTGATCGACGCGTTGAGGCGCGCGGAGTGTGCGGTCGAGATCCGCGTCGCCGACGACTCCGAGGAGGCGGCAGAGGCTGCGGTCTCGTTCGCCCCGGACCTCGTTCTCTCGACGCCGGCGATCGCGGCAAGAGATGCTGCTCAGGGCCACGACGACTCGCCGCTCTCCCTGGCAGCACACCGCGGTGTCGGCGTCCGCTTCCGCGACATCATCGAGTACAGCCGCGACCTCTTCTTTGTCCACGGACCGGACCACGTGCTCACCTACGTCAGCCCCCAGTCGCGGGAGTTCTTCGACTGCGAGCCAGAGAATGCGCTGGTCCGTTGGACGGAGTTCTCGACCGACAACCCGGTCAACGAGCTGGGCTTCGAGCTCACCCAGCGGGCGATCGACACCGGTCAGCGACAGCCAACCTACGAGCTCGAGCTGCTGAGCCGTAAGGGGAGGCGCTTCTGGGTCGAAGTGCGCGAGGAGCCGGTGGTGCGCAACGGCCGCACGACTGCGGTCGTCGGCTCCCTCACCGACATCACCGACCGCAAGCAGTCCCAGGAGCGGCTGGCGCTGCTGGCGCACGCCCTGAGATCGGTCGGCGAGGGCGTATGCATGACCAGTGCGGACGACCGCATCCAGTTCGTCAACGACGCGTTCTGTCGGCTCTACGGATACACCGAGGCGGAGCTGGTCGGCCAGCACATCGGCATGCTACGGGTCGATGACGTTCAGCAACCGCTGGCGAAGATCAGGGACGTCACGCTCGACACCGGCTGGCACGGCGAGGTCTGGAACGTTCGCAAGGACGGCACTCAGATCCTGGTGTCGCTGTCCACGTCGACCGTTCGCGACGAGCACGGGAATCCGCTGGCGCTGGTCGGGGTGATCCGCGACGTGACCGAGAGGCGCCGCATGGAAGACGCCCTCCGTGAGAGCGAGGACCGCTACCGCGACCTCGTCGAGCACAGCACCGACCTCATCTGCACCCACGACCTCGAGGGGGTGCTCCTGACGGTGAACAAGGCGGCGGCGCAGGCGGTCGGCTACGAGGTCGCCGATCTGCTGGGCCGCAATCTCGTCGAGTTCCTGTCGCCTCGCGGCCGCTCGCTCTTCCCGGCGTACCTTGGCGAGCTCGGCCGCGAGGGCTCGGCTCGCGGGATCATGGAGCTCGTAACGCGCGCCGGGAAAGTAAGGTACTGGGAGTACGACAACACCGTCCGTACCGAGGGGGTTGCCGCGCCGATCGTACGCGGCCGGGCCCGCGACGTCACCGAGCGGCTGTATGCCGAGCACTCCCTGCGCACGTCGGAGCGCCGCTACCACGCACTCTTCGAGGGCGCCAACGACGGGGTACTGATCCTCCGCGACCTCCGTTTCACCGAGTGCAACCCCAAGGCGTGCGAGCTTTATGGGCGGAGTCTGAATGAGCTCGTCGGCATGGCCCCGTGGGAGGTCTCCCCGTCCACGCAGCCCGACGGCGAAGACTCGCAGGCGAAGGCGAGGCGTCTGGTCGATGCGGCGCTGGCGGGGACACCGCAGCGCTTCGAGTGGGAGCACACGCGCGGCGATGGCAGCGCGTTCTTCGTCGAGGTGTCGCTGAGCGCCCTGCCCATGGGCAGCGAGAAGATGGTACAGGCCGTCGTCCGCGACGTCACCGTCCAGCGACGGGCGGCGGAGGCCGAGCTGCGGCGTTTGCGGCAGCTTTCGGCCGTCAACCGGATCGCGCGTCAGGTCGCGAGCGAGCTGGACCCCGACTCCGTGGTGCTCGCCGCGGTACGCGAGATTCACGACACCTTCGGCTACCACAACGTGATGCTGCTGCAGGTGGATGCCGAGACCCAGGAGCTGGGCCGCCAGGCGATCGCCGGCGCCTATGAGTGCGTCGCAGGAGCGGACTTCCGCCAGAAGATCGGCGAGGGCCTGATCGGGGCGGCGGCGGCCGCCGCGCGGACCGTGGTCTGCGACGACGTGCTCTGCGACCCGCGCTTCATCATCGGATTCGACGTGGAGGTCGCCACCCGCTCCGAGGTTGCGGTGCCGATCCGCGTCGGCGACGAGGTCATCGCAGTTCTGGATGTGCAGGAGGCGCGGCCGGCCGCCTTCGACGAGTCGGACGTCCACGTGCTCGAGACCCTGGCCAGTGAAATCGGCGTGAGCCTCAACAATGCGAAGCTGTACGCGGCGCTCAAGGGCAGCGAGGACCGCTACCGGACTTTTTTCGAGCAGGACCTCACGGCGGACTTCCTGGCCAACGCGGACGGGACGATCCTCGAGGCGAACCCGGCGTTTGCCGAGATCTTCGGCTATGCGTCGGCTGGGGACGCGGCGTCGGCCACGGTGGCCGAGCTCTACCCAGATCCAAAGGACCGGGCACGGACGCTGAAGCTCCTGCGAGAGCACAAGCGCCTTCAGAACTTCGAGCTCGAGCTGCGACGGCGGGACGGCACGCCCGTCCAAGTGGTGGCCAACATCGTGGGGATCTTCGACGAGCACGGGAAGCTCACCGGAGTGCGCACGTACCTGTTCGACATCACCGCCCACAAGACCACCGAGGAGCAGCTCCGCCAAGCGCAGAAGATGGAGGCCGTGGGGCGTCTCGCCGGCGGCGTCGCGCACGACTTCAACAACCTCCTCCAGGCCATGCTGGCCACAGTGGGAGTGCTGCGCCAGCGCGCCGGAGAGGCCACCGAGTCGGGGGGTCAGCTGGCCGAACTCGAGGACAGTGTGCGGCGCGGCGCGGCCCTCACCCGCCAGCTCCTGCTGTTCGCGCGGCGGGAGGTGTCGACCCGGGAGACACTCGACCTCGGCCAGGTGCTCAGCGAGGCGGCGCCGATGCTCCGGCGCCTGATCCCCGAGAACATCCCCGTGGTGATGGAGTTCGGGTCCGAACCGCTCCCGGTGGACGGCGACCGGGGGCAGCTCCAGCAGGTCCTCATGAACCTGGTGGTCAACGCCGTCGACGCCATGCCAGACGGCGGCTCATTGGCGGTGCGAGCCGGGCGGTCGGCCGACACGCTGTGGTGGGAGGTGGCGGACAGCGGCGCCGGCATGACCGACGAGGTGCAGCGCCGGCTGTTTGAGCCCTTTTTCACAACCAAGAGGATGGGTACCGGTCTCGGCCTCGCGGTCGCCCACGGCATCGTGACCACCCACGGCGGACGCATCGAGGTGACCAGCACGGCAGGTGACGGCACCACCTTCCGTATCACGCTCCCGAGCTCAGCCGAGCGCGCCGGCGAGCTCGAGAACAGGCCGGCTGCGGACAGCTTCGAAACCGGACACGGCGAGCGCGTCCTGGTGGTCGAGGACGAGCCCGCGGCACGGGCCGGGCTCGCCGACATCCTGGACATGCTCGGGTACACGGTCGAGTCGGTCGAGAGCGCCGAGGCCGCGCTCGATCTCCAGGCGCCGCAGCCCTTCGACGTTCTCCTGACGGACTATGTACTGCCGGGGAAGAACGGCCTCGAGCTGGCGTCGATCCTGCGCGAGATCCATCCGGGCCTCGGAGTTGTCCTTATGTCAGGCTACGCTGAAGAGACCGCCTCACAGGGCGGCACGCTGCCCGCGCACATCCGATATCTGCAGAAGCCGTTCGACATCGCCTCCCTGGCACGCATGCTACTTACGGTGCTGCAGGAGCGCTGACCGAGAGGGTCCTCGCTGCGCGACTCGAACCGTGAGCCGGCGGCGGATGTTGCTCGGCGCCTCAGCGATCGGCGAACTCGCCCAGCGGCCGGTAGCAGAACAGGTAGTCCCGGGCGCCAACCACCACCATGAGCGTTGCGCCGCGGCTGACCGCGTACTCGACCGAGCCCGGGACCTCGCAGTCGCCGTGGCACTCGCTGACGTGTGAGGGCGACTCGCGGTTGCGCAGGCGGTCGAACCACGACAGGCACACCGGGTCAGCCAGCCGCTCCGCGGCCACCCGGTCCGCCAGCGCCTTGGCGGCCGCCAAGTCGACCGGGCTCGCGCCGGTCTCCACGATGACGGTCGGCAACGGGTCGTGCACTGTCACCTCCAGATTGAACAACGCCGGCGGCGGTCCGGCAGCTTCCCGCGAGGACGCCTCCTCGCGTCTCCGGCTGTGCTTCCCCCGGGATCAGCTTCGCCGAGACATCATCGCCTCCAGGTTTCGCACGGCGCGAGAACCGGAGGTTGAAACGCAAAGACGCCAAGACGCCAAGCCATCGCAAAGACGGGTGAGCGCTCTTGCAGGTCCCGGCGGCTGCCTCCAACAGCCGCCCCTGAGAGGAGGAGCGGGCGGGCGAAAGAGGGCTCTGTCGCCCGCCCGCTCCT
>CAZQYU010000112.1:0-9205 GCA_964597585.1 uncultured Thermoanaerobaculia bacterium
AGGCGCGGCGCTACTTCGACGAGATGGGCTTCATCGACGTCGAGACGCCGATCCTGACACGTTCGACCCCGGAGGGGGCGCGCGATTTCCTGGTCCCGTCGCGGGTCCACAAGGGGTCGTTCTACGCCTTACCCCAGTCGCCGCAGCTGTTCAAACAGCTGCTCCAGGTCGCAGGCATCGGGCGCTACCTGCAGATCGCGCGCTGCTTTCGCGACGAGGACCTGCGGGCCGACCGCCAGCCGGAGTTCACCCAGATCGACCTCGAGGCCTCGTTCATCGTCGAGGAGGACGTCTATCGCCTGATCGAGGGGCTGTTCGCGCGCCTCTTCCCCCTCGTCGGCATCACTCCTCCGGAGTGCTTCCCGCGGTTGACCTACCACGACGCGATGGAACGCTTCGGCAGCGACCGTCCCGATACCCGTTTCGGCCTCGAGCTTGCCGAGCTCGGGCAGCTGTGCCCGGGGTGTGGCTTCCGGGTGCTCGAAGAGGCCGCCGCGAACGGGCGCGTCAAGGGGCTCGTGCTGCCCGGCGGCGCGAAGCTCAGCCGCAAGCAGCTCGACGCGCTCAACGACATCGTGCGGCCCTTCGGAGCCGCCGGCGTGTTGTGGTTCAAGCGCACCCCGGAGGGACCGGCGTCGCCGGCGAAGAAGGCCCTCGGCGACGCCGGGGTCGAAGGCTTTCTGGACGCCGCCGGCGCCGGAAACGGTGACCTTCTGCTCGTAGTCGGCGGACCCGAGAAGGTGGTCCTTGCCGCGCTCGGCGCCCTGCGCCTGGCGCTCGCGCGGGAGCGAGGGCTGATCCCGGAGGATCGCCACGACTTCCTCTGGGTGACCGACTTTCCGCTCTTGGAGTGGAGCGCGGAGGACGGCCGCTTCTACGCCATGCACCATCCCTTCACTTCGCCGCGCCCCGAGGATGTCGCTCTCCTCGACGGCGATCCGGCCGGCGTCCGCGCCCGGGCCTACGACGTGGTCATGGACGGGCTCGAGCTCGGCGGCGGCTCGATCCGGATCCACGACCCCGCCCTGCAGCGCCGGATGTTCGCCGTGCTCGGCATCGGCGAAGCGGAGGCCGAGGCCCGCTTCGGCTTCCTGCTCGAGGCCTTCCGTTACGGTGCACCGCCCCACGGCGGCATCGCCCTCGGCATCGACCGGATGGTGATGCTCATGGCGGGACGGGACTCGATTCGGGACGTCATCGCCTTCCCCAAGACGACCTCGGGCTCGTGTCTGATGACCGACGCGCCGTCCGGGGTCGATGACGCCCAGCTCGCCGAGCTCGGCATCCGCCTCCGGGAACGGTAGAGAGTCGGATTACCACGGAGACACAGAGAGAAACACAGAGAGACACAGGGAGTTTGATCAGGTCCGGTCGCGGCTCAGACGAGCCGCGACCGGACCTGATCGCGCCTTGTTCGGTGCGTCTCTGTGCCTCTGTGCCTCTGTGGTTCAGTCGATCTCGTCGTCCGCGAGGCGCAGCTCGCCGCGGGCCGCGGCGTCGAGCAGGTCGCGGGCGGCGTCCGCGTTCTCGGGACCGACCTGGACCTCGACGAAGCCGAGGCCGTCGAGCAGCATCCCGTGGGTCTTGCGCAGCGCCTCGCCGCGCAGCACGGCGGCGATGTCGTGCGCCTCGAGGAAGCCCACGATCTGCTGGGCCTCGATCTCACCCTGGGCGCGCGCGACGGTGACGAGGAGATCGTCCATCATCCCCTATCGTAACCCGGCAGCCCATATGGCAAGGGCCCTTGACGGCGACGGAGGGGCGAGAGCCGGCCGGGCTCCTCCGCCCTGCGGGCGGCTGCTTGGGATGAGCTGCGCTCCTCCGGTCGGGCGCTCCTTGTGAGGCGCTGGGCGCATCCTCACGCCAGGTCGAGAGGCCAACCTGCGGGTCGCCGACTTTCCGGCTCCCCGACGGCGTGGTCTCCCCCTCTACGCGGCGCTCGGAGGAGCCGCGGGGAGAGCATGGAAGATGGCGACATCGAGCGGCGCAAGCTCCACGCTCCGTTCCGGTTGACAGTCGATTGAGGCCGCTGCTATGCTGCGCCTCCCCTTGCGGGGATGTTCTTTGTCAGACTCAAAAGGTCGAAGACGGGTCCGAAGCGTCCACGGGACCACCCGTCGTTAGCCACAGGCGCGTAGCTCAGATTGGTTAGAGCGCTACCTTGACACGGTAGAGGTCAGCGGTTCGAGTCCGCTCGCGCCTACCATTTCGAGCGCATGTCGCGAAGGCGCGTAGCTCAGTTGGTTAGAGCGCATCCCTCACACGGATGAGGTCATCGGTTCGAGTCCGATCGCGCCTACCACGTTTCCGGCCCGACCCCCCGTGGTCGGGCCTTCGTGTTTGATGGAGCCCAGCATGTCGGACAGCATCCAGGTCACCCTGCCGGACGGAAGCCACAAGGTCTTCCCGAGCGGGACCACCGTGCTCGAGGTCGCCGAGTCGATCGGACCGCGGCTGGCCCGTGACACGGTCGCAGGTCTCGTCGACGGTCACATGGTCGACCTGCGCACCCGACTCGAGCACGATGCCGAGCTGCGGATCGTCACCACCCGTGATGCCGAGGCCGGCGACGTCATCCGCCACTCGGCCGAGCACGTGCTCGCCGACGCGGTCAAGCGGCTGTGGCCGGGCACCCCGATCGACGCCGGGCGCCAGGACCACTCCGAGAAGTTCCAGTACGACTTCCGCTTCCCGCGTGCGTTCAAGCCCGAGGACTTCGAGCGCATCGAGGAGATGATGCGCGCGATCATCGCCGAAGACCTGCCGTTCGAGCGCGTCGAGGCCGACCGCGAGCACGTCCGAGAGGTGATGCAGGAGCGTGGCGAGGACGTCAAGCTGGTCCGGCTGGAGGACATCCCCGAAGGCGAGACGATTTCGCTGTATCGGCATGGCGACTTCGTCGACCTGTGCCGGGGTCCGCACCTCCAGCGCACCGGACAGATCGGCGCGGTGCGCCTGCTCGAGGCCTCGGGCGCCTACTTCAAGGGCGACGAGCGCAACGAGATGCTGCAACGCATCTACGGCACCGCGTTCGCCAACCAGAAGGAGCTCGACGCCTACTTCGCGCGCCTCGAGGAGATCCGGCGCCGCGACCACCGGCGGCTCGGACGCGAGCTCGACCTGTTCTCGTTCCACCCGGAGGCGCCCGCGAGCCCGTTCTTCCACCCGCGTGGGACGATCGTCTACAACGCCCTGGTCGAGCTGATGCGGGAGAAGTACCGCAGCTACGGCTACGACGAGGTGATCACCCCGCAGGTCTTCGACGTGGATCTGTGGCGGCGCTCGGGTCACATGGACAACTACCGCGAGAACATGTACTTCGCCGACGCCCTCGAGAGCGTCGCCGAGTGCGGTTTCTCGCTCAAGCCGATGAACTGCCCGTCCCACTGCCTGCTCTACGGAAGCGCCGCCTACTCCTATCGCGACCTGCCGCGGCGGATCGCCGACTTCGGCCGCCTACACCGCTATGAGCGCTCCGGCGTCGTCACCGGCCTCACCCGGGTGCGGACCTTCAGCCAGGACGACGCGCACATCTTCTGCACCCCCGAGCAGATCGAGGCCGAGGTCACCGCGCTGTTCAACCTCATCTTCGAGATCTACGCGATCTTCGGCTTCAGTGACGTCCAGATCTTCCTCTCCACCCGGCCGGAGAAGGCGATCGGAGACGTCGCCATCTGGGAGCACGCCGAGGCGGTGCTCGCCGCCTGCCTCGCCGCCCGCGATGTCTCCTATACCGTCAATCCGGGTGACGGCGCCTTCTACGGTCCCAAGATCGACTTCGTGGTCCACGACGCCATCGGCCGCGACTGGCAGCTCGCCACCATCCAGCTCGACTTCAACCTGCCGGAGCGCTTCGACCTCAGCTACATCGACTCCGACGGCGCGTCCAAGCGGCCGGTGATGATCCACCGCGCCGTCCTCGGCTCGCTCGAGCGTTTCTTCGGCGTCATGCTCGAGCACTTCGCCGGCGACCTGCCGCCGTGGCTCGCGCCCGAGCAGGCTCGGGTGCTGGCGATCACCGACGGCGAGGCCGCCTACGCCGCCGAGGTCGTCGCCGAGCTCGCCCGCGACGGCGTGCGCGCCTCGGTGGACACGCGCAACGAGAAGCTCGGATACAAGATCCGCGAGGGCGAGACCCTCAAGGTGCCCTACCTGGTGGTCGTCGGCCCGCGCGAGGCGGAGCAGCGGACCGTGTCCCTGCGCCTGCGCCACCGGCGCGACGAGGGCGTCCAACCCCTCGCCGTCGCCGTCGAGAGAATCGTCAACGCCGTCCGGAACCGCTCGCTCGAGGCGTAGCGGGACCCGGCGAGAAGTCAAGGAGAGAGAGCCATGCCCAAGCTCAAGAGCCACAGGGGGGCCGCCAAACGGGTCCGGCGCACCGGCACCGGCAAGTTCAAGCGGTACCACGCCTACCACTCCCACATCCTGTCCAAGAAGAGCCGCAAGCGGAAGCGCAAGCTGCGTTCCTCCGCGATCGCCTCGCCCGCCGACGCCAAGGTGCTCGCGCGGATGCTGCCCTACGGGGGCTGAGGAGGAGCCATGCGCGTCAAGAGGGGAACCAATCGCAAGGACCGTCGTAAGAAGATTCTCAAGCGCGCCGAGGGGTACGTCGGATCGAAGTCGCGCCTGCACCGGATCGCAAAGCAGCAGGTCGAGAAGTCGCTCGTCTACGCCTACCGCGACCGCAAGCAGAAGAAGCGCCAGTTCCGCGCCCTCTGGATCACTCGAATCAACGCAGCCGCGCGGCTCAATGGCCTGTCGTACAACAGCTTCATCTGCGGCCTCAAGGCGGCGGGCTGCGACCTCGACCGCAAGGTCCTCGCCGACCTCGCGGTGCGTGATCCGCAGGCCTTCGCCGAGCTGACCGAGATGGCCAAGCAGGCAGGCCAGGCCTGAGCACCGCCGTGGGCGCCGACCGGATTGACGAGGTCCGACGGGCCTTCGTACGCGACCTGGAGGCGGCCGGGACGGACCCGGACGCGGTCGAGCGGGTGCGTGTCGCCTACGCCGGCCGCCGATCCGGTCAGCTGCTCGAGCTGACCGGCGCCCTGCGCGAGTTGCCTGCCGAGGCGCGCCGGGACTACGGCCGGGCCCTCAACGAGCTCAAGGGCCTGGTCGAAGAGCGGCTCGAGGCGGCACGCGAGGCGGCCCAGGCGGCGCGGGCGTCGACCGGCGCCGACGTGCTCGACGTCACCCTGCCCGGCGCCGCGGTGCCGCGCGGCGCCGAGCACCCGGTCCACCTGGTCCGGCGCAGGATCGAGTCGATCTTCCTGCGCATGGGATACTCGGTCGAGGACGGTCCCGAGGTCGAGGACGACTGGCACAACTTCGAGGCCCTCAACATCCCGCCCGACCACGCCGCGCGCGACGACCAGGACACCTTTTACCTTCCCGGCGGTTACCTGCTCAGGACCCACACCTCGCCGGTCCAGGCACGGGTCATGCGGCGCGGCTCGCCGCCGATCCGGATCATCGTGCCCGGGCGCGTCTACCGGCGGGACTCCGACCTGCGCCACTCGCCGATGTTCCATCAGATCGAAGGATTGGTGGTCGACGAGGGGATCACCTTCGGGCACCTCAAGGCAACCCTGGAGACCTTCCTCCGTGCACTGTTCTCGGACCGTGTCGGCGTCCGCTTCCGGCCGAGCTACTTCCCGTTCACCGAGCCCTCCGCCGAGGTCGACATCACCTGCATATTCTGCCAGGGCGCCGGCTGCGGCATGTGTTCGCGCTCCGGTTGGATCGAGATCCTCGGCTCCGGCATGGTCGATCCGCGGGTGTTCGAGAAGGTCGGGATCGACCCCGACCGATACACCGGCTTCGCGTTCGGGATCGGCCTCGACCGGGTCGCGCTGCTGCGCCACGGGATTCCGGATCTGCGCCTGATGTTCACCGGCGACCCCAGACTGGCGAGGCAGTTCGCATGAGGTTCGACCTCGGCTGGCTGAACGAGCAGCTCGACGGCGAGCCCGAGCCCGACCTCCTCGCCGAGCGTTTGACCGCCTGCGGCTTCAACGTCGAGGTCCGCGAGCCGGTCGCCGGCACGGAGGTGTGGGACGTCGACGTGACCACCAATCGTCCCGACGCCATGAACCACCGCGGCCTTGCCCGCGAAGCCGCCGTCGCGTGCGGGATCGGTCTCCGGTCGCACGCCTTCGAGATGGTCGAGGCGGGCGATCCCGCGTCGACCTCGGTCGCGGTCGCGGTCGATGATCCCGAGCGATGCTCGCGCTACGTCGCGCGGGTCGTGCGCGGCGTCAGGATGGTCCAGTCGCCCCAGTGGCTCAGGGCCCGCCTCGAGCGGTGCGGCGTGCGGCCGATCAACGCGGTGGTCGATGCGACCAACCTGGTCCTGCTCGAGCTCGGCCAGCCGCTTCACGCGTTCGACCTCGACCTCCTTGCCGGCCGGCGCATCATCGTCCGCCGGGCGCGACCGGGCGAGCGCCTGGTGACCCTCGACGGCGTCGAGCGGACGCTCACCGACGACATGCTGGTTATCGCCGACGGCGAGCGCGCGGTCGGGCTCGCGGGTGTGATGGGTGGCGCCAACACCGAGATCTCCGAACGCACCGTCGACGTGGTCTTGGAGAGCGCCCACTTCGAGGCGTCCGGCGTGCGCCGTACCGCACGCGCGCTCGGCATGCACACCGAGGCCTCCCACCGCTTCGAGCGCGGTGCCGATCCCGAGATGGCGGCGTGGGCGTGCGATGCGGCCGCCGCGCTGATCGCACGGCTGACCGGCGCCCGGGTGGCGCCGGAGCGGATCGACGTCCATCCGCGTCCGCGCGCCGCAGCGCAGATCGAGCTCTCAGTGCCGGCGCTGGGGCGCTTCGCCGGGCTCGACTACGAGCCTGCGGAGGTGGCATGGATCCTCGACGGCCTCGGCTTCGCGCCCGACGCCGCCGGCGACCGGATCACCTGCACCGTACCCTCGTGGCGGGTCGATGTGGAGCGCACGGCCGACCTCTACGAGGAGGTCATCCGCCACGTGGGCTACGACGCCGTGCCGGCGGTCCTGCCGGTGCTCCCGACACCCCCCGGCGAGCGGTGCGGCGGATGGGGCCTGGTCGATCGCGCGCGGGACGCAGCGGTCTGTGTCGGTCTGGTCGAGGTCGTGACCTACGCCTTCATCGACGAGGCGTCCGATGCGCTCGTTACCGGCTCCGCGATGGAGCCCGGCGATCCGTTGCCGTTGGTCAACCCGCTTGCCCGCACCCAGAGCACGATGCGCCGAAGCCTCCTTCCCGGCCTGCTCGGCGGGGTCCGCGAGGCGCTCAACCAGGGCGAGAGCGGCGTCGCAGTGTTCGAAGAGGGCCGGATCTTCTGGCAGCGTGACGACCGCCCGGGCGAGGCTGAGCGGCTCGCGATCGCCTTGGCCGGCGTCCACGGCTCGTGGCAGCGTGTCGAGCCGGTCGGCTTTGCGTCGTTGAAGGGAGTCGTCGAGGCCGTCTGTGGGGGCATTCCCATGCCCCTGGCGGAGTGGCGCCGAGGGGGTGGTCCATGGCTCGAACCGGGGCAGGGTGCCGAGATCCTCAGTGCCGACGGCCGGGTGGTCGGTATCGCGGGCCGGCTCGCCGACGGGTTGCAGCAGCTCTGGGGCCTGCGCCAGCCGGTTTGGGTCGCGGAGCTCGACCTGCGCGCAGCCGCCCAGCCCGGTGTGACGAGCTACCAGCCCCTGCCGCGGTTCCCCGCGGTCAGCGCCGACGTGACCGTCGAGCATGACCGCGCGCTCGCCTTTTCCGAGCTCGAGCGTACCGCGCGCGAGGCAGCGGCCGAGCTGGTCGAGCGGCTCGAGCTGACGGCCCGCTTCGAGGGCGAGGGTCTGCCCGCCGGACGGGTCCGCACGACCCTGCGCATCGTGTACCGTCATCCCGATCGTTCGCTCACCCAAGATGAGGTCAACACCATGCAGGCCGCACTGCGCCAGCAGCTCGCCGAGCGGCTCGGCGTGGACTTTGCCTGAGGACCGGGAGGAGAAGGACCATGGCGCTGGAGTCGACCCTGAAGCGGCTGGAGGCTCGCCTCGACGAGCACATCAAGGCCTACGCCGCGGCGCGAAAGAAGGTCTCCGCGCTCGAAAAGCGGGTTGCCGAGCTCGAGGCGTCCCTCGCCGAGAGCACCGCAGCCGCCGAGCGCGCCGCCGAGTACGAGGGCCAGCGCGAACAGCTCGCCGCACGTCTCGAGCACCTGGTGGAGAGCCTCGATGCCGTCCTCGAGCCGCCCGACGCCAGCTGATCGAGCCTGACCCGGGCGGCGTTCCTCTCGATCTCGTCCGATTTCCACCGACAGCTTCTACCTCTTCTCGTGCGGTATACTTACTTGGACGAGGAGGAGAACAAGTGACCTCGCGTGCGACCGTCGAGATCTTCGGCCAGAAGCTCGGTGTCCGGGCCGAGGGCGAGGCGGCGCGGCTCCAAGAGCTGGCGCGCTTCGTAGACTCGAGGATGCGCGAGGTCGCCGACAGGACCTCCAGTGTGGATACGGTGAAGATCGCCGTGCTAACGGCGTTGAACATTGCGGACGAGCTCTTCCAAGAGCGGGACAAGGACCAGGATGTCCGGCATCGCGAATTGGAACACCAGGCTGAACGTCTCGTAACGAAACTGGAGAAGGTCCTCGGCACCGATGGCGCCGGGGAGGTACCATAGGACGCGGAGGTCCCTGCGCGGTTGGTGATGGGTGAATCTATCGTTGAACCAACACCTATTTGACGGGCTGCCGGGTCTTCCCGCCCCGATGCCCGCCGCACGGTGGGAGACGGGCAGGAGGCAGGCGCCCTCCTGTGGTAACGCAGGTTCAAATAGGCCAGCCCACACGGCCGAAGCGGGGACCTCCCCTTCCAGCCCCTCTCGCTGACGCGAGCCTGAAGCCCGACACGCCGGTCGTTCTGGTCGCTCCTTGACAAGGGGGTGGACCGTGGACAACCTGATTCTCGCCATCGGCGTGCTGCTGATGGTGCTGGGACCGTTCCTGACATGGACGTTGTGGCGCAAGGCTCACCAGGCCGGGACCCAGCTCCTCGACCGAGCCGAGACCGAGGGACGACGAATCGTCGCCCAGGCCGAGATCGAAAGCCAACGCATCCTTCGGGACGCCGACATGGCGGGGCGCGAGCGTCTGCTCGCCGCCCGGACTGAGTTCGAGCGTGAAACGCGCGAGTTTCGACTCGAGCTGGTCGGGCTGGAGCGGCGCCTCGAGCAGCGCG
>CAZQYU010000113.1:0-9140 GCA_964597585.1 uncultured Thermoanaerobaculia bacterium
TTTGGTAACGTGAGCCGCCCTGCAGTCACCGCAGGAGAGGGCTCCATTGGGAGGGTCGGATGACCCCACCGAATTGGTCGCTCATTCTGATTATGATCTGCTTCTGGGTGAGCTTCTGGCTCGTCCAGAGGTTCCTCATCCGGCCGCTGACCCGGGTGATGGCGGAGCGAGAAGGCCGCATCGCCGGCGCCGAGCACGAGTGGGCTGGGAAGCACGAAGCTTACCTTTCCGCCACCGCACGCCTGGAAGCCGAGCTTGAGGAGGCCGCCCGCCAGGCCGCTCGGCTGCGGGCGGAGCGCCGCCAACAGGCGCAGGGCGAGCGCCAGAAGCTCCTCGACGCCGCCCGCGCCGACGCCGACCAGCGGCTCGACGACGCGCTGCGTGGGATCGACCGAGACGCAGCTGCGGCCCGAGAGGATCTGCGCACGCGGGTCATCGCCCTCGGTCACTCGTTCGCTGAGCGCTTGGTCGGAAGGGAGTTGGCGTCGTGAACCGCCGTGCAGCCGTCGCTGGCGCCGCCATCGTCGCCGCCCCCGCGGTCGCATTCGCCGCCGAGGGGAGCAGCCATCTGGGGATTCCCGACCCGATCTGGATGACCCTCAATCTCGCAGCCTTCCTCTACTTCCTTTACCGCTTCGTCGGCCGACCGCTGGGGGCCTTCCTCCAGACCCGGCGAGCCGACATCGCTCGCGAGCTGCGCGAGGCCCAGGACAAGCTCCGCGAGGCGGAGACCCTGCGATCTCAGGTTGTCGAGCGGTTGGATGCGGTCGAGAAGGAGGTTGCCGAGATTCGAGCGCGCGCCGAACGCGAGGGGGCGGCCGAGGCCGAGCGCATCACCGAATCGGCACAGGTTGAGGCCGAGCGGTTCGTGGCGAGGGTCCAGGACGAAATCGAGCGACGCGCCGCCGAGACCCGACAGATGCTCGCGGCGGAGGCCGCCGAGCTGACCGCCAACATCGCCCGCGACCTCCTGACGCGCGAGCTCACGGAAGCGGACCGCGCCCGCCTGCTCGAGCGCAGCGTCGACGCCCTCGCCAGCTTCCAGGCGGAGGACTGAGATGGCACGATTCCGCGCCATGCCGTACGCCCGCGCCTTCTTTTCCGTGCTCGGCGGCGAGGGAGCCGAGGTCGTCGAACGCAGCGCCGGCGAGCTCGCCGCAATGGTCGAGGCGCTGCACGCGGTGCCCGAGCTGAACCGAGTCATGGTGACGCCGACGGTTAACCCGGAAACCAAGACAGCGATCCTCGACGAGATCATGGACGGGCTCGGGATCGTCGGGACCACGCGCCGTTTCCTGCACGTGCTGCAGCGGCACTACCGGCTCGAGCAGCTGCCCGAGGTCGTCGCTGCCTACCGTGAGGTGGTCGACCGCAGCATGGGCCGGGTCCGCGCACGGGTGGAAACGCCGATCCCGCTCGCCGCCGGCCAGCAGAAGAAGCTGATCTCGGTGCTCGAGGGAGTGGTCCACGCCGACGTGGTCCCGGAGTTCATGGCCAGGCCCGAGCTGCTCGCCGGCTTCCGGGTGCAGGTCGGCTCGAAGGTTTTCGACGGTTCGCTGGTGGGTCAGATCGATCAGCTGCGCCGCCAGGCCGGTGCAGAACAGGGGTAGGGAGACCATGCAGATCAAAGCCGCCGAGATCGCGGACATCATCCGCCGCCAGATCGAAGGACACGAGACCACGATTGACATGACCGAGGTCGGGACGGTCATTTCGGTCGGCGACGGTATCGCACGGGTCTACGGCCTCGACGACGTCATGGCCGGCGAGTTGCTCAAGCTCCCGCACGACGTGTACGGCCTTGCGCTCAACCTCGAGGAGGACAACGTCGGCGTGGTGCTGATGGGTGAGGTCCACCTCATCGCCGAGGGCGACGAGGTCCAGCGGACGCGCCGGATCCTGGACGTTCCAGTTGGCCCCGAGCTCGTCGGTCGCGTGGTCGACCCGCTCGGCCGCCCGCTCGACGGCAAGGGCCCGGTGGCCTCGACCGAGCGCTATCCGCTCGAGCGCACCGCGCCCGGCGTCGTCGATCGCCAACCGGTGAAGGAGCCGATGCAGACCGGGATCAAGGCGATCGACGCCATGATCCCGATCGGCCGCGGCCAGCGCGAGCTGATCATCGGTGACCGTCAGACCGGCAAGACTGCGGTCATCATCGACACGATCATCAACCAGAAGGGCACCGGCAACATCTGCATCTACGTCGCGGTCGGGCAGAAGAGGTCGACCGTCGCCCAGGTGATCGCGATCCTCGACCGCCATGGCGCCATGGACCACACCGTGGTGGTGTCGGCGACCGCGTCCGACCCGGCCCCCATGCAGTACCTCGCGCCGTACGCCGGCGCCGCCATCGGCGAGTACTTCATGTACAACCGCCAGCACGCGATCACGTTCTACGACGACCTCACCAAGCATGCCCAGGCTTACCGCGAGATCTCGCTCCTACTGCGTCGTCCACCGGGGCGAGAGGCCTACCCCGGCGACGTCTTCTACCTCCACTCCCGGCTCCTGGAGCGGGCCGCCAAGCTCAACGACGCGCTCGGCGGCGGGTCCCTGACTTCGTTGCCGGTGATCGAGACCCAGATGGGCGACGTCTCGGCCTACATTCCGACCAATGTCATCTCGATCACTGACGGCCAGATCTACCTCGAGGGCGACCTCTTCTTCGCCGGCCAACGGCCGGCGGTGAATGTCGGCCTCTCGGTCAGCCGCGTCGGCGGCAACGCCCAGATCAAGGCGATGAAGTCGATCGCGGGCTCGCTCCGCCTCGACCTCGCCCAGTTCCGCGAGCTCGCCGCATTCGCCCAGTTCGGCTCCGACCTCGACAAGGCCACTCAGCGTCAGCTCGCCCGCGGTGAGCGCCTGCTCGAAATGCTCAAGCAGGGTCAGTACCAGCCCTTGCCAGTCGAGCTCCAGATCGTCTCCATCTATGCGGGCACCAAGGGTTTCTTCGACACGCTGAAGGTTTCCGCGGTGCGCGTCTTCGAGGCCTTCCTCCACCGCCATGTCCGCGAAAACGGCGCCGCGACGCTCGAGCGCATCCTGTCGACCGGCAAGATCGACGACGACACGGCCGCGGAGCTCGGCGGACTGATCAGCGAGGCCGTGGAGCGCTTCCTGAAGGAAAACCCGGAGGCCGGACGTGCCTAGCACGAGAGACCTGCGCCGGCGGATCCGCTCGGTCAAGGGTACCCAGCAGATCACCAAGGCGATGAAAATGGTCGCGGCCGCGAAGCTGCGCCGAGCCCAGGCGCGCATCACGCAGGCGAGGCCGTACGCCGACCGTCTCGCGCAGGTGCTCGCCGACGTCGCCGCCCGCACCGAGCACAGCCACCCCTTGCTCGAGCGGCCACAGTCCGAGCGCGTCTGGCTGGTGGTGATCTCCTCGGACAAGGGCCTGTGCGGCTCCTTCAACGCCAACCTGCTGCGCGCCGCCGAGCGCGAGCTGCGCGGTGAGCGTTGGGGCGACGCCGAGGTGGTCACGATCGGTCGCAAGGCGTCGGACTACTTCCGGCGACGGCAGTGGACGATCGCCCACGAGGAGCGCGAGACGATGTCCTCGCTCGAGGGCGGCGAAGGTCGCCGGCTGGGCAACCTGTTCATCGAGGAGTTCACCTCGGATCAGGTGGGCGAGGTGTGGCTGTGCTACAACCGCTTCGCGAGCCTGATCCGTCACGAGTTCACTCTCCAGCGTCTGCTCCCCATCGACCCGCCGGAGGCGGAGCTGGTCGACGAAGCAAGGGTCGACTTCCTTTACGAGCCGGACGCTGGGACCCTTCTCGCCGAGCTGCTCCCTCGCCATGTCCAGACCCAGGTCCAGCGCAGCCTCTATGACTCCGCGGCCGCCGAGCAGGCGGCCCGCATGACGGCGATGGACGCCGCCACCAAGAACGCGAAAGAGATGATCGAAAGCCTGACGATGCTGTACAACCGTACCCGCCAGGCGGCGATCACCAAGGAACTCATCGAAATCGTGTCCGGCGCCCAGGCGCTGGGAGATTAGGGAGTCGAGCAGGATGAGCCAGCAGGTAGAAGGCCGCGTCGTCCAGGTGATCGGTCCGGTGGTGGACGTTCAGTTCCCCGACGAGCACCTGCCCCCGATCTTCAACGCGGTGCGGATCGTCGACGACGGCGACAAGGGCGCCGTCCCCATCGACGTCGTCACCGAGGTCGCCCAACACCTCGGCGAGGGCCGTGCACGCTGCGTCGCCATGAAGGCAACCGACGGCATGGTGCGCGGAATGCGAGCGGTCGATCTGGCCGGCCCGATCAGCGTGCCGGTGGGCCGCACAACGCTAGGCCGCGTGCTCAACGTGATCGGCGAGCCGGTCGATGGACACGGTCCAGTGGAGGCCGAGCAGCGCCTGCCGATCCATCGCCCCGCTCCCAGCCTGGAGGAGCAGTCGACCTCGGTCGAGATGTTCGAGACCGGAATCAAGGTCGTTGACCTCCTCGAACCCTACACCAAGGGCGGCAAGACCGGGTTGTTCGGCGGCGCGGGTGTCGGCAAGACCGTCATCATCATGGAGCTGATCAACAACGTCGCCCTCCAGCACGGCGGCTTCTCGGTGTTCTCCGGCGTCGGAGAGCGCACCCGCGAGGGCAACGACCTGTGGCTGGAGATGCAGGAGTCTGGGGTCATCGACCCGACCGACTGGAAGAAGTCCAAGGCCGCCCTGATCTACGGCCAGATGACCGAGCCGCCGGGTGCGCGTCTGCGTGTCGGCCTCACCGGCCTCACCGTCGCCGAGTACTTCCGCGACAGCGAGGGCCAGGACGTGCTCCTGTTCATCGACAACATCTTCCGCTTCACCCAGGCGGGCTCCGAGGTCTCCGCGCTGCTCGGCCGCATGCCGTCGGCAGTCGGCTACCAGCCCAACCTCGCGACCGAGATGGGCGAGCTCCAGGAGCGCATCACCTCGACCAAGAAGGGCTCGGTGACCTCCGTGCAGGCGATCTACGTGCCCGCCGACGACCTCACCGACCCGGCGCCGGCGGCGGCCTTCGCCCACCTCGACGCCACCAGCGTGCTGTCGCGCCAGATCTCCGAGCTCGGCATTTACCCCGCGGTCGACCCTCTGGCGTCGACCTCGCGCATTCTCGACCCCGCCGTGGTCGGTGAGGAGCACTACATGGTGGCCCGCGAGGTCCAGCGGATCCTCCAGCGCTACAAGGACCTCCAGGACATCATCGCGATCCTCGGCATCGACGAGCTTTCCGAGGACGACAAGCTCACTGTCGGCAGGGCGCGCAAGATCCAACGCTTCCTCTCGCAGCCGTTCCACGTCGCCGAGCAGTTCACCGGCTTCAAGGGCCGCTACGTCAAGATCGAGGACACGGTGAGGGGCTTCAAGATGCTGTGCAGCGGCGAGCTCGACCACCTCCCTGAGCAGGCCTTCCTGTACGTCGGTGCTGTCGAGGAGGCGATCGAAAAGGCGGAACGGATGAAGGCGGAGGATTGAAATGAACGAAACCCTGCGCCTCGAGGTCGTCACCCCGCAGCGGGTGATGGTCGAGGCCGAGGTGGCCACGGTCGAAATGCCGGGATCCCTTGGCGAGCTTGGTGTCCTGCCAGGCCACACCCCGCTGCTGACCTCGCTCGCGACCGGCGAGCTGCGCTACCGTACCGCCAAGGGCGTGGAGATTATGGTCGTTCAGGGGGGCTTCGCCGAGGTCATGCCGGATCGCGTGACGGTCCTCGCTGATCTCGCCGAGTGGCCCAAGGACGTCGATGTCGAGACCGCCCGCCGCGAGCGGGACGAGATCCAGAGTGCAATGAAGGTAGCCAGTGCGGAGCAGATTGACGAGCTCACCTCGCGCCTGCGTCTCGCCGAGACCAGGATCGCCGTGGCCGGCGCCTGACCAAGGGAACCGCGCAAGCTCTCCGGCCGCGGCAGGGTCGCCCTGCCGCGGTCTTTGATTCTGAGAGTTTGACAACCCCTCCCGCGACGGCTAGCGTGGCGCCATCAGCACCCTCGGACGCCATGCCGGCGCGGCACCTCGAGTGTGCGGGCCGGTCGATCACCGGTGTCCGAGCGCACGGAGGAATGCGTGACCGGCCCCGCCCCCGACCGAGGTCAGTGGAGCTCCCAGCTCGGCTTCATCCTTGCCGCAGCCGGCTCGGCGATCGGGCTCGGCAACATCTGGCGATTCCCGTACTCCGCCGGCGAGAACGGCGGCGGCGCCTTCGTTCTCGTCTACCTGGTCTGCGTGCTCGCGCTCGGCCTGCCGGTGATGCTGCTCGAGATCGCCCTCGGCCGCGCAACCCAGAAGAACCCCGTTGGGGCGATCCGGTCGTTGCGACCGCGTGGGCCGTGGCAGCTCGTGGGCTACCTCGCCGTGGCCACAGGGGTCGGCATCCTCTCGTTCTACGCCGTGATCGCCGGCGAGGTGCTCGCGGTCTTCATCGACTACAGCCAACGTGTGATCACCGGCCGGGTGCTCTTCACCGGCTTCGGCGCGTGGGACTCGATGGTGTTCTTCGCGCTCTTCCTGATCCTCACCGTGCTGGTGGTCGTCGGCGGCGTGCAGCGTGGCATCGAGCGCTGGGCCAAGATCCTGATGCCGCTGTTGCTTGTCATGATGGTCGCCATCATCATCCGAGGCCTGTTGCTGCCGGGGTCCGGGGCCGGTGTTCGCTGGCTGATCCACCCCGACTTCTCCAAGATTGGCTGGAAGGTGGTGCTCGAGGCGATGGCGCAGGCGTTCTTCTCGCTCTCGCTGGGCATGGGCGCCATGCTCACCTATGGCTCCTACCTCTCCAAACGGCAGAATCTCCTCACCTGCGGCCTTGCCGTGGTGTTCGCCGACACGCTGATCGCGGTTCTTGCCGGGTTCATGATCTTTCCCGCCGTGTTCGCCCTCGGACAGGAGCCTGGTGCAGGGCCGACCCTCATCTTCCAGGTTCTACCCGAGGTCTTCGCCCGCATGACGCCCGGGGGCGATCTGGTTGGCGCGGTGTTCTTCTTCCTGCTCGGGGTTGCGGCCCTGACCTCCACCGTGTCGCTGCTCGAGGTGGTGGCGGCCTACTTCATCGATGAGCTCGGCTGGCCGCGCACGCGCACGGTGTGGACGGCCGGCGGGATCACGCTGGCGGTTGGCATTCCATCGGCCCTCGCGTGGGTCGGCGCAGAGCCGCTGGCGTCGGCGCGAATCCTCGGACAGGCCGGGTTCTTCAGCCTGATGGACTTCCTCTGGGTGAACCTCTCGCTGCCTCTCGGGGCCCTGCTGCTGTGCCTCTTCGCCACGTTCGTGTGGGGCCGGCGGCGTGCCACGGAGGAGATCGCTCTGACCGCACCAGTGTTCCGCAGGCTCGCCCCGATGTGGTGGGTCTTCATCGCGGTGGTGTGTCCGATCTTCATCGTCATCATTCTCATCACGCGTTTCATCTGACCCGCGCATCGCGGGCCTTGCCAACCTCCAGACCCTGATCTAGAATGGCCGCCCTTGTCGGATCGGGGCGTAGCTCAGCCTGGCAGAGCGCACGGTTCGGGACCGTGAGGTCGGTGGTTCAAATCCACTCGCCCCGACCATTTCCCGCCTTGGTCATCGAGAGCCTCGCGCTCGGGCCCGCCTTGACGTACGCCTGATGTTCACCTAATGTGGCGATCGTGGTCAGCGATCGAGACCCGGGGGGTGAACGATGACCTTTCTGACCGATCGTCAGCGCGAGGTCCTCGACTACATCCAAGGTGTCGTGGCAAGCCGCGGCGTCGCGCCGACCCTGCGCGAGATCTCCGAGCACTTCGGATTCTCTTCGACAGCCAGCGCGCAGAAGCACGTCGCGCTGCTCGTCGACAAGGGTCTGCTCAACAAGACCAAGCATCAGAAGCGGGGGCTGGAGCTGTCCGACGAGTACATTGGCGCCGCTCCGCAATTGCCGTTGCTGGGCACGGTAGCCGCCGGTTCTCCGATCGAGTCCTGGGAGGGCGACGACACGGTCGCCGTTCCCCCCGACATGCTGCGCGGGGGCGAGCACTACGTGCTCAAGGTCCGCGGCGACTCGATGGTCGAGGACGGAATCCACGACGGCGACCTCGTCGTGGTGCAGCGCCGAAACCATGCGGACGAGGGCGAGGTCGTGGTCGCACTGGTCGACCGCACGGAGACGACGCTCAAACGCTTCTCCCGACCCGATCGCGCCACAGTTCGGCTGGAGCCGGCGAACGCCGCCATGGCCCCGATCGTGGTCGCCGCCGACCGTGTTCTGGTCCAAGGTGTCGTCGTCGGCCTTCTGCGGAGATACTGAACCATCGCCCCACCCCGAGGTGCCGTGGCTTTCTTGACTCGGAACCGGGATTTCGCTAGCGTGCGATCATGAGCGAGCTCGAGTCGATCTGCCTCGTCCTCACCTCGGTCGGCACCGAGCAGCAGGCAGTCGAGATCTCCGAGGAGCTCATCGCCCGGCGGCTCGCCACCTGCATCAACATCGTGCCCTGCCTGCGCTCGATCTACCGCTGGAAGGGTAAAGTGTGCGAGGACACCGAGTACCTGCTGGTGGTCAAGACGCCGCGGCGGCTCTTTGATCGGGTTTCGGAGGCGATCCGCGAGCTCCATTCCTACGAGCTGCCCGAGATCCTCGCACTCCCGGTCGACGCGGCGGAGCTGGCCTTCCACGAGTGGGTGCTCAAGATGGTCGAGCCCGCGGGGGACGACCACGACGACGACGGCCCGGACTACGACTGAGCCCGGCCGAACCGAGTTGCCGCCCGGGTGGTCCGTGGGGTACTCTTCGCGGGCCATGCCACAGGCCGCAGACGCCCACGCCGTACTGGTCCTTGCCAGCCGCTTTGACAGCATCGAGGTGGCGGAGCGTGCTCTGGTTGAGACCTGTGCTGCGTCCGGGTGCGCGCGGGAGGATCGGTACTGGCTGGTCACCGCACTGCGCGAGGCGCTCGCCAACGCGATCCTACACGGCAACCGCCAGAATCTGGCTCTCCCGATCGAGGTGGAATACCGTCTGGCCGGCGATACTTTCACCATCATGGTCAGCGACCAGGGCGAAGGCTTCGACCCGGCGTCGATCCCGGACCCGACCGATCCTGAAAACCTGCTCCGCCCGAGCGGGCGTGGCATCTTCTATATACGGCAGTTCATGGACAGGGTGGAGTACTCGACCAGCAGCCACGGCGGCACCACGG
>CAZQYU010000114.1:0-9100 GCA_964597585.1 uncultured Thermoanaerobaculia bacterium
TGTTCGACTCACTGGTTTCGGCCGCCAACGGCCAGAACGTGAGCTTCTACACCATTGACGCGGCCGGCCTTCAGGTTGGAGGTGGCATGTCGGCCGAGGACCGCTACGCGGGCGACGTGATGGCAACGGCAATGGAGACCAACAACTATCAGGACTCCCTTCGGTTCATGGCCGATGCGACCGGTGGGCTGTCGATCACCAACACCAACAACATCTCCGGCGGCCTCGACCGGGTGCGCGAGGACCTCTTCACCTACTACTCGCTCGGCTACACGGTCGCCGCGACCGGCGCCGACAAGGTGCACTTCATCAAGGTCGAGCTTGCCGATAAACCCGAGCTGAAGGGTCTCGACCTGCGGTATCGTCGCCGTTTCGTCGAGAAGTCGCTCGAGACCCAGGTCCAGGACCGCGTGATGACGTCGCTGATGGTCGACGTGAACGAGAATCCGATGAAGGTCGAGGTCACCACCGGTGACCCTTCGCCGGCGATGGAGGGTCGCTCGACAGTGCCGGTCCACGTCTCGGTTCCGCTCGAGAGCATCGCGTTGATTCCGGAGAACGATGACTACGTCGGCCGGGTGGTGCTGTTCGTCGCGGCGCGCGACGAGGGCGGAAAGCAGTCGGACCTTCAGCGTCAGGAGCACGAGATTCGGGTGCCGGCGAAGGACTACGATCTTGCGCGCTCGAAGAACTACGGCTTCGATCTCCAGTTGCTGATGGAAAACGGCAGCTTCCGAGTCACGGTGGCGATCATGGATCAGGTGACCCGCCAGGCGTCGTACTCGAGCACCCAGCTCACGGTGCCCTAGCAGCGCGCGCCGCATGGCCCCGTCGAGGGGGTCGGTCTCGGTGCGGACGGCGGTCCGTCACTCGTGGGAGGCCATCACCCGCCACGCGACCAAGCGCTCGTTCATCGCCCGCAGTCGCCGGCACAGCAGTCGGCAGAGCAGGCCGAGAAACTGACCGGAGGCACCGGGGTCCATCGACAGGACCTCCTCGAGCAGCGAGCGGTCGACCGAAAACACCGTGCAGCCACCGGTGTGCGCGCGGGCGTCCGCGGAGCGGGGTTGGTCATCGATCAGGGCCATCTCTCCGAAGACCTCACCGCGGCTGAGGATCGCCAGGCACTCCTCGCCCATTCCGGGGACCATGCGCGAGATGCGCACCGCGCCGTCGACGACGATGTAGAGGCTGTCACCGGGCTCGCCTTCGGCGAAGATCAGGGTGTTGGCAGCGAAACCCTCCTCAACCGAGTACGTGGCGAGCAGGCGCAGCTCCTGAGCCGAGAGTCCCTGCTCGCGCAGGATGCTCAGCTTGGTCGCCTGAGGAAGGCTCAGCCGCTGGCCACCGTGGCGCTCGCCGGTCGGCCGCGGTCCATCGCCCTCGGTCGGCACACTGAGCAGCTCACTCATCTGGGAGTTGGCCGATCTCACCTTGTCCGCCAGGGTGTGCCAGAAGCTCCACAGCAGGCACACCGCGAGCTCCGAATCGTCTCGGACCGCCGCCATGAGGTCCTTCTCGAGAAGCACGTAAAGAGCGCCGCTGCCGACACCGAAAGCGGTGGCCGAACGCGGCTCGCGATCGAGGAAGGACACTTCGCCGAACATCGACCCGAAACCGAGGGTCGTGAGCACCTGCGTTCCAACCGGCGTCCGGCGCGTGATGTGCACCGTGCCGCGCCGGACCAGGAAGAGATCGGCGGTTCGTTCCTCCTCCCGGAAGAGGACCTCCGCGTGCTCGAAGGCGATCGGCTGCATCAGCCGGGCGAGGGCGATCAGCTGATCATCCGGGAAGTGGCGGAACAGACCCATGGCGCGGAGCTCGGAGGCGCGCTGGATGAGGTTGTCCTGAGCCCTGGCCGCCTGGACATCAGCCCCCCGAGGCGAGCGCGCGCGGGCGCCAGAGAACAGGCGGGCGTGGGTCAGGGCGACGTGATCGCACGCCTTCTGCAGCGCCGAAGCTCGCCGGCGAACCAGCAGGTCGACCTCCTGGTGTGAGCGATCGCAGAGCCGCGCCAGGGTGTCGACCCGCCGACGCTCCTGCTCCTGCTCACGTTCGGTGCGCCACTGCGCCAGCAGCATGGCGTCGATCGCGTGCTCGAGTGCCGCCGTGTAGCTCTCGGTCTCGAGGGCCGCCCGGGAGCACTCGACGGCGAGCTTGTAGTCGAGCGGGTTCAGGCGGCGTGCCTGGGAGAACTCCTGGAGCGCCGTGACCGGCTCGCCGCGACGCATGTGCAGGTATCCGCTGGCAGCGTAGGCGAGATAGTTGAACGGTGTGCGGAGCTTGGCGAGGTCGATCATCTCGACCGCGCGGGAGACGTTGCCCGAGGAGTCGTAGATGTGGGCCATGCCGAGGGCGTGAGACGCTTCCAGGTTGCGGCGCTTGAACTCGCGGTCGAAGTCCTCGAGCCCGTTCTCTTCCCGGACCTTGAGGGCCTCCTCGCGCAAGGCCGCACCGTGGGGCGAGAGCGCGGCCGCGATCTCGAGCAGTTCGGCGGACTCGCTCGGTCGCTTCAACGCCCGCAGCCGCCGCGCCAAGGCGACCAGTCGCTCCACCATGGAAGGGTGGGGCAGCACCGCTTCAGACATGACGCTCACCAGACCATCCATTGTATGAAAGAAGGGAAGCACGCGTCAACGGAGGCCGTGAGAAGTGCAGGCTAGAATGGCGGTGGCATGAAACGGCTTCTCGTAATCTTCGTGTGCCTCGTTGCGACCTCCGCGGGCGTCGCTTCCCCGGTGCGCCCCACGATCACTCCGGCCGAGGTTCCACCCGGCGCACAGGGCATGTGCCGCACCGAGATGGAAGGCGGGGAGATGGTCGAGGTGCCGGTGACGGTCCTCGGCACGCTCGGCGGCGCCACTCCTGAAGGCGAGATGGTGCTTGTGCGGCTCGACGACGAGCGCTTCGAGCGCACCGGCATCATCGCGGGCATGAGCGGCTCACCGGTCTACGTCAACGGCCGCCTGCTCGGAGCGCTGGCATTCGGTTGGCCGTTCTCGAAGGACCCGATCGGGGGCGTCACGCCCTTCGACCGCATGCGCGAGCTCGGGACCTCGGGACCCTCGCTGCCCGAGGCTGGAGGTTCCCGCCCGCCGGTCGAGTCGATGGTGCGTGCGATGGCAGACGGGACGCTCGGCCAGGCGATGCTCGACTGGCTCGCGCCGAGTCCGGCCGCAGGCATCCGCGGCCTGCCGCTTGCGCTGTCGACGGGCGGCATGGGTCTTCCCTCGGGGTGGATGGCGCAGGCCTGGGAACGGCTCGGTCTGCTCTCGGCGGGCGGCGCGGGTGCCTCCGAACGGAAGGCCGTGGACACAGGTCCGCTGGAGCCGGGCGCGATGGTCGCCGGGATCATGGCCTCTGGGGACGTCACCCTGACCGTGGGAGGCACGGTCACCGAGGTCGAGGGGGATCAGTTCTGGGCGTTCGGCCACCCGTTCCTCGGCGGCGGCGCGTTTCCGATGACCCTCGCCCGTGCCCGCGTCATCACCGTGCTCCCGAGTCAGATGTCGTCGTTCAAGTTCTACAGCGTCGGCGAGCCCATTGGCGCCTTCAGGGTCGACCGCCTGCACGGGGTGTGGGGGAAGCTCGGCGAGACCGTGGCGCCAGTGCCGATCCAGGTGTCGGTGGACGACCGGAGCTACCACTTCGATTGCGTGCGCCATCCCATCCTGCTGCCACTGCTCGCGGGCTACCTGACCCAGGTGAGCCACTTCGCCCGCGGCCGCCAGTTCGGCGAGCAGACTCTCACGGTCCACGCCGAGGCCACTCTGGCCGACGCGACCACTGTGGCCATCGAGGAGACCTTCGCCACACCCGATGCGCCCGCGTTGGCCGCGGGTGTGTCGACCATGCTGCTGGCCTACCTCGAGGGGGCGCCGGTGGCGGTACCCGAGATCGCGTCGGTGCGCATCACCCTCCACACCGCGGAACGCATCGAGCAGGCCGAGGTGATTGAGGCGGTCCCCGAGCGCACCATGGTTCGTCCAGGAGATCGCCTTGGCGTCATGGTTCGGTTGCGCCGTCACCAGGGCGGCGACGAAGTACGACGGTACGAGGTTGTGGTGCCGGCCGACTCCCCGAGAGGTCGACTCGACTTGGTGGTCGCAGACGGCGCCTCGTGGACCAAATACGATCTCAAGATGCGTCCGCAGAGCCCCGCGACGGTGGCGGACGAGATCGGACTGATCGAGCGCCTGGTGCCGTCGAACCGGCTGGTCCTGGCACTGGAGCGGCGCGATCCCGGGGTCGCACTTTCCGGCGGTCCGCTCTCGACGCCGCCCTCGGTCCAGCTTGCCATGCGCTCGGGGCTGAGCACGAACCTCGCGGCCGTGACCCATCGTGTGGTGGCGGAGTCGATCGAGAAGATGCCGTACGCTGTGCTCGGCGCAGCGCGCCTGCCGCTGCTGGTCCGATTCGACGGACACGACGGCGAGCCCGAGCCGGGTCCGGAGGAACCTCAGTGAAGCTTCACCTGTCAGTTTTCGCCGCGGCGCTGGCGTTTGCCGCCGTGCTCGGTGCCAGCGACACCGAAACCTGGACAGTCGACTCGGCCGCCGAGCTGCTCGGAGGCCACGGCGACGGGGTCGCCGTGACCACCGACGGCCGCCTGGTCCGCGCCCCGAGGTGGCAGGTCGGGGCGGTGCTCGACGAACCCGTGGCCCTCGCCGGTGCCCTCGCCGCCGACGGTTCGGCGTACGTCGGAACGGGCCACCCGGCACGTCTGTACAGGGTTCGCGGCGACCGTAAGGAGCTGCTCGCCGAGATGCCGGAGGAGCAGGTGACCGCGGTCGCGGTCGAACCCGGCGGCTCGGTCCTGGTCGCCGCCGCCTCGCCGGGTGTGCTCTACCGGTGGACCGGGGGCAAGCTGGACGAGGTCGCCCGCCTCGCGGATGGCGCGATCTGGGATTTTGCCCGATTCCAAGGTGTGCAGGTCGCGGCTGCCGGAACCCCTGCGACGCTCTACCGGGTGACCTCCCGCGGCCTCGAGCGCTGGCTCGAGCTGCCCGACGCCCACGCTCGCTGTCTCGCCGTTGCCGGAGACGTGCTGGTGGTCGGCACCTCCGGCAAGGGCCTGATCGTGGGCGTCCATGCCGACGGCGGCCTGTCGCTCCTCGCCGACAGCCCGTTCACCGAGATCTCCTCGCTCGCGGTGGGTTCCGACGGCTCGATCTGGGCGACGGCGTTGGTCGGAGAGCCCGGAGGAGCGCCCACCTCGCCCACGTCCTCCGGCGCGAGCGCCGAGAGCGGGAGCGTATCGGTCTCGGTGTCCGCCGCTCCGGAAGCGGCTTCCCTCAAGCTGCCCAAGGTCGGTGGTCGGACCGCTACCTCGGAGCTCCTCCGTTTGACTCCGGAAGGTGCACTCCTCACGACCCATCGTTTCACCCGTCAGGTCGCGACGGCGGTGGCCCGCGACGGCGATGGCATCCTGGTCGCTACCGGCTACGAGGGCGAGATCTGGCGTTTCGTCGACGGTGGCGGTGCACGCCTCGCCGCAGTCGACGCGGTCCAGGTCGTGCGCCTGCTCGGTGACGGTGCGGCGGCGATCGCCCAGGGGCCCGCCGAGGTGCTGTGGCGGCAGCCACCGGATGGGGAGAAGGCCGCGCGCTTCCGGAGCGCGCCGACCACGTTCAAGGTGCCGGTACGGCTCGGCCGCTATGCGGTGTCGCCGCCGACGGGAGCGCGCATCCGCTTCCGCTCGGCGGCGTCCGAAGGGCCGGAGGAGAGCTGGCTGCCGTGGACCGAGTGGCTGCCGGCCGAAGGCAAGGTCCCGCTGCCCACCGAGCGATCGCTGCAGTGGGAAGTGGAGCTCGCCGCCGGCGCCACGGTCGAAGGGGTCGAGGTCGCCACGCTGCAAGTGAACCTCGCACCCGTCCTGAGCGACGTCGAGGTCGAGGAGCCTGGCGTCGTCTACCTCGGTTCGCCGCCGCCGTCCGGGCCGGTCCTCGATGCGGCCAACCCGGACGTCAACGGCATCTTCACCGTCCTCGACGAGTCCGCGAGCACGGACTCGAAGCCGAAACAGGGCAAGAAGTACTGGCGGGTCGGCTACCGTACCGTGAGCTGGAAGGCCGAGGACGCCAACGGGGATGCGATGCGCTTCACGGTGCGCCTCGAGCGCGCCGACGGACTGACGCTGCCGGTACGGGAGAGGATCGACGCGACCCAGCTCGCGCTCGACACCAGCGCGGTTCCGGATGGTCGCTACCGGTTCGACATCGAGGCGACCGACGAGCCGAGCAACCCGGCCGACCCGCGCACGGCCCGGGCGAACAGTTCATGGTTCCAGGTCGACAGCAGCCCTCCTCGCGTCACTCTCGAGCGTTCCGGCGCCGAGTGGGTCGTCACCGCGGACGACGGCACGGGGAGCCTGGCCCGTGCCGAGTGGTCGCGCGACGGGGACCGGTGGCAGGCCCTCGAGCCGGTGGACGGAGTCCTCGACGGGCCACGGGAGAGCTTCCGCGTCCCGGCCGCGAGCGGGCGCCACCTGGTCGTCGTGCGCCTCATCGACCGCCATCACAATCGCACCGTCGTCGGCGGTGAGGAGCACTGAAATGGCGATCTCCCGCTCACCCGTCGCGGTGTATCCCGGCTCCTTCGACCCCATCCACCTCGGTCACGTGGACATCATCGCCCGGGCGACGCAGATTTTTCCCCGTGTCGTCGTCGGCATCCTCAAGAACCCAGGCAAGGGTGCGCTGTTCAGCCCCGAGGAGCGGGTCGAGTTGGTCGGCGCACTGTACCGCCACAACCCAGCGGTCGAGGTTCGCGCATTCAGCGGGCTGCTGGTCAACTTCCTCAAGGAGCTCGACGCGACCATCGTGATCCGCGGCATGCGTGCGGTGTCGGACTTCGAGTACGAGTTCCAGATGGCGCTCATGAACCGGCGCCTGTACCCGGCCGCGGAGACCGTTTTCCTGACCCCGAAGGAGGAGTACACCTACCTGTCGTCCCGGACGGTCAAGGAGGTCGTGGCGCTGGGCGGCGACGTGACCGGGCTGGTGCCGGAGCCGGTGCGCCGCGTCATGGAGAGCCGATACCGCGTCACCACGCACCCGCCGACTCGGTAGTCCGAATGGTCATTCCGATCGAGGTCCAGCGGCCCTGTCGGACCGACCCGCGGGACAGGCATCCACCGGACCGCGCAGGGATCCACTGGCAGGTGGTGGCGTGATGCGGCTGGTCGTTCTCGGCCCCGGCCATCCGTTCAGGGGGGGCATCGCCCGAACCACCACCGAGCTGGTTTCGGCGCTCGAGCGGCGCGGCCATGGGGTCACCTTCCTGACGCCCGTCCGCCAGTACCCTTCGCTGCTCTTTCCCGGTCATCGCGATCGCGATCCGGCGGCCTGTCCCATGCTCGACTGCGCGAGGCCGATGCTCGACCCCTTCGCCCCGACATCGTGGCCCCGGGCCCGGGCGGCCGCACGGTCCGTTGGGGCGGACGCCTGGATCTTCCCATACTGGACATGGCCGTGGGCCGGTCTGTGGCGTTTCGTTCTCGCCGACCCGGAAAGACCGCCGGCGGTGGCGGTGGTCCACAACCTGGAGGACCACGACGCCAGCCTGCCGGCGCAGGTCGCGGCACGGGCCGTACTGGCGCGCTGCGACGGTGCCTTCACTCACGCGCGGGCGCTCGCCCGAGTGCTCGGGATGACCGGCCTCGGGCTCGCAGTTGCCAGCCACCCTTTGCCTCCACCCACATGGGCCGCACAGGCACCGGGGCGGCGCGAGGCCCGAGCCGCGCTGGGGTTACCGGAGGAGGGGCGGATCGCTCTCTTCCTCGGTCTGATCAGGCCCTACAAGGGTGTCGATCGCCTGGTTGAAGCGGCGGCCCTCTCCGGAGCACGCGGTTGGACGATCGTGGTCGCCGGAGAGCCCTGGGGCAGGCAGGGGGAGCGGCTGCAGGAGCAGGTTCGACGCCTTGGCCTTGAGGATCGGGTGCTGCTGCGGCTCGGATGGGTGGCGGAGGAGCTCGTGGCGGCGTACCTGACCGCCGCCGACGTGCTCGTACTGCCGTACCGGCGGGCCTCGCAGTCGGCGGTCGCCCCGATGGCCCTCGCAGCGGGGCTGCCGGTCGTGTGCAGCGCGGTCGGCGGTCTGCCCGAGGTGGTCGATGACGGCGTGAGCGGCATTCTGGTCGGTGCTGGCGAGCCCGGCGAGATCGCTGAGGCGCTGGCCCGGCTCGATCAGCCAGCGCTCGAGAGACTCGCAGCGGGCGCGCGGCGTCGTGCCGGCGAGCTGACCTGGGGCGGCTATGCGGGGGCGGTCGAGGAGCTGCTTGGACGCGTCGTCAGGTGAAGCCTTGCGGCCTGTGGCTCCCGGGCGGTCTCGGCTCGCGCAGCGTCACGTCATCACATGGGCGGGATGGGATCGAGCTGATGCCGACGTCAGCGTCATGAAAACGGCCCGGCGTCTCGCCGGGCCGTGCCACGTATCCGAAGTGGAGCAGGTCAGTTGGCGACGCCGCGGATCAGACTCACCGCCGCCTCGTGGCTGAGGCCGTGGTCAAGCGGCAGGATGCGGGGCTCGGACCAGCCGTTGCGGTCGAGCCGGATGTAGCGGATCGCCTTGTCCTGGTCCCAGAACAGGACCACGGAAAGGGCGTGGCCGACCTCGAAGCTGGCGTTGGCGAGCTGCAGGTCGGGATGGATTGAGATGTTGGAGTCGTCGCTGCGGTAGATCACGACATGGCGCCGACGCTGCCCGCTGGCGGCCTCGTCGTTCGGGTCGACGCCTTCGAGCTCGGTGTGGAGGCGGCGGATCGTGAACAGACACTCCTGAATGTCGGCGAAGATCACGTGCGGGTCGCCGGTGTCAGGGTCGACGAACAGCTTGGGGTGGGCGAGGGCACGGGTCGAGTCGTGCAGGTCGGGACAGCGGAAGCCGAACGGGAGCTCGCCGTGCAGCGGCTCCGGCGCCAGCTCGTCGAAGACCGGCAGCCCGATGTCGTCGAGATGGAGCACCGCGTACATGCCGCGACCGCCATCCGGGGCGAGCTCGTCCGCCCACCACGCGAGGTGGAGGAAGCCGGTCGAGATGACGGTGCCGTCCTCGAGCTGGGTGTGCGCGCGGTAGGCGAGCATGACCGGGTTGGACGCGC
>CAZQYU010000115.1:0-9093 GCA_964597585.1 uncultured Thermoanaerobaculia bacterium
CACCTTCTCACTCGACCTTGATCAGCTCGCGCATGGCGGCGTCGGGTTCGGCAGGGTCGACGCGGATGAGCGCGAGCTCGGCGCCGTCGTGCGCCGCCGTCAGCACCGGAGTGTCCCCGACCCGGTCCCGCCAGCGACCGGTCAGCCGGGCCGACTCGTGGACGTGGCCGTGGAGACCGAGCCGCGGCTGGTGGTCCTCCAGAAAACGCCTCAGGGCGATCGATCCGACGTGGACGTCAAGTGGAGCACCGTCGACCTGCTGACCGTCGAGCCCGGCCCGGTCGAGCGCCGTCCGGTACGGCGGCGCGTGCGCCAGCACCACCGCGTCTGACAGGTCCCTCCCACCGGCGAGGCGCTCGAGGTCCTTCGCGATGGTTCCGTAGCGCAGGTCGTCGGGGGCCACGTCAACGGTCAACCGTCCCTCCTCCGGTGACACGCAGCCGGGATCGACGTAGCGAGAGACGTCGTAGCGCTCCCAGTCCTTGAGCTGGAACGGCGTCGGCGGCACGCAGGCGTAGCCCAGGACCGTTCGTCCACCGACCTCGACGACGCGATTGTGGGCGTAGGTCCACAGCCCTTCAGTCTGGGCGGCGACGACCGTCGACTCGTAGATGCGCTCGTCGTCGTTGCCGAGTATGACGACCCACGTCGGCCACGAGGATCCGAGCCGCTGTCGCGCTTTCCGGAGCTCCGGCAGCAGGAACCCGTCGAGGAACTCACCGCCTGACCGACCGACCGCCCAACGACGGTCGAGTCCGTGGGGGAGCAGGTCGCCGCCAAGCACGACGGTCGTCGGCCGTTCCGCCTCGACAATTGCGACCAACGCCACGTAGCGGGCCACCCGACCGTGCAGATCGGACGCGAAGATCCAGGTCCGGTTGGACATACCTGAACGAGTGTACAACGCGACCGAGACAGGGCCTCAGCCGTCATGTGAATGTTTGCACAATTAAGCGAGAAGTTGTTGCTATTTGGAGACTTCCGACCGATATTGCGAGCCAATAGGGAGGGCACGATGGAAGCTCGCACACTCGACGACAGCAGCGCACGAACCCCCGACAGCGAAGGCGACGAGCAACGCTTCACCCGCACCGCCGCCGACTGGGAGCTGGCATGGGAGGCGCGCCGGATCGCTCGCCTGGGCCGGTATGGCACCGGTGAGGGACAGCCGATCGAAAACGGCTGGGGTCGCGACGAAGTGGAGTAGCCCGGGCCCTCGACCTCCCCTGCGTCAACTCGTTGATGATCCCCCCGGGGCGCCCTTGCGCGCCTTGGTTGGTGCTCCGTAAGGAAAGCCGCGCCGTCCGACACCTCGGGCAAGCGAGGCGCCGTGCCACGGTAAGGGGCACGCTCTGCCGGGGTTCTTGCTCTCAAGTCTCATCCGTGCGAGGATTCCGGCTCCCGAGGAGGATCGCCGTGACATCGTTTCGCATCGGCTCGCTCACCCTGGCCCTGGGACTGACGCTCGCGTGCGGGAGAGCGCCCGAGCCGGTTCCGCAGACGACATCGGACCATGCCGTCCCCCGCCGCGTCGAGGCCGACCCGCGGGAGGTTCACCTTGGCGACCTGACGATGCTGACCGACGGCGGCGAGAACGCCGAGGCGTACTTCTCCTTCGACGGCCGCAAGCTGATCTTCCAGGCCCGGTTCGGTCCGTGGCCGTGCGATCAGATCTTCACCATGGACGCGACCGGCTCCCCTCCGCAGCTCGTGTCGACCGGCAAGGGTCGCACGACCTGCTCGTACTTCTTCCCCGGCGGGCACCACATCCTGTACTCATCGACCCATCTTGCCTCGCCGGACTGCCCGCCGACGCCGGACATGAGCCGCGGCTACGTGTGGCCGGTCTATGCCGACTACGAGATCGTGCGCGCCGCCGCCGACGGCTCGGACGTGGTCAACCTCTCCGACTCGCCCGGCTACGACGCCGAGGCGACGATCTCCCCCAAGGGCGACCGCGTCGTCTTCACCTCGACCCGCGACGGCGACCTGGACATCTACACGATGAACCTCGACGGCTCGGACGTGCGCCGCCTCACCGACCAGCTCGGGTACGACGGCGGACCGTTCTTCTCCCCCGACGGGACCAAGATCGTCTACCGCGCCAACCACCCGACCGACCCCACCGAGATTGCCGACTACACCTCGCTCCTCGCTGAAGGTCTGATCCGCCCCGGTCGGCTCGAGATCTGGGTGATGGACGCCGACGGCGGCAACAAGAGACAGGTGACGAGCCTCGGCGCCGCATCCTTCGCGCCCTTCTTCCACCCCTCGGGCGAGAAGATCGTCTTCTCCTCGAACCACGGCCAGGAGAATCCGCGCGAGTTCGACCTGTGGATGGTCGACCTCGACGGCAGCCACCTCGAGCGGATCACCTGGGCGGAGGGCTTCGACGGCTTTCCAATGTGGGCGCCGGACGGCCGCCAGTTCGTATTCTGTTCCAACCGCAACGACGCGAAGCCCGGCGAGACCAACGTCTTCGTCGCGCGGTGGAAAGACTGAGTCGGACGTCCTGTTCATTCGCCCCTGAGCTTGCGTTTCGACGAACAGAGTGGGGGATCAGCTCCCTGGCTCGGCGACCTTCTCGCCCATCATCCGTTCGTAGGCCGCGATCGCAGCGCACACGACGTCGACGGCCTCCACCGGAGAGAAGAGGTCGCGCACGGCGGCCTCCTCATCCTCGAGGATCTTGTAGTCCTCGATCACACCCTGGAACCCTCTGGGAGCGGACGCTCCGATCGGGACGTCGTGCCCGGCATCGCTCATGTCAGCCTCCTGTCGCCCGCTCATGCGGCGCATCGTGTCGCGATTCGGTCGCGTACTACGACCTCTCTCCGCCGATCGTCCCGGTGGCGCTCCCCTCCCGGCCGGCGATCTGAGATAATTCGCTCAATGAAGATGACCCCCATGCTCCGTCAGTACCTGGAGCTCAAGCGCCAGGCTGGCGATGCACTGCTCCTGTACCGCATGGGCGACTTCTACGAGCTGTTCTTCGAGGATGCCCAGGCCGCAGCGCCGGTGCTCGGTATCGCCCTGACCCGCCGCCGCCACAACGACGACGTTGAAGCACCGATGTGCGGGGTCCCCCACCACGCCTTCGACGGATACCTCGGCAAGCTCCTCCACGCCGGCTTCCGGGTCGCGGTCGCCGAGCAGATGGAGGACCCGGCGACCGCCAAAGGACTCGTGCGCAGGGAGATCATCCGCACCCACACCCCGGGAACGATCTCAGACACGGAGCTACTCGACGGGGCTGAGCGCTGCTACCTCGCGGCCTTCGGCGGCGACGGCGACGGTGCGGCGTTGGCCTGGATCGAGATCTCGACGGGCACGTTTGAGGGCTTGCGGTCGCCGGACACCACCGCGATCACCGAACACCTCGCCCGACTTCGTCCGCGTGAGATCCTGATCGCCGAGGGATGGGACGAGTGGTCGGCGCTATGGCCCGCCGAGCTCCCACGTGCGACGGTCACGCCCCTCCCGGCGGAGACCTTCTCGCCGACCGCGGGCGAGCAGCGGCTCAAGCGCGTGCTCCAGGTCGGGTCCCTGCGCGGCTTCGGGCTGATGGCGGGTGAGCCGCTGGTCGGCATGGCGGGTGCGCTGCTCGCCTATGTCGAGTCCACGCAGCGCGGGGCGGCCAGCCACGTGCGGCGCTTCCTGACCTGCTCACCTGATGACGTGCTGGTGCTCGACCGTGCGACCCTGCGCAACCTCGAGATCGAGCGAGGGGCCGACGGGTCGAGCCGCACGAGCCTGGTCGGTAGCCTCGACCACACCCTGACCAGGATGGGCTCGCGCACCCTGCGCGACTGGCTGGTGCGCCCATCGGGCGATCTCGAGACGATCTCCGGACGCCACCGCTCCGTGGCCGAGCTGATCGACGACCCCGAGCTGTTGACGGATCTGCGCGACACGCTCGACGGCCTGCCCGACCTTGAACGGCTTGCCGGCCGCGTCGGCCTCGGTATGCCGACGCCTCGCGAGCTGGCCAACCTGCGCGCGGGTCTTGACGGGTTGCCCGACCTGCGCGCCGCCGCCATGCGCGCGACGTCCCCGCTGCTTCGCCGGCTCGCCGAGGAGCTCGACCCGCTCGGGGATCTCGCCACCATCCTCCACCAACGTCTGGTCGGCGAACCGCCTGCAGTAGTCGGCCTCGGCGTCATCGCCGGCGGCTGGGACGAGGAGCTCGACGAGCAGCGCAAAGTCGCGCGCGGGGGCAAGGAGTTGGTCGCAGAGGTCGAGGCCGCAGAACGCGCCAAGACCGGGATCTCCGCGCTCAAGGTTCGCTACAACAAGGTCTTCGGATATTACATCGAAGTCTCGAAGGCGAACAGCGATCGGGTGCCGAGCCACTACGAGCGCCGGCAGACCCTGACCAATGCCGAGCGCTACGTGACCCCAGAGATCAAGGACCTGGAGGGACGCATCCTGTCCGCAGAGGAGCGCGCCCTGGCCCGTGAACGTGAGCTCTACGACGCCCTGGTCGTCGAGCTGGGCGGCCACGGACGGCGGATTGCCACCACCGCCGAACGAGTCGCAGGTCTCGACGTGGTCGCGGCCTTCGCCGACCGAGCGCGCCGCGCGGGCTACTGCCGGCCGACGGTGGAGAACGGTGGGGAGCTGCTGATCCGGGAGGGCCGCCACCCGGTGCTGGAAACCCTCCAGCGAGACCCCCCGTTCATTGCCAACGACTGCCGCCTCGATCCCGCAGAGCGCCAGATCGTGCTCCTGACCGGTCCCAACATGGGCGGCAAGTCGACCTTTCTGCGTCAAGTCGCCCTGATCACACTGATGGCTCATGCGGGCTCGTTCGTTCCCGCGTCCGAGGCGACGATCCCGCTCACCGACCGCATCTTCACGCGGGTCGGGGCGTCCGACATGTTGGCTCGTGGCGAGTCGACCTTCATGGTCGAGATGGTCGAGACCGCCAACATCCTGAACCATGCCACGCCGCGCTCCCTGGTGATCCTCGACGAGGTCGGCCGCGGCACCGCGACCTTCGACGGGCTCTCGCTCGCATGGGCGATCGTGGAGTACCTCCACGACGTTCCCGAGCACACCGCCAAGGTCCTCTTCGCGACCCACTACCACGAGCTGACCGACCTCGGGCGGAGGCTGCCCCGGCTCGTCAACCAGTCGATGGCGGTCAAGGAGTGGAAGGGCTCGATCCTGTTCCTGCACCGCATCGCCGACGGGCCGGCCGACCGCTCATACGGCATTCACGTAGCCCGCCTCGCGGGGGTACCCGACGAAGTGTGCATTCGTGCGGACGAGATCCTGGCCAACCTCGAGCGTCACGAGCTCGACCTCATGGGGGACGGCGGCGCCGCCGCCGCGGGGCGGCCCCAGGGCGATCGCATCCGCCAGATGGGACTGTTCCGGTCACCCGCGGACGAGATCGTCGATCGCCTGCGCACGCTCACGCTCGACCGGACGACGCCGCTCGACGCCCTCAACCTGCTCTCCGAGCTGAAAGAGAGCGCCCATCGTGATGGCTGACACCCGTCCTCTCGTGGTCGGCCTCGAGGGCATCGAGCTCACCTTGGGCGAGCGCGAGATCCTCGACCTCTGCCGTCCCGCCGGCGTGATCCTCTTCGCCCGCAACGTCGAGTCTCCCGAGCAGGTTCGCCGGCTCGTCGACCAGCTCCACGAGCTCGAGACGGCGCCGTTCGTGTGCGTGGATCTCGAGGGGGGCATGGTCAACCGGCTCGCCGGCCTGTGGGGCCCGCTTCCCTCGCCCGCTCGTGCGGCCGCCTCCGGGCGGCGCGCCATGCGTGCGCTCGGGGAGGCCGCGGGCGCCGCGTGCCGCTCGCTGGGCATCCATCTCAATCTCGCGCCGGTCGTCGACCTCGCCTGCACGGACTGCGTGATCCAAGCCCAGGAACGCAGCCTGGCCGCGGACCCCGAGCGAACCGCCGTTCTGGCGAAGGTCTTCGTCGAGGGCCTCGCCTCGTGGTGCGTGGCCGCCTGCCTGAAGCACTTCCCGGGCCTGGGCGCGGTCCCGGTCGACACCCACGACGTTCTGCCGACGCTCGATCTCGATCGCACCGAGCTCGAGCCCCACATGCGGGTATTCAGCCTGGTCAGCGAGACCGTCCCTCTGGTCATGGTGGGTCACGTCGTCGTCCCCGCCCTCGGCGACGCCGACACCCCGGCCTCTCTCTCGCCGACCGTGGTCAAGAAAGCGGCGGCCCTCCCCGGCAGTCCGGTGATTCTCTCGGACGACGTGGAGATGGGCGCCCTCGAGGGCTTTGGGGACCTGCCCGACAGGGTCGTGGCGGCTCTGCGCGCCCGCAACCACGGTGTCCTGATCTGCCGCTCGATCCGGCGCCTGCCCGAGATCGTCGACCACCTCGACGAGGAGCAGGAGCTCGACCCCACGCTCCGCAGCCGTGTCGAGGAGGACAGCAGCCGTCTCGGGACCCTGCGCCGCGACGTGCTGCGCGGGGCCGCTTCGGTCCCGGCGCCGGACGACGCGACTGTGGCCCAGCTGTGGGACATGGCCCGCCGGGAGGCCGAGCCGTGAGCCGCGCAGTCGTCCTGCTCTCGGGCGGGCTGGACTCCGCGACCACCCTCGCGATCGCCCGCGCAATGGCCTTCGAGTGCCACTGCCTGACCGTCGACTACGGCCAGCGCCATCGCTGCGAGCTCGACGCGGCACGACAGGTCGCGCAGGCCCTCGGCGCCGACTCTCACAGGCTCGTTGCACTGGACCTGCGAGCGATCGGAGGCTCGGCGCTCACCGACGACATCGAGGTACCGAAGGACTCCGATCCCGACGCAGGCGGCATCCCTGTGACCTATGTCCCCGCCCGCAACACGGTGCTCCTCGCGCTGCTGCTCGGTCTCGCCGAGGTCGTCGACGCTCGGGATCTGTTCATCGGCGCCAACGCCGTCGACTACTCGGGGTACCCGGACTGCCGGCCGGAGTTCCTCCGCGCCTTTGAACGGCTCGCGCGGCTCGCCACCCGCTCAGGGACCGAGGGCGGAACGGCCTTTCGGATCCGCGCACCGCTGCTCCAGCTCAACAAGGCGGCGATCATCCGTCTCGGTACCGGCCTCGGCGTCGACTACGGGCTCACCTGGTCCTGCTACGACCCTGCCCCGCAGGGACGTGCGTGCGGCCGCTGCGACTCCTGCCGGCTGCGCCTCAAGGGCTTTGCCGAGGCCGGCCTCACCGACCCGATCCGCTACGCTCGCTGACGCGCAGCCTACCCGTCGCGAGCATCGTGAGGCGTAGAGAGTGAAGAGTAGGGAGTAGGACATCAGCGCGATGGCCCGCGTCCGATGCAGCGGACTCTCCACGCTTGCCCCTCCACTCTTCACCAGCCGCCGCTGCGGCGGCTCACATCCTCACCTCTTTGACGCCGTGTCGAGGGACGGGCATCATGCTCGGACGATGACCGACCACGACCTCGAGCTCTGGCTGGCACGCCACGGCGAGACGACCGCAAGTGTGGGTCGCCAGATCGCCGGCTGGCTCGACGCGCCGCTCACGGACCGGGGACGCGCCGAGGCGCGGGCGCTGCGGCCCCTGCTCGAGCACGAGCATTTCGACGGGACCTGGAGCTCGGATCTCTCCCGTGCCGTCGAGACTGCCAACCTCGCGAAGGGACCCGCCGTCGCCGACCCGAGACTCCGCGAGGTCCACTTCGGCGAGCTCGAGGGCCAGTGCTGGGAGCACATGGACCGTGCGCTCGAGCGCCACATCGCGGGATTCCGGGACTTCACCGCACCGGGCGGAGAGCACCTCGACGAGGCTCGGACGAGATTCTCCGGCTTCATCGACGACCTGCCGCCCGGACGCCACCTGATCTTCGCCCACGGCGGCGTGATCCGGCTACTCACCCAGGACCTCGGATTCGACGCCTTCCTGCCCACCGGCTCTCTTCTCGCACTCGCCTGGCGCCCGCGCCGGCTGCTCTTCGTACGTCTGCGCCCCGGCGGACGGCCGTTCGGCGGCGCGGCCGAGCTCGACCTTTCGAGGGTGCCGCTCCTGCCGTGGCCCGACGCACCCGCATCCGGCTCCAACCCGACGGCCGGAAGTCCGGGGGCCGGCGGGGAGTAGTCCGCGCGACAGGCCTCCTTTCCCTTCTCGTGCGACATGTTCTCCTCGCGCTGCTGCTGCTGGCTCCCGACGCCGCGAGGGCGGTCCCAGAGTCTTCTCACGCGACCGCCGAGATCGTCACCGACGCGGCGCGCATCCTCCCGGGGGGAACCGTGCGGGTGGGAGTCGGTGGCCGGTGTGGAGCGTGTTCCCTTCCGAAACCTCAAGCGGGCCGTGACCGGCCCGGGTCGAGAGGATCACTGCCCGGATCAGACGCTTCGTACTCGTCTCCGTAGCGAGGTGTGGTCTCGCGGGATTTTCGCGGCAGCCCGACGGGTTGAGGAACGTGGGAGGGTCCCATGTTCGGTAAGCCCATCACCCTGTTCAAGCTGTTCGGGTTCGCGGTGCGGATGGACTTCAGCTGGTTCATCATCGCCGCGCTCATCACCTGGTCCCTCGCCGTGGGCGTGTTTCCCAACTACTTTCCCCACCTGGACCAGTTCACCTACTGGTGGATGGGGGTGGCGGGTGCTGTCGGCCTGTTCGCCTCCATCGTGGTGCACGAGCTCAGCCACTCGCTGGTGGCCCGCCGCAGCGGCCTGCCAATGAAGGGGATCACCTTGTTCATCTTCGGCGGCGTGGCGGAGATGAGCGAGGAGCCGCCCAACGCCAAGGCCGAGTTCACCATGGCCATCGCCGGGCCGCTGGCCAGCATCGTCATCGGCGTGGTCATGCTAGGTGTCTTCGCATGGGGCAAGTCGGCGGCGTGGCCCGCCTCGGCGCTCGGGATCGTCGGGTACCTGGGCTGGATCAACCTGGTCCTGGCCGCCTTCAACCTCGTCCCCGCCTTCCCCCTCGACGGCGGCCGTGTGCTGCGCTCCTTCCTGTGGTGGAGCAAGGGCGACATCCACTGGGCCACCCGCGTGGCCTCCGGTATCGGCTCGGGCTTCGGCATCCTCCTCGTCGTGCTGGGGGCGTGGGAGTTTCTCAGAGGTTCCCTGGTCGGCGGGATCTGGTGGGTGCTGATCGGCCTGTTCCTGCGCAGC
>CAZQYU010000116.1:0-8987 GCA_964597585.1 uncultured Thermoanaerobaculia bacterium
GAGCTCCCAACGCGCTACCCGCCGGTCGCCCGGATCGTCGCGGTCGACGAGCTCCGTGGTGACGCCGTCTCGAGCCGCCAGCCGCCGATGAACGAGGTGAGCGACCCCAGGGGTCTGTAGCCCATCGCGTACACAGCGTCTTTCGGGCGGCGCGAAGCCCTGTTTGTTTGCATTCTTGGCTCGTAGGAGTACTGCTCTTCAAATGCGCCTCAACAGGGCCTTCACGGCGCTCCGAAATCCACCATCCATCTATGAGCTACACACTCCCAGGGGACCGGCGCCCGCGACGCACGCTGCCAACCAGGATCGGAACCGCAGGTTCGCGTCCGACGTCGGTCCTCCTCAGCCCCTCGAGAGGGCCCGGTCGATCGACCAGCGTCCGGCGCCGAGAAGCAGCAGCGCAGCGACGATGCCGAGCACCAGGATGTGGTACTCGAAGCCCTCTCCCGCCTGCTGCCCGGTCCAGTTCATGAAAAACCCGTTCTGGGCGTGGACGGTGGCGATGGCGCCGAGCATCTCGACTCCGATGCCGAGAGCCGCGAGTCGGGTCAGGACCCCGCCGATCAGGGCCAGCGATCCGAAGAACTCGATCACGATGACCAGGAAGACGATCACTGCGGGGAGCCCCATCTGCCCGGTCATGTAGCCCATCGTGGCCTCAAAGCCGTTGCCTCCGAACCAGCCCAGCATCTTCTGAGCCCCGTGAGCAAACATGACGACCCCGAGGGTCAACCGCAGCAGCAGCGGCGCCCAGCCGTCGTCGGTCGCAATGAGTCGCTTCCAGAACGTGTTCATGGTGACCTCCAGTGGTCGATTCAGTTCAGTCGCCTAGACGGGTTTCACCGGCGGCATGCAGGCCGAGCTTGCGGCACAGGCGCCCGAGCTCGACCTGCTCGTCGGGAGTCAGCACCGAAAGGTCGGCGACGATGGCCGCGACGTGGCCCGGGAAGATCTCTTCGATCAGTCGTCGTCCGGTGTCGGTCAGCACCACCGTGACCATTCTGCGGTCGGTGCCGGCACCGCGCCGCCGTTCGACGAGACCGTCGCGCTCGAGGTTGTCGATCACTGTCGTCAGGTTGCCTGTGCTCCTCAGGAGCTTGACAGCCAGGTCCGTCTGGCACATCGGTCCGCGGTACAGGAGCGCTTCGAGGACACCGAACTGGCTCTCCGTCAGCTTCGCGAGACGGGTCCTGGCGTTGGCGCGCGCGCCCACCGTGTTGGCAGCGCGGCGCAGCTTGATGAAGGCATCCAGTGCTCGACGTTCTTCGTCGGTGCCGACGTAGTGGGTGGCCATCGTCTCTCCCAACATTCCCAACCGCCTGAGTTACAAGAATATTTCGAATTCGAATCAAACGATGTCGATATTCTTCATCTGACCGGGATGCTGCCAACACCGCTTCGGCGAGCGGCCAACCGTCGCCAACACCCGACGGGTGTATGGAAAACCAGACAGTCTCCCGACATTGCAGCACGCCCCGTACGTTTCGGATCGTCAGATGCAAACCATTGTGTATGAGAGCCCTGCATGAAAAACGTCGAGCTGGTCGTGGTTCTGGGTCCCTGGCACCGACCTTGCCCTACTCCTCGGCGCGCGCCTCGCCGCACACCACTCGCGGGGCGCCGGGAGGGAAAGATGCCTCGACATCCGCTCACCACAACTGTCCGCCGGCCGCTGCACTCGACCGCTGCGACCATTCTCGCAATCCTGCTCACCTGTGCCGCAGGGTGCACCTACCAGCGCGCGTATATCGCCTACGACCAGCATGAAGGAGGCCCGCCCCTGGCCGCGACGCCGTTCGAGGGTGAGTCCCTCGGCGTGGTCGCAGCCTCCGAGTCCGGCCCGGTGTGGAAGGACTGCACGACGGTCGCCAAGGCCGCGGTGTGGGTGCTGATCGACGAGACCCGCCGCCTCGGCGGCAATGCGGTCGGCAACATCCGCTTCTTCCCGGACGACCCGGATGCGAGAACCGACCGGCCCATCTGCCGTCAGCGTTGGGGCTGGGTGCTGGTGTGGCCGGTCCTCGCTACGCCCGCGTTCCAGGTCGCCAAGGCCGAAGCAACCGCATACCGGCTTGCCGACCCCTCCCGAGCAGCGGCAGGTGTGTACCTGATTCCCGACACAACGGACGCCACCGCCGAACTCGCCTTCCGCATCGTCCACCGGCCTGCGGTCGGCGACCGTTGATACGCGGCACGCCGACCCAACCAAACCCAACCCGACAGGAGGAACCGATGACAACCTTGCGTATGGCTGCGCTCACCGTGATCGTGGTGCTCGTCGCTGCTCCGCCCGCTCGAGCGGCCGAGCAGTGGCAGACACACCTCGCCGCAACCTGGACCGACACCAGCCTCGGCTACGACGGGCTCGACAGCGACGGCGATTCGATCCACTTCAACGGGGGCGACTCGCCCGGGCTGAGCCTCGGCCTTGAACGGCGCTTCAACGACCTGCTCGGCCTCGAGGTCGCGATCGATGCCTCACGACCCGAGACGCGCCTCACGTTGGACACTGCCGAATTTGGCTTGATCTCTGCCACGGACCGGCTCGACCTGTGGACCGTTCGCGTCGGGCTCAACTTCCATCTCATCTCCGACGGGCCGATCGACCTCTACCTTGGTCCGACGGTGGCCTGGCTCTTCACGCCGGCTTCCCTCAGCTACGTCGTCCACGTCGACACCATGTCCCAGACCCTGAAAGTCAAGAGCGACAACGGCTTCGGTCTGGGAGGAACTGTCGGCGCCGACCTCGACCTCGGCGGCGGTTGGACCGTCGGGGTCTCCTACACGTACCTCAAGGTGGACCTGGGCTTTGCGCAGGAGGGCGACACCGACAAGGCATCGCTCGCCCTCGACCCGTCGACTCTGCGGTTGGGCGTCGGGATGCGGTTCTGACGCGCGTGCATCGTGCGACCCGTCCGGGCGGCGCCCCGGTCGGACGGGTCAATACAGTGGGCGGAACGGGCTTATCGCCCAGAGCCCACGTATCGGGACCGAGGATGCCGCGGCGGCCGGATGCACACGGAGTTCCGGCGGGCGAACTAAGATGGAGGCTCCGATGAGGTCCGATCCGACTCGATGCCACCGCCGGCACTGGCTGCGGGCGCTTCTGGCGCTCGCAGTGGCGCTATCCGGAGCGGTGGTCTCGGCGGCCCAGCCCGAGGCGCCGCTGCAGCTCGAGGAGGGCCGCTTCTATCTCGAGGTGATCACGGTCGAGGGCGTGACCAGCTTTGCGCCCGAGATCGTGCTCTCCGAGTCGTTGCTCGAGGAGGGTCGCACGTACACCGAAGCGGAGCTGCGGGGCGCGGTCCACCGGATCAAACGGCTGCCCTTGGTACTCGACGCGGAGCTCTCGCTCAAGAAGGGTAGCGAGCGCGGGCGGTACGAGCTCGTCATCCGAATCCGTGAGACTCGACGGTGGTTCTGGGGTCTGGATGCCGGCGTTACCGGCTGGAGCGCGCCGGTCTCGGTGAGCGGCGTCGAGACCACCGACCATACGGACTCGAGCATCGGCCTGATCGGGCGACGTTTCGCCGCCGGCCGCCACGGGATCGTCTACGCCGCGCTCGGCGGCACCGACGGCACGCTTCAGCTCGGCTACAGCCATTACGATCTGTTCGGGCGAGGCGGGTTCGCATCGATCAGTCTCGGCTGGTCCGACTGCGCGATCGACGACGAGACGCCGTCGAGCGCGTCCGACGTCGGGGACTCGGGGTGCCAGACCGAGACCGTCGGACGAGGCCTCGACCCGACCTACAGCAACTGGAGTGCACTGGCGGACACTGTCCGGCTCCGGTTCACCGTGGGCTACCCGCTCGGCGGCAACCGGTCCTTGCGCTTCAAGGCGTCCTACCGCGCTACGGAGCTCGGGTTACGGCGGCTGGCGCTCAACACTGACAGCAACCGCCTCGCGCTGTTCAACGACCGTCGAGAGCTCGAGCTCAACCTGTCGTGGGTCCTCAACTCGGTCGATGACCCGGTCTTTCCCACCCGTGGCACCCTGGTGGAAGCCGGGCTCGACCTCCAGACACTCGACGCCGATCTGGTCCAGTACGACATCACCGGTGAACCCGCATTGGTCTCGGCCGCGAGCCGATCGCGCCAGCTCGCACTGCTCGCCACCGCCACCCGCCACTGGCCGGTCGGTGAGCGAGGCGCGCTCACGCTCGGTGGGGAGGTCCTGATCGGCCGCTCCCTGATTCGCGACCTGCCGAGCTACGACCTCAAGCTTCTCGACGACGACGTCACCGTGTGGTCGGCCTCGGCCTCTGCCGGCTTCGGCCTGTTTCTCAAGCGGGTCCACGGCGGCGATCGCTGGCGCGACCTGCGCTGGGAGAGCTCGGCTCAGCTCTTCACAAGTGGAATATCTCCGTCACTGGGCCAGGACCAGGCGCCCGGCTACGGATTTCGGGTCGCGACCGGCTTGACCTACCGCAACACGTGGGGCGTGCTGCGCCTCACCCTCGGCTGGGTGGGGCTGGAGGCGTCGCCGTGAGGCGCACGGCGCTGGTCGCGCTCGCACTCGTGTCGGCAGCCGCCACGGTACGGGCGGTCCCGCCGCCCACGCTCCGGGTCGACACCCAGCACCGCATTGTGCTCGGACGGTTGCCCGCGATCCTCGGCCTGGAAGCGGTCTCGCGCCAGCTCGAGAGCGGGCTGACGACAATCTTCGTATTTCGCGCGGCCTCTGGAAGCCGCGAGGTCGGCGCTGCCAGGGTCGACGTCCGCTACGATCTTTGGGACGAGGTGTTCGAGGTGTTGGCAGTAGGGTTCGACGGTCAGGGCGATCGCCAGACGCTCGACGGGCGCGCCGCCCTCACGGCGTGGTGGTCGACACTCGAGCTGTCCGTGGTCGATCTTTCCACACTCCCCGGGGACCAACCCGAGGAGCTTCGTCTCTCGCTCGAGGTGGTTCCTTTCTCAGCCTCGGAGCAGGATGACGCCCAACGCTGGTTTACACGCTCGTTCGGGGCGACCACCGGAAGCGACGGCGCCGGGGTCACTGACGCGGCCGAGCGCCGTGGCGACTCCCTGGAGAAGGTCCTGGCCGTGCTGATGGCGACCTCGATCCGGGGCTCGGTGCTCTACTCCGCCCGTTGGACCGTCGCAGTGCCGAATCGGAGGTAGGAGTGCGCCGTCTGACAAACCTGCTTACCGTGGTCGCTGCGGTCGCCGCAGCGGCGGCTCTGTTTCAGGCGGTCCAGAGTCGCCTGTCCGACGCGGCCTTCGCCTTCACGGTCCGCCCCGAGGTGCTGGCGCAGCTCGAGGCGTCGCGGGACGACCAGCGCGAGCTCGCCCGCCTCGACCCGGAGCGACGCAGCGTCTATCGGGCGCGATTCGACAAGCTCGCGACCACCGTACAACGCCTGAGGGTGCTCACTCACGCCCGCGCTCGCCTCGTCCGGCGCTACAACACGATCCTGCTCGTGACGTTCGCGGCCGGCCTGCTCGCCGTCGCGTCGGCGATCGCGATCCGTCAGGCCCGGTTGCAGCCGCGTCTGGCGAGGTTGCGGGATGCACTCGGCGCCCTCGCCCAGGGCAGAACCGACCTCGAGGTCGGGGTCGGTGGACGCGACGTGGTCGGCCGGATCGCGGCGATGGTCGAGGAGACCTCGCGGGTCATGGCCCGTGACCGCCGACGGCTCGCCGCCCTCCAGAACCTGTCGTCGTGGCAGGAGGCGGCGCGGCGCCACGCCCACGAGATGCGCACCCCGCTGACCGGCGCTCGCCTCGAGCTGGCCCGCCTCCACGACCTGCTCGAAGGCGTCGAGATCGCTGAAGCCGAGAGCATGCGCCAGGCTGCGCAGGGCGCCGAGCACGAGCTCGAGCGCCTGGGTCGTTTCGCAACCCAGTTCACCTCGTTCGCGCGGTTGCCCAGCCCGCGCCTCGAGCGCCACGATCTGGCGGCTCTCGTCTCCGAGTTTGTCGCCACCTATGGCGATGCCTGGTCCGGGATCGAGGTGCGGTACGAGTCAGACAGCCCGGCGTGGGCCGCGGTCGATCGCGACATGCTGCGCCAGGTGCTCGCGAACCTCTGTGACAACAGCGCTCTGGCGATCGGCGCACGGCCGGGAACCATCTCGCTCACGGTCACCGCCTCGAAGGAGGCGGTCATGCTCGATGTCTCGGACGACGGACCCGGCGTCGACGAGTCGGTGCGCGCGCGGCTGTTCGAGCCGTACGCCACGACCCGCGGGGTCGGCGAGGGGATGGGGCTGGGTCTCGCGATCTCGAAGAAGGTCCTCCTCGACCACGGTGGCGACCTCGAGCTCCTCGCGACCTCCCCAACGGGCTCGACCTTCAGGCTCACCCTGCCGACGGTGCCAGAGGAGCCGGCGTGAGCACGGTGCTGATTGTCGAGGATGATCCGCGCATCCGCGCGAACCTGGTCTACCAGGCCGGCCGGCTGGGGCTCGAGGCGACTGCCGTGGTCTCCGCAGAGGGGGCCCTCGAGCGGCTCACCGACCTTCCCGATCTCCTCCTGGTCGACGTCCGCCTGCCGGGCATGAGCGGCGTCGACCTGGTCCGGCGGTTGACCGCCGAGGGCCGTCTCCCGCCGACCGTTATCGTCTCGGGGGAGGCTTCGATCAGCGAGACCGTCGAAGCGCTCAAGCTCGGTGTCCACGACTTCATCGAAAAGCCGTTCAGCGCCGAGCGTCTGGCGCAGTCGGTGCGCAACGCTCTCGAGCACGCCGAGCTGCGCCGACAAGTGGCCCGGCTCGAAGCACAGCTGACGTCCAGCACGCGCCTGCTCGGCGTGTCGCCCGCGATGGACGAGCTCAGGCGCCGCATCGCCCAGGTCGCGCCGACCGACGGGAGGGTCCTCATCCGGGGCGAGAGCGGCACCGGCAAGGAGCTGGTCGCCGATGCGATCCACCGCGGCAGCCCGCGCGCGCAGATGCCGTTCATCAAGATCAACTGCGCCGCGATCCCGACCCATCTCATCGAGGACGAGCTCTTCGGGCACGTTCGCGGTGCGTACACCGATGCCCGGCTCGCCAAGCCCGGGCTGTTCGAGGAGGCGGACGGCGGCACCCTGTTCCTGGACGAGATCGGCGACATGGAGATTCAACTGCAGTCGCGCCTGCTCCGGGTGCTCGAGGACGGGCGCGTCCGCAGAATCGGAGACACCCGCGACCGGGAGGTGGACGTTCGGGTCATCGCCGCGACCCATGCCGATCTCGAGCGAGCAGTCACCGAGCGGAGCTTCCGTGAGGACCTCTACTTCCGACTCGCCCACCTGCCACTCGAGGTCCCGCCGCTGCGCGAACGCGGCGAGGATATCCGGTTGCTCTTCGAGCACTTCGTCGAACATGCCTGGAGTCGGCACCGAATGCGCCCTCGCCGTATCGACGAACGCGTCTACCCGCTCCTCGAGGTCTATTCCTGGCCGGGCAACGTCCGCGAGCTGGTCAGCCTGTGTGAGCGGCTGGTGGTCTTCGGAGCCGACCCGATCACGCCCGACCAGCTTCCGGCGCGCTATCGCACGCCCGACGACAGCACCGAGACGGGCCTCGATGACCGCGGCGAGGCGGACATCCTGCCTCTGCGTGAGTTCAAGCTCCAGGCTGAGCGCGCGCACCTCGCCCGCGCCCTCGAGCGCACCGGCGGCAACGTGGCCGCCGCCGCGCGTCTGCTCGGTGTCCAGCGGACCCACCTCCACCAACGGCTCGTCACTCTTGGGCTGCGACTTCCCGGTGGACGCGACGCCGGCGACGGCAACGGCGACGCGCCGGACGCAATTTGATGGGCCTGGGACGCATCGCAACGCTTCTCGCCGCAGGAGCTCTTGCCGGGTTGTTCTGGGCGAGTGCGACCGTCGTCGGCGGATGGCTGGGGCGCAGACTTCCGCCGAAGCGGGAGCTTCCAGGGCCAACGGCCGTGGCGCTCGGGCTCGCCTCGTACGCGTTCGTCGGTTCTCTTCTCGGTCTCGCCGGGGTTTTCCGATGGCCGTTGCTGGCCGCTCTCGCGCTCCTTCCCGGTCTGGTGTCTGTGCCGCGGTGGGCGCGCCTGGAGCGGCTCCGCGCTGCGATCGCACCGTGGCTCGATGCGGTCAGAACCGAGCCTGTCGCAGCCGGTGCCATCGTCGTCGTGACTGCGGGCTACGCCGCCCTGGCCACCCTGCCCCTGTTCCACCACGACATGGTGGTCAACTATCTGGCCGTCCCGAAGGCCTTCCTGCTCGCCGGAAGCTCAACGCCGCTGCCGTCGAACGTCTTCTCGAGCACGTCCTTCGCCCTGCACGCGCTGCTCGCGTTCCCCGTCGCCCTCAACGCGCTGCTGCCGGACGGACCTTTCGCATTTGGATGGGGCACGGTCTACGGCGCCTTCCACCTGATCGCCGTCCTCGCATCGGTGTGGGCGCTCGGGGAGGTTCTCGCCCGAACTCTGCCCGACTCTGCCGAGGCAAAGCGGGGGGCCGTCCTCGGGGCCGTGCTATGGCTCGCAATGCCCCAGACAGCGCTGCTCGAGGCGCTCAAGCTGGTCGAGATGGTCACGACCTTCGTCGCACTCGCGCTGGTCGTCGAGGTCGTCGAACGCGACGACCGGAGGCTGGCGAGTTGGGGCGCAGCAGGCCTCATAGCCGGCCTGCTGGTCGCCGCCAAGGCCCAGCTCGGTGCCTTCGCCGCGGTGGCCGGAGTGGTTGTCATGCTGCGGCGCCGGTCGTTGCGACCCGCGCTCGGGTTCGGTGCCGGCGCGCTGCTGATGCTCGTCCCGCAGCTCGTGCGCAACGGGATTGCATACGGCGCCCCGCTGTTCCCTTATGTCGGGGGAAGCGGCGAGCCGCTGGCCGCGGCCCGGGACTGGATGTCGATCAACGCCGTCGCGCTCCCGAGTGGACCCCTCGACCTCGTCCATCGCATCGGCTCGCTACTCGCACTGCAACCGGAGACGGGGATCAGCATGGCCCTGCTCCTGCTCGCCTTCCTCGGACGGGTGCGTTCGCCCTGGATCTATGCGCTCGCCCTGGTGCCGCTGGTGGCGCTGTC
>CAZQYU010000117.1:0-8933 GCA_964597585.1 uncultured Thermoanaerobaculia bacterium
TGGCGTCTTGGCGTCTTTGCGTTTCAACTTCCGGCTCTCGCGCCGTGCGGATCATGGAGACGATGAACCCCCCGCAGACCGCACCGCCGGCCGCTCCGGGAGCCTCTCGGCCCCCGGATGGTAGTCTGGCGTTCTGGGCGGGAGGATGGGCTCTGTGCAGCTCCGTGCCTCTGTGTCTCTGTGGTGAATGTCCGAGCCCGCTGCCCGGCGCGAGGTATAGTTGAGGGTAGACCCCAAGAGGGAGGTGAACGATGCTCGGTCGTGGTGTCCTCAGCCGACTCCACTGTCTGACGGAAGCGGACGACCCGACCCTCACCCTCTACCTCGATGTCGACCAGAACCGCCAGTCGAACCGCAACGGCGGCTTCGAGGTCCAGGCCGACGCCCTGCTCAAGGGACTGCGCGCGCGCCACGGCGACGATCCGGGACTCGTGGCCGCCGCCGCCCGGACGCGTGAGCTCGTCGCGGCCCTCGAGCCGCAGGGTACGACGGCGTTGGTGGTGGTCCACCCGGCGACCGGCGTCGAGGAGGTCCACCAGGTTCGCGTGCCGTTGGCTGCCTCCTGCCACTGGCGGCGCGGCGCCTTCCTGCGTCCGGTCGTGGAGGCGATGGACGAGCACGAGCGCTACGGCGTCGTGCTCACCGACCAACAGCGCGCCCGGCTGTTCACCCTGTACCTGGGGGAGCTCGAGGAGCACACCGACCTGCTGTCGCCGACCGGCCAGCGGACCGCGACCACGGGTACCGACCACTGGTGGTCGCAGAAGCGCTTCCAGCGCCACCACGAGCGGGAGGTGACGACCCACGCCAAGCGGGTCGTCGATGCGCTCCACGATCTCTCACTGCGTGCCCCCTTCGACCGTCTGATCGTCGCGGGTCCGATCCACGCCGCCTCACAGGTCGCCCGCCTGCTGCCCCGGCGTCTGCACGGCAAGCTCGCCGAGACTGTGGCCTTGCCGGTCACGGCCTCGCGCCGCGAGGTGCTCGAGCGGCTGCTCGAGGTCCACCAGCGGATGGAGCGCCGGCACGAGGAGGAGCTGGTCGAAGGCGTGGCGGCGGAGCTCCATGATGGTGGCAAGGCGGTCGCCGGGCTGGTCGCGGTCGTCGAGGCGGTCAACCACGGCCGCGTATGGACCCTGCTCTACGTCAAGGGCCTCGCCGTAGCCGGGGCTCAGTGCCGTGGGTGCGGCGGATTCACGGCCGCCCTCGGGGGCTTCTGCGACACCTGCCGTGGGAGGCTCGAGGAGGTCCCGTTCCTGCTCGACCGGATCGGCCAGGCCGTGCTCGAAAGCGGCGGCCGGGTCGACGTCGTGGAGGGCTCGGCGGCCGAGCAGCTGAGCGGCATCGGCTCGATTGCGGCCCTGATGCGCTACTGAAGCGTGCGGGCCGCAGAGCCCTTGAGAGATCCCGGCTGGTGTACAGCGCCCGGGGCTCTCTGCGGCCCGCACGCCTTTGGATGCGCTGCGCGCCACCTGCCGAGCAGAGGCACGGGAGGATGCGCCCGGGTTGCGGGTCAGTCACTTCGTGGTGCATCGCGAGTCTGCATGGCCATCTCTCTCCCCCCCCCCCGCGCGCGACTCGGCGGGCATGCCGTCGAAGAGCGAATGGGCGCGCTGAAGTGCACATCGAGCGCCCCGAGACGGCCAGCCAACGCCGAAGAGGCCTCGCTCCGACCGCCGCGCGTCCCTGCTCGAGAGTGCTGCCAAGACACGCCGGGCTGTCGTTCCGAAGGGCCTCTCGCCGCCGGTTGCCAAGCGCTCAGCGTCGCGAGGCGCGCAGCGGCTTCGAGAGCAGGGAGAAGCCGACGCCGAGGAGTACGCCGAGCACGGCGATGGCTGGCCACAGCACGGTGCCTCCCCAGCGCGAGAACACGGCTGTACCGATCACGGGCGCGGCCACGAACGCGAGTGAGAAGGCGACCGTGTAGGCGCCCATGTAGGCGCCGGTGCGTCGCAGGGGGGCACGGCTCGCGACGACGGCGTTGGACATCGGGAGCGCGAGCATCTCGCCGAGAGTCCATACCAAAGTGGCGATCAGCGCGGTGCCGAGGCCGCCGCCGAACGCCAGCACGCCGAGCCCGAGCCCAACCAGCGCCGCCCCGGCCCCGACCACGCGGAGCTGCTCGAGGTGCTCGATCGCGCGCAGCAGGAGCATCTCGAAGCACACGACCAGGAGCGCGCTGAGGGCGAGCAGACCGCCGATGATCGGTTCGGACAGCCGGTGGGTCGTCCTCAGGTCGAGGGGCAGCGTGCTCCAGATCTGAAAGAACGCCGAAGCGAGCAGGAAGATCAGCACCAGGAAGGCGAGGAAGGGAAGGTCCGAGAACGGCGAACGGTCGCCGCCAGCGTGGCTCCCTGCGATGTCCGCGCGACGGACCGGCGACCTCGGTAAGCCGAGGGCGAGGGCGAGCAGCATCCCCGCCGCCCAGCACGTCGCTGCGTCGCCGACGAACAGCCACCGATAATGGTGCACGGCGAGCAGGCCGCCGACCGCCGGACCGATCGCCATGCCGGCGTTTGCCGCGAGCCGGATGAGGGCGAAGGACCGGATGCGCGACGCCGCCGTGCTGTAGTGCGCGATCGCAACCATCATTGCCGGGCGAAACGCGTCGGCAACCGTTGCCGCGAAGAACACGGCCAGCGAGACCTGCCATGCGCCCCGGGTCTGGCCGAGCACGAGGAAAGCGAAGCCGGTCGTCGCCAGCGATAGGAGCTGGACGCGGACCGCGCCGAGCCGATCCGACAGCCAGCCCCCGAGCGACGAGCCGAGCACCGATCCGACGCCGTAAAGGGCCAGCACGCGACCCGCCTCGACCGCCGACATGCCAAGCCGACTGGTGAGGTAGAGACTCAGGAAGGGCAACACCATGGTTCCGGCGCGGTTGACGAAGGCGCCGAGAGCGAGCAACCATACCTCGCGCGCGAGCCCGGAAAAGGCGGCGCGATAGGCTGAGGCGAGTCGCCGCACGAGCAACATGAAAGCTCCCTGAGATGATGCGACGGGTCAGTATACGCGGGGACCTCAGACTGGTTCGCGGTGGTCCGCACAGCGCCTGCCACAGCGATGACCGCTCGGTTGACCACCGTGACGACGCTCTGGGAGAGTGAGCTCTGGAGGTCGTCATGCTCGAAGCCATCGGACCCGCGGTCGTGATCTTTCTGCTGCGCTGTGTGGACGTCTCCCTGGGCACGCTGCGCCTGATCCTGACCGTGCAGGGGCGCCGGACGGTGTCCGCCGTGATCGGCCTCGTCGAAGTCTCGGTGTTCATCACCGCCGTCGCGAAAGTCGTGGCGGGACCCCTCGACCCGTGGCGGGTGATCGGCTACGGCGGCGGCTTCGCTGCCGGTACCTTCATCGGCATGACCATCGATCGCCGGCTGGCGCTCGGCGACGTCATCGTCCGGGCCATCACGCCTTCCTTCGAGCCGATCATGGTGGCGCTGACGTCGAGCGGGTTTGGCGTCACCGTTGTGGAAGGTCGGGGCGGGCGCGGGAGCGACGTCGGCGTCGTGTTCTCGGTCGCCCATCGCAGGCGCCTCGGCGAGCTCCTGGCCGTGATCCGCGGCGTGGACGCGGGCGCCATCGTGACGGTCCAGGAGGTCCGTACGCAGCTGCTCGGCTACTTCTCGCCCAAGCGTCCGGCGCTCACGGTGCGCGGCCCGCTCGAGGACACCCGGATTCCCTGAGGCTATACTCCGGCCATGAAGGGTGAGCCCACCGATCGGCTGCCCGTGATCGGATCAGTTGCCGAGCCCGAGTGCGGTGACTCGTGCGGCACGAAGGCGTGGGTGAGCCTGGAGGAGTCGGCCATCCTCTCGGCGCTTCACGCCTTACGGCGCCGTGCTGACGAGGTCCGGGGACGGATCGAGAGAGCCTCGCCGGCGGAACGCCCCGAGCTCGAAGCCGCACTCGACGCCCTCCGTGTCGAGCGCATGGAGCTGGATCACCGACGCGAGGCAGCCTACCGCCGCAAGATGGTCATGCTCGGACATCTGGCGGAGGACGAGATCGAGCTGCTTTAGTGCCCCGCTTGGGAAATCTCGGTGCACTCTTCGCGGGCCATCGCGGCCCCCGGCTGCGTTGCTCCTCCTCGAAGTAGCTGGGCTACGACTTCGTCGTCGCGCCTTGCCAGGAACCACGCTGGCTCCGCGAAGAGCACATCGGACCTCCCAAACAGGGCACTCACCTGCACTTCTGAAGACAATTCTGCTGTGTTCGCCAATCTGCCAGCCATCGCGGGCCCTCTCGCGACCCGGCGCCGTCGCGACGGGGCCTGATGAGGCATGCGGGCGGTGAGTTGTGCAGGCTACCTGAGCCAGTGGGCGACGGCGACGCCGATGAAGGTCGCCACCGCGTAACCGAGCGTGCCGCACAGGATCGCCGGAATCACGAGCCCGTCCCAGCGTCGCGCCACCGCCATCGCTGCCGCGGTGGTCGGTCCGCCCATGTTGGCGTTTGACGCGATCACGATCTCGGACAGGTCGAGGCGCAGGGTGCGACCGACGCCGAGGATCACCAACAGGTGAACGGCGAGGATCACCGCTGCAAACAGCAGCAGCGCCGGTCCCACCCGGAGCACGATGCCGATGTTGGCGCTCGCGCCGATGGCCGCGAAGAACACCTGCATCAGGAGGGTGCCGAGCTCGCGTGCCCCAACGAGCCGGGAGAGCGGTCCGGGCATGGCCGTCGCGAGGGCGACGACCAACGCGGTGAGGATGAGGATCGCCAGGGACGGGGAGCCGAGAACATCGGCGAGACGGTAGGACACCGCGCAGCAGACCGCAGAAAGCGCCAGCGCACTTGCCATCCCCTCGAGCCGGATCCGCGGGGCGTCGGCACCGGTCGCGTCGCTCGCCTCGGTGACCGAGGGGTGGACCGGGTAGCGCCGCCGCAGCCAGGTCAGCGAGGGCAGCGCGAAGAGGACCAGGAAGTACACCGTCATCATCAGGTTGTCGGCCGCAATTCCTGCCGAGAGCAGATCGGCGTTGCGCAGCTGGAGAGCCTCGGCGGCGGCGACGTAGTTCATCGACCCGCCGACGTAGGTCGCGCAGAAGATACCGGCGACTTTCCAGCCCTCCGGTCCGAGGGGCACCAGTCGGAGCGCCAGCGTCGTGCCCAGCACCGTCCCGACCGCACCTGCGGCGAAGGCGATCAGCGTCGGACCGGCCTCGCGCAGGATGCGACGCAGGTCGGCGGTGAGGAGCAGCAGCGGGATCGCCAACGGGACCAGGAACGACCACACCGCGTCATAGGTCGGGGCGCTCGCCGGAATCACGCCGAGGTTGGACAGGACGAAGGTCGCGGCGATGGCGAGGACCGCACCGGAAACCCGCGCGCCCCACCGGGTCCGCTCTGCGGCGATGCCGAAAGCGCCCGCGCTCAGCAGCACGGCCCAGAGCGCCCACTGGTTGTCGGCGGCGATCAGGGGGTCCATCTCGGAGTGCTCATTCCTGGGGCTCGGACGAGGTCCGCGACAGCGGGCGTCCGTTGCGTTCCGGGGCCTCGGCCTCGCCGAGCTGGACGCAACGCCGGTAGGCTGCCCACACCGCGTCGGACAGAACGGTCCGCAGACGGCCTTTCTCGAGCTGGTAGTGGGCGGAAGCGGTGGTCCCGCCGGGCGAGGTGACCTGATTGCGCAGGCGTGCAAGGTGCTCCGGTGCCGAGGCGGCGTACTCGACCGAGCCGCGCAGGGTCTCGAGTACCAGCCGAGAGGCGACCCGGCGGGAGAAGCCGAGATGGACGCCGGCATCGACCAGGGCCTCCATGAACAGGAACACGTACGCCGGTCCGGTCCCTGACAGCGCCGTCGCCATGTCGAGCTCGTTCTCGTGGGTGACGTACTCGTCCTGGCCGAGGGCCGACAGAATCGTCCGTGCCTGCTCCCTGCCGATGTCGGTGACCACCGGAGTCGCGGCCCAGACCGAGATTCCGCGTCCGATCTGAGCCGGGGTGTTGGGCATGACCCGGACCACGGCGGGGGTGTCGAGGGCGGCGGCGATTCGCGCCATCCGGGCACCGGCCACGATCGACATCACGAGCGCGTTTGAAGTGAGGCAACCGAGGTCGGCGAAGACCTCGTCGAGGACCTGCGGTTTGACGGTGAGAACGACCACGGATGCCCCGTTCGCAGCGGCGGCGTTGTCGGCCCGGGCCTCGACGCCCCAGCGCTGCCCCAGCTCCTCGCGGCGCTCGGGCCGCGGGTGGCTGACCACGATCTGCTCGGGATCGACGAGATTCTCGTGGAGCAGTCCTCGTACCATCGCCTCGCCCATGGTGCCGCAGCCGATGAAGGCCAGCTTCGCCTCGCGCAGTGCCATCTTGTGACCCCCCTGTGGGCCGAATCAACATCCCGGCCCCCTGTTTCGTTCCCTGGGAGCGTTGTGGAAGCGGCCCGGCGGCCGCTGCTGACCCCGCTCCAGCGACGCGCTGTGCGCGTCGAGGAGAGGAGGAGGCGAGAGGAGGACACGAGCGGGGGAACTGGAGGCTGGTCGCCGCTGCGGATACGCCGGCGCGGGGGCTCTGCTGGGGGGAACATCAGATGCCGAGCCAGTGCGGGAGGTCGGCGATCGAGTCGAGCACGGCGTCCGCGGGGTGGTCGGCGAGGTCGGCCTCGCGGAAAGACCCTGTGCGCACCGCGATCCCCAGACAGCCGACCGCATGTGCGCCGCGAATGTCGGTCTCGACGTTGTCGCCGACCACTGCGATCCGGTTCCGGATCAGCCCGAGCCCGTCCGCCGCCGCGGCGAAGAAAGCAGGGCTCGGCTTGCCGACCAGGACCGCCTCCCGGCCGGTCGCGAACTCCAACGCGGCGACGAAGGGACCCGCGTCGAGCCGGGGGCCGTCGCCGGCGTCCCACCACCGGTTCTTCTGGATCGCGACCAGCCGTGCGCCTCGCCGAAGCGCGCGGAACGCATGGTCGAGCACCTCGTAGGTCCACGCCTCCCCGAGGTCGCCGACGACCACGTGGTCCGGGCCGTCGTGGTCGCGAACGAAGCCCGCGAACTCCTCCACAGTGTCCTCGGCGAGCAGGAGCATCAGCCGCCGGGCGCCTTCGGTCTCCAGCCAGCGGGCGGCCGCCAGCGGCGCCGTGTGGAGCTCGTCCGGCGAGGCCGGGATTCCGAGGGCGGCGAGCCGTTGGGCCAGCAGCCTGCGCGGTCGGCGAGTGGTGTTGGTCGTGAAGCGCAGCACGATCCCCGCCGCGCGGAGCTTGGCCACCGTGTTCGCGGCGCCGGGAATCGCGCGGTCTGCCTGGTACAGGGTGCCGTCGAGGTCGATGAGGCAGGCGTCGACGCGGGGCACGAGCGTCACCGGAGGAGGCGATCGAGATCGGCCGCCTCGAGGTCCGCCTGGACCGAGGCCGCGTGGTCTGGCGGAGACTGGAGCCACAGTACGAGCGAACCGCGGCGGAAAAAGAGGTGCTCGAGGCCGAGCCCCAAGGTCCGGAAGCGGGCCGCACTGCCCATCTCGCCGACCTCGACCGGCGTGAACACAGCGTTGCCATTTGCGAGCTTCATCGCCATCCGCATCAGGTCCCTGCGCGCGGCCTCCGGGTCCGGGAAGCGGCTCACATAGAGGGTAGTGGCGTCGCCGACGTCGCCGTAGGTGGCAATCGCGTGCGAGACGGCGGGCACTGGCACCCCGTGGAGTGCATCGACCGCCTTTCTTGCCTCGTCGCCGTCGACGACCCGGGTCAGGGGCAGTCCGCCGAGGACGAGCGGAAGCCCGTGGTCGCGCTGGCCGCACGACACGATGCACAGGGCAGCCACCAGGACCGTCGCGAGCTGGGAGATGCGGTCGAGGCGAGACGCCATGCGCGTTCCTCCGGGGCCGAGTATGCCACGGGCCGTCCGGTCGGCGGCGGAGGTGGGGGTTGTGCTCGCCGCGTGCGAGATGGGCCTCGACGGAGCGACGGTTCTTCGCGGGGTGCAGGGCTTCGGCGCCGACTCGGTGCTCCACACCTCCCGCCTTCTGCGCCTGTCCGAGGACCTGCCAGTGGTGGTGGAGATCGTCGAGATGGCCGAGCGCATCGAGCCGTTCGTCCGCCACGTCGAGTCGATGTTCGACGAGGCCGGTTGCGGCGGCCTGGTCACGCTCGAGCGTGCCGAGGTCATTCGCTACAGCGCGACCCGGCGGAAAGGACAGCAACTCGTGTCGATGAGCCCCCTCATCGACCCTTCCTCCATGTGCACGTTGCCAGGGGCTCGGCGATACGAGGTGCTAGCCCTGGCGGACCTGGATGCGGATACCGCTCGACGGTGCCCGGTCGCGGTCCACCAGTCCCAGCTCGAGGAACGCGTAGAGGATGCGCGCGTTGAGGCCGGGACTGAGCGGACCTTGCTCGCACAGCTCGACCAGTGGGCGCTTGCCGTTGACCATGTCGAGGAGCTGCTGCTCTGCGGTCTCGAGCCGGAGGCCCGTGAGGTGGGAAGGCCGGGGAATCGTGACGAAGGTCGTGGTGCGGCTCCCGAGCTGGGTGGTCACGCGTCGGGCATCGGCGATGCGCTTGCAGCCCGACAGGACTGCGCGAGGGGTCGGGATCTTGATCTTGTAGACCTCGTCGTCGCGGAATCGACCGACCTTGAACTGGACCTGGCCGTCCTCCCAGTTGAAGAGGTTCCACAGGATCGTCTGAACCTGCTCGCGCACCGCCACGCCGAGCTCATCGGTGGTGAGGAAGCCCATCTGGACCAGGATCGTTCCATGTCGTTTGCCGGGCGAGCGCACCAGTTCGTCAGTGGAGACCCGGTGCTGAGCTTTGGTGATTCTACCCTCGCGCAGAAGGTAGTCGCCGAGCGACTCTCCTCGGTCGGTTGAGGTCGCGAAGATGACGTCACCATCAATGAAGTAGACGCGGCGGGCGTCCTCGCGTCTGGTCACCTCCATGACGCCGGGGACCCCGTGGCGATGGATGGTCGCGAGCATGGCTGGCAGCG
>CAZQYU010000118.1:0-8892 GCA_964597585.1 uncultured Thermoanaerobaculia bacterium
GAGCATCGGCCCGAGCGGCGTCACCAGCCGCTTCAGGAGCAAGACTGGCGCGTCCGTGGCATGCGACGGCGGCGACCCGAACAGCCTCCGGAAGGCCTCGCCGAAGCCGCTCAAGGAGTCCCAGCCGTGCTCGAGCGCGGTGGAGGTGACGTCGGCTCCGGTGCGGATCTGGCCGAGCGCCGCACCGAGGCGCCGCGCGCGGGCGTAGGCGTGGAACGACATCCCATGCTGGCCCTGGAACCAGCGCCGGACTCGCTCCGGCTGCAGGCCGAGCCGGCGGAGGTCGTCGTCCCTCCACCGTCGCTCGGGCTCCGCCTCGACCGCCTCGAGCAGCGGGGCGAGCCAGTCCGGGGTGCTGCCGGCAGGCTCCAACGGCCGGCATCGCAGGCACGGCCTGAAGCCGTGCAGCAGCGCCTCGCGCGGAGTCGGAAAGAACGCGACGTTCTCCGGCCGCGGCTTGCGCGCGGGGCACGACGGGCGGCAGAAGATGCCGGTGGTGGCGACGGCGGTGACGAAAACGCCGTCGAACCCGGAGTCGCGGCCCAAGAACGCGCGCAGCATCTCGTCACGTGGCGGAAGCGGGTGGTGGCGACTGTCCATGGAGAGAGCCTAGCGTCTGGCGACGCCACCCGCTACCGAAGAATCGACGCCGAACTCCGGCTGGTCTGAGACGTAGACTGGCAGGAGAAAGACCAGGGATCGGAGCGGGAGGTCGATCGTGCACCATAGCCGGCTCGGAGGCGTGATCATCGACTGTCGGACCGACAATCTCGACGCGGCTGCGAGCTTCTGGAGCGGGGCTCTTGGCTGGCCGGTCCGTCAACCGTCGCCCCACGACGATCCAGCCTACGCGAAGCTCGCTCCTCCCCCCGGGGAACCCGACGTCGAGGTCCAGAGTGTCGGCCACCCGAGCCGAGTCCATCTCGACATCATGACCGACGACATCGACGCCGAAGTCAGGCGTCTCGAGGAGCTCGGTGCCGTCCGGGTGGCCCAGGTACGCACCTGGTGGGTGATGGAGGCTCCGACCGGCCAGCGGTTCTGCGTGGTCCGGGTGGGCGCGGGGGGGTTTCCGGGACCCGTTCGACGATGGGAGGACGGCGACGCGGCCGCGGCGGCGACCGGCGGCGACCGTGGAGCCGATGGACTTGACGTCCGGCCCGGATCGCCGGCCGACGCCCCCGCCCTTGCGGTGCTGTCGGCCGAGCTCGGGTACCCGTCCGAGCCGGCGTCGATCTCGCGACGCCTCGAGACCCTCCTCGCCCGTCCCGACCACGCGGTGTGGATCGCCGTGGCCGACGACGGGGAGGTCGCCGGCTGGGTCCACGCGTTCGTGTCCCTCCGCCTCGAGTCCGACCCCTTCGCCGAGCTCGGCGGATTGGTGGTCGGTCCCGGATGGCAGGGGCGAGGTATCGGGCGGCGTCTGGTGATGGCGGCCGCCGAGTGGGGCACGGCGCGGGCATGCGCCCAGCTGCGCGTGCGCAGCCGGGTGGAGCGCGACGGTGCGCACGGCTTCTACGCCCGGCTCGGCTTCGTGCGGACCAAGACTCAGGGGGTGCTCGACGCATCGCTGCCGCTCGAAACGACTGTGGGGGGGTGAGCCGTGAATGAGCACTGTCGCGGCCCGCAGCTCGATTCCCCTCGACCAACGGGTCGGGTACCTTTGATGCGATGAACGGGGTCCCAAGGAGAAGGACAATGACCTCTCGAGCGACGATCGACGGCTTTCTCGCCCAGCGAACCCTCGCCCTGGTCGGGGTCTCGAGGTCCGGGAAGAAGTTCGGGAACACGGTGCTCAGGGAGCTCTCCGGCAAGGGCTACCGAGTGCTCCCGGTCCATCCGGAAGCGGGCGAGATCGGCAACGTCCGCTGTTGGCCGAGCCTCGACGCCCTGCCGGAAGAGGTCGGCGGGGTCGTCGTGGTGGTGCCCCCCGACCAGGCGGAGAAGGTGGTCGAGGCGGCCGCAGAGGTCGGCATCCCCCGAGTGTGGCTGCAGCAGGGCTCGGGTTCATCAGAGGTCCTGCGAAGGGCCGAGGAACGTCGGCTCGAGGTGGTCGACGGTGAGTGCATCCTGATGTTCGCCGAGCCGGCGGCGTTCTTCCACCGCGCCCATCGTTGGATCCGGGGCGCCTTCGGCCGGCTTCCGCAGTGAACGGCCGACGTGTTCTTTCGCAGGTCCGGCAGCACCTTCTGGGGCGTGTCGGGGCCGTTGAGGAGACACCTTTCGGTCCGCAGGCCCTGGTGTACAAGGTCGGCGGGAGGATCTTCGCACTGGTCGCGCACGACGAGTCGCCGCTGCGGATTTCGCTGAAGTGTGATCCCGAACGCGGCGCCGAGCTCCGCTCGGCCTTCCCGGACACGGTACGCCATGCTCCGTACATGGACCGGCGGCACTGGATCTCGGTGATCGTCGGCGGGAGCCTGCCCGACGAGGAGGTCATGGGTCTCGTGGACGACTCCTACGATCTGGTGGTCGCCCGCCTGCCGAGGAAGGTCCGCAGCGGACTCGCCCCCACGCCTCGCCAGACAGGGTAGCGAGTGCGGCCAGGCGTCGTCAGTCGGAGGTGCTGAACACCGGCAAGCCCGCGAGAATCGGGTGGCAAATCGATGTGGTGTGTGCGACGATCGAACGGAACCTAGTCGGTAGCTCGGCCGAAGCGAGAATCGTGCTTGAAATGAAGGGAACGGACGTGAGCTGGTGGCGGGGGCTGTTTGGTCTCGGTCGCGGGGAAAGAGGCCGGAAGGGCCGGGTCTGCGCTCGGATCGAGAAGGCCCGCGCCCGGGCGGCAGGCGATCCCCATCGAGGTCTTGCGTCGCTCGCGCGCCTCGGCCGTCGGGAGGTCGCATTGGTCGGTCTCGGAGGTCCGCTGCACCAGCCCTTCCGAGACGCAGTGATCGTCGCGTGGACCGGAATCAGGGGTGGCGATCCCGTCAAGCTTCCGACGGCCACACTGGTGAGCTGGCGGCGTTGGCGCGAGCCGACAGCGAGCAGCGTCGTCGAGTGGGCGCGGCGCCAGGATCACTCCGTCCTGGTCGTGGTCGACGACGACGGGCACACGCGGCGCGATGCGGTGTTGCAGCTCGACGCACTGCGCCAGTTCGCCGAACGGCCTTCGGTCGCGATGGTGACCATCGACGGAATCGATCTGTTTGCGCGGCGTAGGTTTCTGGTTCACGTCGGCGCCGGCGAAGTGGGAGTGCCCCGCGACATCATCCGGGAGCTGGCGGACCGCGCGGGCGCGGTCGGCTACGAGGTGGTCACCGACCCGGACGGTAGCGTGTAGGAGAGAACCACAGAGAGAAACATGAAGAGCCTCAGGCGACCGTCTCCCTCGGCACAGCGGTTTCGGAAACCCGCTGTGCCTCTGTGGTGAATCTCTGGTCTTACCGCGATTCCACCGAGGAACGGACCGCGATCGCGGCCTCGAGGGCGGCGGTGCCGGTGGCGCCGTCGACCGCAACACTGGCCTCGCCCCGGCAGGCGGCGACGAAGGCTCCGAGCTCGGCCGCGAGCGGCTCCTGCGGCGTGACCTCGACCACGCGCGGTGCGATTTGGGGTTCGCCTTCGCCGCGCACAAGCTGGGCCGCGTGCACGCTCTGCTCGGCATAGTCGATCGAGAAGTAGCTCGAGCGGGCGAACAGGCGCAGCTTGCGGATGCGCTCCGCGGACACCCGACTCGCCGTGAGGTTCGCGACCAGGCCGGATCCAAACTCGATCCAGGCGTGGCACAGGTCGACCTTGTCGGTGAGCACTGGGACGCCGACCGCGCGAACGTCGGTCGGCGGTTCGCCTGCGACGGCGAGTGTGATCTGCAGATCGTGGATCATGAGGTCGAGGATCACGTCGACGTCGACCGAGCGCGCGGTGAACGGTGACAGCCGCTGAGCCTCCAGGTAGCGGACGCCGTCCGCGAGACCCAGTGCGGCCTGGACCGCCGGGTTGTGGAACTCGACGTGGCCGACGGCGAGCACCCGCTTGCGGGCCGCGGCGAGGTCGACGAGCTCGCGAGCCTCGGTCACCGTGGCGGCGATCGGCTTCTCCACCAGCACGTGGCAGTCCGCCGCGAGCAGCCGCCCGGCGACCTCGCGGTGGCTCACGGTGGGCGTGGCGACCACGACGGCGTCGGCCTCGGCGGCGGCGTCCAGGCTCGCAAGCGCCGTGACGCCGTGCTCGCGGGCGATCGCCCCGAGCCGGTCACGGTCACTGTCATACGCGCCGAGGAAGCGGATCCCTGGAAGACGACTGAGGATGCGGACGTGGTGGCGGCCGAGATGGCCGGTTCCCACAACAGCGGCGGTCAATGAGGCGGTCGAAGGGTTCGTTCTCATGGCCGCGAAGCTTAGCGCAGACTCGGCGCAAGGGTACAATCGGCCTCCGGAGGTGACGATGTTCGACCTCGAGAAGCTGCTCGTGGACGTGTTCGACCCCCAGGCGGGCGAGGTGGTGACGATTGCAGTCGACCTACCCCGCGCAGGGCTCGCCGATTCCGAAGGCTGGCGCGAGCGGCGGGAAATGGCCGAGAGCTGGCGCACCGCCATGGTCGCCCTCGGCAAGAAGCGCGGCTTTTCCGTGGGCGACATGCTGAGCTGGCCCGCCACCGGCGCCAACAATGCCGATCTCCCCACGCATGGCGCCCAGGGCGGGAGCGAGATCAACCTCGCCGAGGCGCTCGCGGCTTCCACCCTGGTCATCGCGATGACCGAGTACTCGGCGACCGCCCCGCTCTCCAAGCTCGCCGAACGTCTCGACGACTTCCGGGCCGCGTCCATGCCGGGCGTGCTGCGCCGCATGGAGAAGAGCGCGTTGGCAGCCGACTACGCGCAGGTCGCCCGGCGCTGCCAGGCGATCGCCGACGCTCTCGAGGGCGCCGAGCTGGTCGATGTGACCTTCTCCACTGGGCACAGGTGCTGGTTCGATCTGCGCCACCGTCGCGCCGAGATGGACGACGGGTTCCTTCCCCGCGGCAAGCAGGGTGATCGAATCATCAACCTACCCTCCGGAGAGACCTTCATCGTCCCCTACGAGGGCGAGATCGACGACGACCCGTCGTGGACCGCGGGCACCATCCCGGTGGTCGAGGGCGACGAGACGGTGCTGTTCCACGTGGTGGCCAACAGCGTCGTGCTGGTCGAGGGCGACGGCCCTGCGGCCGATCGCTACGCCGACCTGTTCGCAACCGATCCGGCACGGGCCAACATCGCCGAGGTCGCCTTCGGCGTCAACGACCGTGCGGAGGTCACCGGAAACGTGCTCGAGGACGAGAAGGCCGGCTTCCACTGGGCGTTCGGCCGCTCCGATCACCTCGGAGGGGTGGTCGGGGTCGACGACTTTCGTGGTCCGGAGACCGTCGTCCACCAGGACATCGTGTACGCCTCGGGCAACCCGGTCCAGATCCGGCGCGCCGCCGTGGTCCACCCCGATGGGCGCATCGTCGACGTGATTCGCGACGGCGAGTACCTCGTATGAGACCTGCAGGTGACAGGAGGCCAGCATGAGTGACGACGTGACCACCCTTGCGGAGGCGATCAAGACGCGCGGACCGTACGCGGTCTGGGACCTGATGGACGACGACGGCCAGCGTTCGGCGGCGGAAGCGGCGTGGAACCATGGCAGCCACGAAACGCGTGCGCTGCTCGAGCTGGCACTGGCCAAGGCGATGAAGTTCCGGCCGCAGTCGGTTCACCGGCTGCCAGCAGAGCGCGTGGTACCGCGCCTGGTCAAGCTCGCCGACGAGCTGCCCGAGCCGGCACTGTTTCAGCTCCTGTACCACCTCCACATGGACGAGCGTCGGCCGCTGCTGGTCAGCTTCCTCGACACCGTTGGTCTGCCCCACGAGGAGGGCGTGCTCGACCTCCCCGATGACGCCGAGCCGCCGACCGCGGAGGCGCTCGCAAAGCCGGTGGAGGACCTGATCGCGGCCCACGGGCGCAAGGGCCTGGTCTACCTCGCGACCCTGCGGGTGGCCGACGCGGTCTACTGGGAGGGTCTCGAGTCGGTGCTCGAGGGCTACGGCGAGGACGGCGAGAAGCTCGCCTGAGGACGGTCTTTCAACACAGAGGCACAGAGGTCACAGAGAATCACAGAGCCATCCACCCGTCCAGAAGAGACGGGTTGGGCTCGTGTGACGAGCACGAGCCCGACCTGCAATTCAGGCTGGGCGGGGGTCTGTGCCTCTGTGTCTCTGTGGTTCACACGCGTCTGTCACCCGCCGAACCAGGAGGCGCTGTTGCGGTCGGTCTCGTGCACCGTCATGCGGACCAGGCGGACGCCGTCCGGGAGGGCGGGCGCGGCGCGTTCAAAGAAGATCCGCGCCAGGTTTTCCGCCGTCGGGTTGATCCCTGCCAGCCACTCGACGTCGTGGTTGAGATGGCGGTGGTCGACGTCGTCCACCACCGTCCGGCGGAGCACGTCCTTGAGGTCCTTCATGTCGATCAGGTAGCCGGTCTCCGGATCGACGTCGCCTTCGACGGTGACCTCCAGCGCGTAGTTGTGGCCGTGTCCGTTGGGATTGTTGCACTTGCCGAAGACGCGCCGATTCCAGGCCTCGTCCCGACCCGGGTTGTGGAGACGATGGGCCGCCTCGAAGAAGATCTTGACCGTCACCTGAGCCGCCATCACTGCCTCCGACACCGACAGCATCCGTCCCGGCACCTGTATTCCGTCCGGGAGGCTGCGACGGCTGGAGGAGAGGTGCCCACAAAGGGGGCGATGAGAGGTGCAGGCTAGTATGGTGCCATGACGACGACCCGGCTCGAGCTCGACGAGGGACTCATCGAGGCCCTGAGGCGCTCCCATCGGGTCGTGGTGCTGACCGGTGCCGGCGTCTCCGCCGAGTCCGGCGTGCCCACCTTCCGCGATGCCCAGACCGGCCTGTGGGCCCGCTACGATCCCGAACAGCTCGCAACACCAGAGGCGTTCCGCCGCGATCCGGAGCTGGTGTGGCGCTGGTACCTGTGGCGGCGCGAGTTGGTTGAGGCGGCCCAACCGAATCCCGGCCACGTCGCGCTCGCCGAGCTCGAGGCGCGACTGCCGGGGCTCGTCCTGGTGACTCAGAACGTCGACGGCCTTCACCGGCGGGCGGGAAGCCGGCGCGTGATCGAGCTGCATGGCGACCTCACCCGGAACCGCTGCGTCTCGTGCTCGCGCTCCTCAGACGGACCCTTCGACCTCGCGCCAGGGGTCCCTCGCTGTGCCGTCTGCGGCGACCTGCTTCGGCCCGACGTGGTGTGGTTTGGCGAGATGCTGCCCGCCGCGGCCATGGCCGAGGCGACAGCCGCCGCGCGGGCGAGCGACGCCTTCCTCAGCGTCGGCACGTCCTCACTGGTTTTCCCTGCGGCCGCGCTGCCCTACGAGGCACTGACCGGCGGCGCGACCGTGGTCGAGGTCAACCCACAGCCGACCCCGCTGACGCCGCGCGTCCACCACGCCGTCCACGGGCCGGCCGGAGTCGCCTTGCCGGCACTGTTTGCCGCCGTGTGGCCAGCGGTTTGAGCGAAGGAGAGGGGCCTTCGGCTGTGGCGACCTGGGTGGTCGGTGATGTCCACGGCTGCTGGGCGACTTTGGAGCGTCTGCTGGAGAAGATCGGCCCGCTCGGCGACAACGACAGACTGTGGCTGATCGGCGACCTCGTCAACCGCGGGCCCGGATCGCTCGCCGTACTGCGCTGGGCGGCCGCCCACCCCCGGGTCGATGCCGTGCTCGGCAACCACGACCTCCACCTACTGGCCCGTGGTGCGGGTGTCGGCCGCGCGCGCCGCGGCGACTGTCTCGAAGAGGTCCTCGCGGCCTCCGATCGCGATCGGTTGCTCGAGTGGCTGCGCCAGCGGCCGCTGCTGGCGGTGGCTGGGCGGTGGCTGATCGTCCACGCCGGGCTCCTCCCCGAGTGGACCGCCGAGCAGGCTGCTGCGCTCGCCGATCGCACCACCGCTGCTCTTTCCGGACCCCAGGGCAGCGGGCTGTTGGCGGCGCTGGCCGGCCGCCGGAGCCGTCCCCCGTCGTGGCTCCTGTCGATGGTGGAGGCGGCCTCGGTGATGACCCGAATCCGCATCGTCGATGCCGAAGGCCTGCCGGTCGCCGGCTTCACCGACGCCCCGGACGCGGCACCGGAAGGCTGCCGGCCCTGGTTCGAGGTGTCCTCGGTGCCGACACCCGAGCGGCCGGTGATCTTCGGTCACTGGGCGATGCTCGGGGACTATCGGGCGCCGGGCGTGCGTTGTCTGGACTCGGCGTGCGTCCACGGCGGGCGACTCACGGCCGTCCGTCTGGACGACGAGCTCACCATTACCGAGCCGCTCGCAGACGATGATCGCCTCGGAATCGGGGAGCTGGCGACGTGATCATGGCGGGCGTGCTCGACCCGCACGGCGTCGCGGAGACACGATGCGACTTCTGCTCGTAATGCGCCATGCGAAGTCCGACCGCCGCCAGGTGGCGGGCGGGGACCGCCTCCGGCCGCTCGCCCCCCGCGGCCGCCGAGCCGCGGTTCAGGTCGGCCGCTTCCTGGCGAGCGTGGGTCAGGTGCCGGACCTGGTGCTCTGCTCCCCAGCAGAACGGGCGCTCTGCACGATCACCCTCGCCTGTGGCGCAGGCGGCTGGACGTGCCCGGTGCGCGAAGAGGCCGTCCTGTACGAGGCCGGTCCCGAGGAGGTTCTCGCACTGGTGACGTCGGCTCCGGACGAGGCCGGGCGCGTGCTCGTGGCAGGTCATGAGCCGGCTCTGTCCGAGCTGGTGGAGCATCTCGCCGGCGGTGCAGTCCGGTTGCCGACCGCTGCCGTCGCCTGCATCGGCTTCGTAGCCGAGCGCTGGACCGAAATTTCGGCCGGCCGCGGTGTGCTGCAGTGGCTGGTGGCGCCGAAGCTGATCGACGCGCTCGCGGCCTCCGGCGGCGCCGGG
>CAZQYU010000119.1:0-8867 GCA_964597585.1 uncultured Thermoanaerobaculia bacterium
GCGGCGTGGGACAAGGTCATGAACCTCGACCGCTTCGACCTCGCCTGATCCCGACGGGATGGCAGCCTGAGCCGACCCCCTTGCATTCTCAGGTGATCTCGGCGCCGGGGCGTTGACAAGACGCCCCGGTGACCGAGAGTCTTCATCAAGCTCTGGAAGGATGCACCGTCCAACGACAGGTGATTGCTGTCGTTGGGCGGTGCTCTGACGTGGAACCGCCGGTGGAGAAAGTCGAGCGCCGCCTCCTGGACTGTTCGGCGCTTGATGCGGAGGAACGTCTTCGTGGAGGCTGGCGCCGGTCAGCCTGGCATCCGTGGCAGCACGCCGGACAGGGGAGTCAGCTCACCTGAACCGATCGGTAGCGGACACCAGCTCGTGGATGTGTCCGGCCTCGTTGGCAGAGTGGCCGGCGTCGCTCACGATCCTGAGATCCGCCTCCGGCCATGCCCGGTGTAGATCCCAGGCCGACCGCATCGGGCACACCACGTCATACCGCCCCTGCGTGATCAGCGCCGGAACGTGGCGGATACGATCGACGTCGCGCAGGATCTGCCCGTCGCACTCGAAGAACCCACCGTGGACGAAGTAGTGGCACTCGATGCGGGCGAACGCCACGGCGAACTCGTCTTCTCCTGCGCGGGCGATGTGGTCGAGATCCTGGATCAGGTAGCTGGTGCTGCCCTCCCAGATCGACCAGGCCTGCGCGGCGCGCTTTCGCACATCGGGGTCTTCGCTGGTCAATCGCCGGTAGTACGCGCTCATGAGATCTCCGCGCTCGACCTCGGGAATCGGCTCCAGGTAGTGCTCCCAGGCGTCCGGGAAGATCCAGCTCGCTCCCTCCTGGTAGAACCACAGCAGTTCGGCACGCCGCAGCATGAAGATGCCGCGGAGCACAAGCTCAGTGACCCTGTCGGGGTGCTTCTCCGCGTACGCCAGCCCCAGCGTGCTCCCCCACGAGCCACCGAACACCTGCCACCGATCGATACCGAGGTGCAGGCGAAGCGCCTCGATGTCGTCGACCAGATGCCAGGTGGTGTTCTCATCGAGGCAGGCATACGGTCTGCTTTTGCCGCAGCCGCGCTGGTCGTACACCACGATGCGGTACGCCTCCGGATCGTGGTAGCGACGGTATTTGGGATCAATGCCACCGCCCGGACCGCCGTGGATGAACACGGTGGGCTTGCCCTGCGGATTGCCGCTCTCCTCCCAGTGGATCTCGTGCACATCGGAGACTCTCAACATGCCGGAGCGGTTGGGTTCGATCGCGGGGTACAGCGTGCGGCGGTCACCGGTCATGTCGTCTCCTTCCGGGTCGGTCGGTGGGTGGAGGATGCGAGGAGACAGCGTAGCACCGCAGCCAGTCGGTGGAAGCCGGACATGGGTGTCAGGCTCCATGATCTCGGGAAGTCTTCCGTCGACTGAGATTGCAGAATCTCCGACGGCGATCCAATGTAGATATAGGGATGACGCCGCTCCGTTTCGAGTCGCAATGGCGCGAGATCAGGAAGGGTGGTTGCCATGAGCGCGCTGAGCCGTGCGCTTGGATGTGTGTTGACGGTGATGCTCGTGCCCGGGGGAGCATCCGCCGGACCGCAGGCCGGGATCCGTGTCGCATCTCGGCTCGACCGCAGCCTGCTCGGCGTTCTCGAGAGCGCCGAGCCACTCGAAGAGGCCGCCGCGGCAGGCTACCGGGTGCAAGAGGGCCGGGTGCAGGTGATGGTGATCAGCCACCCTTCAGCCGCTGGGGAGCTGGTCGCCTGGCTCGAGCGGCATGACGCTGTGGGCGTCGTCGCCTTCCGGCAGCTGATCAGAGCCGACGTCAGCCCCGGCTTCCTTGCAGACCTCGCTGCGCACCCGGCGGTGGAGTGGGTGCGCAAGCCGCTCTACCCGGAAACCCCAGACCAACCGTGGTCCGGCCGCAGCGAGAACGCCACCCTGAGCGAGGTCACCACCGAGGGTCTGGTCCCGATGAACGGCGTCGCGTGGCACAATGCCGGCTTCGCGGGCCAGGGCGCCAGGGTGGGGATCATCGACACCGGGTTCGGGGGTTACCGGGCGCTGCTCGGAGGTGAGCTGCCGGCTTCGATCCGCACGCACTTCCATGCGTTCGGCTCGGCGGTGCTCGATCCCAACAACGTGCACGGCACGGCCTGCGCGGAGATCATCCACGACATCGCCCCGGACGCGGAGCTCTACCTCGCGATGATCGAGGATCTGGTCACCTTCCACCAGGCCATGGACTGGTTGCGGGACCAGGGTGTGGCGGTGGTTCTCAACTCGACGGTGTGGTTCTTCCTCGGTCCCGGAGACGGAACATCCCCGACCCACGACCTCATCGACGAGCAGGTCATCGACGGCGGCATGTACTGGGCCGAGGGCGCCGGCAACTACCGGGAGCAGCACTGGCAGGGCCGAAGCGTCGACCGCGACGGCGACGGCTGGGTCGAGTTCGACGACCGCGGCACCGAGACCTTGATGCTGCTCGGCTCGGACGGCCGGCCGAGGTCGTTCAACTCCGGCGACACCATCAGCTCATACCTCATCTGGAACGACTGGGCTGCGGTGAACCAGGACTTCGACATCCGTCTGTTCCGGGTCTCCGGCAGCCAGTTCATACAGGTCGGCTCGTCGAACGGTACCCAGAACGGTGGCCCGGGTCAGGCTCCCGCGGAGTCACTTCCTTATGTCGTCCAGTCTTCAGGTAACTACGCGGTCCGCGTGTTCCGTACCAACGCTGATGCCGTGCACGACATGGAGCTGTTCACACCGCGGAGGAACCTGGAGCACTGGATCGGCGCCGGATCGATCGCTCAGCCGGGCGACTCACCCCATGTTGTGGCGGTGGCGGCGGACTCACATTCTGCGCCCTACACGACCTACAGCTTCAGCTCACAGGGTCCGAGCAACGGCCCGGGCGGGGCGCTCGATGGCGGTATCCGTAAGCCCGACATCACCGCCTATGCCTACGTGTCCACCGTGAGCCGCGGGTCTCAGGTCTTCTCCGGCACCTCGGCCGCCGGCCCGCACGTCGCCGGGGCCGCCGCCCTGGTGTGGTCCACCCGGCCGACCTGGTCGAACCTCGAGGTGCGGCGCTATCTGGAGCACACGGCCGTCGACATGGGTGCTCCGGGCTGCGACATGGACTACGGCTGCGGCCGACTCTACCTGGGGGCACCGATGGCTCCAGCGGCCCAGTGCGTGGCGGATGTCACCCCCCTGACCGGCAGGATTCCGGCAGAGGGTGGTTCCGGCACGGCCGTGGTGGCGGCCGGCTCCGGCTGTCCGTGGTTTGCCGACTCGCCGACTGGGTGGATCCACGTGACCGGAGGTGAGGCCGGCGACGGGAACGGCACCATCGCCTACACCGTGGATCCCAGCCCAGCCTGCGCACCGCGGCAAGGGGTCGTTTTCGCGGCAGGATCGCGATTCACGGTCGCTCAGGACGGCCACGACCCGAGGACCTGCCCCCGTCACGCGTCAGGGCGGGTCGTCTCCGGGGCCAGCGACTGACCAGAGACGCCTGGGAGAGTCTTCCACATCGAGTGCCACGCTCCGGGGCTTGAAAGGTCCATCACGCGTACGTACACCCTCTGATGAGTGGTGCTTCGTGGAGAGTGTCAGCCCAGCCACCTAGCAGAATGAGGAACGAGCGCCCCGGAAGGGGCGCCCGTGGTGGTGTCGGCCGGGTCTCGTCTACCGTGCCGGAATGTAGATCGGGTCGCCGGATCGGTTGTCGACCACCGACGCGTAGGCCAGGTAGCGGGCGCTGCCGGCGTCGGCATGAAGGACGGCATAGCCCTCGTCGACGTCTCCCGAGGTCACCGCGGCGAAGACATCGGTGAGCTGGCGGTGCTCGCCCGGGCGCAGGAAGACGTTGGTCTGGCCGAGCAGGGTGCCGTCTCCGCGGTACAGATCGATGAGCACCGTGATGTTGCCGTCGCCGATATTGACGAAGCCGATGTTAGAGCGATACCCCCGGTTTCGGTCGGAGGATCGCGAGAGCTGCACGAGACGGGCTTCGTCGGTGCCGCTGACCGCGGAGGAGATGGGAACGGCAGGGATGAACTGACCGAAGGTGCCGGTCGAGGCCGTGTTGTAGGTGCGGCTCGAGGCCGACAGCTCCCCATTTCCTGGTGTGAGGCGCAGCGACGCGGTGCCGGTGTAGTCGAAGAGCTGCTCGAGGGGGTTCTCCAGGTGGAGGCTCTCGCCGGCGTTGACGGTCACGCTGACCGAACCCGGGTCGGGGTTGGCGACGTCGCGTTTGAGCAGCTCGACCTCCACCGAGGCTGACTGAGCGGCGGAGTTGTGGAGCTCCAGGTCGGTGGTCCAGCGAGTGTCGTTGAGCCCACCGGCGTTGGCCGTTGTGGGGACGACCAGCGAGTCGCCGCGGCAGACGGTGCCAACAAGCACGCCGTCCATGCCGCCGACGATGTGACGTTCGCCGGTCCACAGGATGGTCTGCATGCGGGATGCCTCGACCGGGATCTTCCAGAAGGTCCAGTTTGTGAGATCGGCGCTGGTCATCACCCTGCGAACTGAGGTCGGGATGGCATAGGTCTCGCCGTTCCACACGATCCCGAGCAGGTCGGCGCCCTCACCCGTGGTTTGCAGCGTCCAGGTTTGGCCGTCCGGGCTCGAGGCCATGTAGCCGCCAAGACCGACGGTGACCCAGCGACCGTTGAGCCACTTGACCCGGTAGGGCCAGCCGTACGTGCTGGGCAGTGTGCCGAGCGTCCAGCTGACCCCGTTGCTGCTGGTGATCACCGTGCCCGCTTCGAGCCAGCTGGCGGTGGTGCCGACGGCCACGAAGCGGCCGTCATGCCACTCGACCCCCCACAGGCTGTTGTCAGGGTCGACGGGGTTGCTGCGGGAGGTCCAACTGACGCCGTTCGACGACGTCAACAGTGTCGCGGAGTCACCGACCGCGACGAAGAGCCCGCCGCCCCACGTGATGCCCCACAACGAGTTGGTGGTCCCCGAGGTGCGCGGGGTCCAGGTCACACCATCGGACGAGGTCATGATGTGGCCCTTCTCGCCGACGACGACGAAGCTCGAGCCGTTCCAGGCGCCGTCGAAGAGGTAGGCGTCGGTGCCGGTGCTGACCGGAGTCCAGGTGTCGCCGTCGGTGCTGCGCAGCATGGCGCCGGCGAAGCCGAAGATCAGGTGGACCGAGCCGTTGGAGACGGAGCCGGCGAAGTGGGTTTCGGCCACCGCCCCGCCGGGGTTGAGGTTCTGCCAGCTGTCGAGCCCACAGGTCGGGCCGGAGCCGCCGCCCACCGACGCCACCGGGTAGACGTAGACCGGATCGCCCGAGCCGTTGTCGACCACCGACGCGTAGGTCAGGTAGAGTGCGCCGGCGGTCGACGAGTGGATGACCGCGAAGCCGCCCTCGATGTCACCCATGCCGGCGAACACGTTGTTGAGCTGGAGGTAGCTGCGCGGCTTGAGCTGGACCGTGGGCCGTGCCAGCAGGGCGCCGTCGGCGTCGTGGAGCTCGACCTCGACGGTCACGGTCACGTCGGCGGCGCTGGCGAGGCCGATGTTGGTGCGGAAGCTGGAGTTGGAAGCGAGTTGAATAAGGCGCGCCTGGTCGCCGGGTCCGAGGGCTCGGCTTTCTTCGAAGCCTGAGATGTACTGGCCGTACGTGCCGCTCGAGGCGTCGTTGTAGGTGCGCGACGAGACCACCAACGGGCCGGTGGCGCCGACCCGCAGCGCGGCGGCGGCGTTCGCCTTGCCGAACTGCGCCAGGACGATGTCCGCGAGGCTGATGGAGACGCCGGGCAGGACGCGGAAGGTGCGCCAGGGGGCGGCGGCGTTGTCCTGATCCCGCTCGTGGAAGTAGACCGAGGCCCAGACCTCCTCGTCGCCTGGGTTGTGGAGCACCGCGTCGGTCACCCACTGGGTCCCGAGAGCGCCCGGCGCGTGGGCCGAGGCGGGGATGAGGTAGTGGTGGGTCGCCTCGCCGGGGGTGATGTTGATGATGCCCTGAGCCGAGCACTCGACGCCGTCGGCGATGGCGTTGAGATTCCAGGCGTAGCTCCCGGGCTCGGGCCAGCTGTGGCTTGGCGTCAGCTGGTCGGACGACCCGTTGTCGCCGAAATCCCAGTAGACCTGGGGTGCGGCGAGGCACGACTCGGCGGCGACGCCGGCATCGAGCGCCGTCGCGACGCCGAATACGACCGAGCTCGGGACCGAGGGCTCGCAGGTGAGCGTGCACACCGTGCCGTCGGTGATCTCGATCGTCACTTGGTCGGTGGCGGTGTTGCCGGCGCTGTCGGTGAAGGTGGCGGTGATTGTGTGCTGGCCGAGGGAGAGGCTCCTCACCTCGAGGGAGACCCCGGTCCCCAGCGCGCCGTCACGGCTCGAGGTCCAGTCGACGTCGGCCAGCGGCATGAAGCCCCGCTCCGGGTCGATGATCTCGGCGGTGAGCACCACGGTGTCGCCGCGGTGGATGCGCATCCCGTCGGCGGGGCTCGAGATGATGACCTCTGGGTCGCGGTCGGGGACGCTGAGCACGGCGGAGCGATCCTCCGAGCTGCGGGCGCCGTCGGTGACGTACACCACGAGGACCGGCGCCGTACCGGAAGGGTAGTCGTCGACGTTCCACGTCGCCGAGGTGGAGCTGGTCTCGATGACCACCGGCATCTTGACCGCGCCGTCCGGCGAGTAGAGAAGGGTGTAGAGCAGGTCGTCGCCATCGGCGTCCGATCCCGACCAGCTCACCTGAACGGTGCCGGAAAGGTCTCCCTGCGGCAGGGGGTTCAGGCTCACCGTGGGCGTGTGCTGGGAGACCTGGATCTCGGCGAGGGTCGTCTGGTCGTGCAGGACCCGCACCTTCTCGACCGAGGCGCCAAAGGGCAGCGCCGCCTCGTAGGGCCGCGGTGACTCACTACCGATGTTGGCGACGAAGAAGTCGGGCTCGAAGCGGACCGTGTCGATGGCGCCGCCGGCGCCGTCGACGGTGACGACCGCGTACGAACCGCTGCCGGGATCGCTGCGCAGGCCGGCGGCCTCGAGGGTGTAGGACGGCAACAGCCGGAAGCTCCCGTCGGGGGAGGCGACGCCTCGCACCAGGATCAGCGCCTCCGACGCCATCTCGGCATGGTTCGGGTGGAGCAGGCCGATTCGGTGCGACGCGTGCCCCCCGGTGGCGGGGAGGAACGCGTCCTGGAGGTACCGGAGGGTCGCCAGGTCGTAGTGGGACTCGGGCCCGTTGCCCATGAAGTCGGTCATCTGCCAGCGGTCGCCGTCGACCTCGAAGTACCCCTCGTAGAAGCGGAACGCCCCGGCCTCGACGAGATTGCCGGTCAACAGGGCGTCGGCGCGACGGGGGTTGATGAGGGGCCGGTGGCCCCCGATCTCCTTGCCGTTCTCGTCCTTGACCGAGTAGGTGTCACCGAGCCCCAGGATGTGACCGACCTCGTGTGCGGCGATGCTGCGCTTGTTCCGAGGTGGGAGACCGACCTCGGCGTTGACCACTGCAAGGTGGCCCCCGATATGGGCATACCCCAAGGCCCTGTCCCATCCTTTGGCGAGCCGGATGAACGCTCCATCCACGAAGTGAACCCAGGCGATGACATTGGCGCCGTCGACCGCGGACAGCCACTTGGTCAGCGCACCGTCCCAGTCGTTGGGGAGAGGATCCTCCGTGACGACCTTGTTCGGCTGCTCGAGCCAGGTCAGGTTGCCGTCGGAGAGAGGGTAGAGGTCGAAGAGCCGTCCCATCTGCCTCGAGATACCCTGCATCGAGGGATACGTTGTGGTTGTCTCGGGCGACTCGAATATGGTGCGCGACCAGGCGATGGTGATGGGGTCCGAGTACTCGAACTTCATGGGTCCGATACTCTTGTCGTCGTTGCTTCGATCCAGATCGGGGAGGTCCGGAACGAGCTTCGCCTGGATCGCCAGCTCGCCGACCTTGACCGGGTACAGACTATTGATGCTGTCGAGCCCGAGCAGCAGCTCATCTGGGTTGAATACCCCGGAGCGACGGTGGACGTAGTCCCCGATGCGCCCCCGGAGTCGGACTGAACGGCGAACCCTCGTCGGTCCCGTGATGATCTCGCCCCCCTTCCCGAGAACAGTCAGCTCGACGGACAAACCCTCGATCCGGTCGTAGAGGCCGAAATCGTCGCTGTTCGAGCCGATGTAGGTCCGGATCAGGATCGTTCGCTCGCGGACGAAGCGCTCGCTGGTCTCGTTGGGTGTCACCCGTGCGCCCTGCTGGACCTCGATCCGCTCGACCCACAGGTCGAGGGGCGTCGTCACCTCGACGCTGGCGGTGGAGGTCTTGCCGGCGTCGAGCTCGGCGGTGATGACGGCGGTGCCCTCGAGCACGGTCGTCGGGGTGATCACCGAGGCCGGGGTCAGCTCCGCCTGCGGCGTTCCTAGTGAAAGCAGCCCGACCCCCTGGCTCACCGGCACCGTGATCTGCTGAAGGCGCTGACCACCACTCCCGATCAGGGCGCCGATGCCGGTGGTGCTACCCGCCGCCATTCTGACCGCGACCGAGCCGGAGAAACCCTGGTCCACCGTGCCGTCGTCCTCCCTGATCACCTCGACCCGGAGGTCGGCGTTCTGCCCGGCCTTGACTGTGGAGTCCACCGCCGTCAGCCGTACCGTGCGTTCGCTGGTGTCGGGGGCGATTTCGAGACAGGCCGACAGCTCGGAGGTGTTGCCGTCGGGGTCGGTGGCGGTGGCGGCGAGGAAGCCGCCGGAGAACCCATAGTTTACCGAGAACGCGCCGTGGCCGTCACCGTCGGTGGTGACCGTCGTCTCACCGAGCCAGGTCTCGGCCTCGCCGTGGCCCGAGGGGTCGCAGGCGGTGTTGGTGTAGACGTCGATCGTGTAGGTGGTGTCCGCCTCCG
>CAZQYU010000120.1:0-8852 GCA_964597585.1 uncultured Thermoanaerobaculia bacterium
CTTGGCGCGCTCCTCGAGTCCCTTGATCTCCTCGCCAAGCGCCGACATCTCGCTGCGTCGCGTCTCGGCCTCGTCGCGGCGGCCGGCCTTGAACAGCTCGCCGATCTCCTTCGAGCCGGCGTTACGGCGTGCCTTCAGCTCTTCGACGCGCACCACCAGGTCGCGCCACGTTCCGTCGACCTCGAGCAGCCGCTCGAGCGGCGCCTCGGTGTGGCGATCGGCGAGCATCCGGCGGATGCGGTCGGGGTCGTTGCGGTAGAGCTCGCGGGGCAGCATCGGCGAACCTCCTCGAAGGCGGCATGATACGGCCTCTGGCGCGACGAGGCCACCGGTTGTTGAACCACAGAGTCACAGAGACACGGACAGGAGCACAGAGACCAGGCCCGGAGGTTCCGAGCTCGGGCTCGCAGACGAGCCCGAGCTCGGAACCTCCGGGTGGGTGGGCGGCCCCGGGATTCTCTGTGCCTCTGTGTCTCTGTGGTCAATCCTCCGTGGTATCCGCGAGGCCCTGCTCGCGGACCTCGACCACCCGGTTGGCGTCGTCCACCAGCACCACACGGGCGCGGTACGACGCCAGCTCGGTGCGGTCGACCTGGGCGTACACGGCGAGGATCACGCGGTCGCCCGGGCGCACCAGGTGGGCGGCGGCACCGTTGATCTGGACCTCGCCGGACCCACGGCGGCCGCGCAGCGCATAGGTCGCGAGCCGGTTGCCGTTGCTGATGTCGTAGATCTCGATGCGTTCGAGGTGGTCGATGTCGGCGGCGTCCATGAGGTCGGCGTCGAGGGTCACGGAGCCGACGTACTCGAGGTCGGCCGCGGTCACCGTCGCGCGGTGGATCTTGGCGCGCAGAAACGTACGCAACAGCATCGTGTCATCTCCTCCCGGCATCACCGGGCGTGACGGGGATGTTGTCAATCAGCCGGGTCCGTCCGGCACGGGCGGCGACGACGATCAGGACCGGGCCGGAGATCTCCCCGGGCGTTGCCAGAGTCTCCCGATCGACGCAGCGAGCATACTCGAGCTCGAGCCGCGCTTCGCTCGCGACGGTCTCGGCAAGCAGCGCCTCGACTCGAGCCGGATCGCGCTCCCCGTCAGCGACCGCCGCCGCCGCCCGAGTAAGGCCGCGATACAGAGCCGGCGCGGCGGAGCGCTCCTCGGCCGACAGGTAGACGTTGCGCGAGCTCATTGCGAGACCGTCGGGCTCGCGCAGAGTGGGCGCGACCTCCACCCGCACCGGAAAGTCGAGGTCCTCGACCATGCGACGGATGAGCACAGCCTGCTGTGCATCCTTCTGGCCGAACACCGCCACCTCGGGCTCCGCGAGGTGGAGCAACTTGGCCACCACCAGGCCGACACCCGCGAAATGGCCTGGACGGCAGGCGCCCTCGAGGACGTCATCGAGTCCAGGGAAGCTGACCCGTACCCCTGCCGGCCGCGGGTACATTTCCTCCACGGGCGGCGCGAAGACGACGTCGGTGCGTTCGCCCTCGAGCAGGGCGAGGTCGCGATCGAGGTCGCGCGGGTAACGCTCGAGGTCTTCGTGGAGTCCGAACTGGGTCGGATTGACGAAGATCGACACCCAGACCTCGTCGGCCAGCTCGTGGGCTCGCCGCACCAGGGAGAGGTGGCCCTCGTGCAGGAACCCCATGGTGGGCACCAGGCCCACTCTTTGGTCGCGACTGCGGCTCGAGCGCCGACGGCGGCGCACCTCGTCGACTGAGCGGACGACCTCCACCTCACACCTCCCGGTGGGCGGCCCGCCACCGGGCGGCAACCTCGGTCGGAAGTGCGTAGGACTGCGCAGCGGTCGGGACCCGGCGTTCCCGAACGTCGTCGGCCCAGCGAGCAGCCGCAGCCACTGCACTGGCACCAAGCTCGGCGTAGGGCGCCACGAAGCGCGGATGTGGCGGTTCGGACATTCCGAGCAGATCGTGCACCACCAGCACCTGGCCGTCACACTCGGGGCCGGCGCCAATGCCGATGGTCGGGATCGTCAGGGAGCTCGTGACCACGGCGGCGACCTCAGCGGGAACGCCCTCGAGCACGAGCGAGAAGCAGCCGGCGGCCTCGAGCTCGCGGGCCGCGTCGAGCAGCGCCTCGGCATCCTCCATTGAGCGCCCCTGGACGCGGTAGCCGCCGAAGCGGTGGACGGACTGCGGCGTCAGACCCAGGTGACCCATCACCGGGATGCCGGCATGGACCAGCGCCCGCGTCCGATCCGGCCACGGGCCCTCGAGCTTGACCGCCTGCGCCCCGCCCTCCTTGAGGTAGCGGACGCACGATGCGAGCGTCTGCTCGACGCTGATCTGGTAGGAGCCGAACGGCAGATCGCCGACCACGAGGCAGCGACGGGCGGTGCGGCTCACTGCGCGGACGTGGTGCAGCATCTCGTCGAGGGTGACCTCGAGGGTGGTCTCGTGCCCGAGCACGACCATGGCCAGCGAGTCGCCGACCAGCAGCACGTCCGCTCCGGCCGCCTCGCCCCAACGCGTGGTCGGTGCATCGTAGGCGGTCAGCATCACCACGGGGACGCGGCCCTTGGCCGCGAGAACGTCAGGGACGGTGACTCGGGTCGGCATGGGTCCTCCTCACCGCTCGCCCCTCCCCGGCGGACCCTGTCCTCCCGACGGCGTCTCGGTCGCTGAGGATCCGAGCGGCACATAGACCTGCGTCCCACGACGACAACGCAGCACCTGGTCGACCAGGGCGTCGAGGTCGGAGGGACGATTGACGAAGTCGATCTCCTCGGTGTTGACCACCAGCAATGGCGTCTCCCGGTAGTGGAAGAAGTAGTAGGAGTACGCCTCGCTGAGCCTCTCGAGGTATCCGGTATCGATGCTCTTCTCGTAGTCGCGGCCACGTCGGCGAATGCGTTCGACCAGGCGAACGACGGACGCCTGCAGGTAAATCACCAGGTCCGGGCGCGGCACTTCCTGCTCGAGGACCGGGTACAGCTTGTCGTAGACCTTGACGTCGCTGTCGTCCAGATTGAGGTAGGCGAACAGCCTGTCCTTGGGGAAGGTGTAATCGGCCAGCACGAGGCGCTGGAAAAGGTGCATCTGCGCAATCTCGCGCTGCTGCTGGAAGCGGGAGAGGAGGAAGTAGATCTGGACCTGGAACGCGGCACCCGGTCGGCCCTCGTAGAACGCCGGAAGGAACGGGTTGGTGATGTCCTCGAGGACCATCACGCCCTCGAAGCGGTCCGCCAGCAGCTGCACCAGCGAGGTCTTGCCGACACCGATCGGCCCCTCGACGGCGATATGGCGGAAGGGGATCTGCTGCCTGGCCATCAAAACCAAGTCATCTTAGCAGACAGGTAGAGGGCGCCCATGAGCAGCGACAAGAGGCCGTTGGCGGTGAAGAACGCGGCATCGACCCGCTCGAGCACGCCCGGCCGGACCAGATGATGCTGCCACAACAGTAAGCCGCCAGCGGCCGCCGTGGCGAGCAGACGCAGGGCACCTCCCCCAGCGAGCACGGCAAAGACCGCAAACGCGAGGAAGGCGCCGAGGTGCATCACTCTCGCAACCGTCAGAGCACCGGCGGCGCCGAGCCGCACTGGCAGCGAATGGAGGCCCGCGCGGCGGTCGAAGTCCTCGTCCTGGAGCGCGTAGATCACGTCAAACCCGGCCACCCACAGCAGGACCGCCGTCGCCAGCACCACCGGCGCCGTGTCGATCCGGCCGGCACCCGCGATCCATGCCCCGACCGGCGAGATGCCCAGGGCGAGGCCGAGCCAGACGTGGGCCAGCGAGGTGAAGCGCTTGGCGTAGGAGTAGCCAAGCAAGACGACGATGGTCGGTCCGGCGAGGGCCAGGCAGAGCGGATTGAGGGCCGCCGCGGCGACCACGAACAACGCCGAGGCGACGACCGTGATCGTCCACACGAGACCGCGTCCGAGGCGGCCTGCGGGCAACGACCTCGACGCGGTCCGGGGGTTGATCGCATCGAGGCCGTGGTCGACGAGGCGGTTGAAGCACATCGCCGCGGTCCGCGCCGTCACCATCGCGACCACCACCCACAGCCAGGTCCGGGGCGACGGCCATCGCGATCCCGTCGAGGTCACCAATGAGATCACCGCGAACGGCAGCGCGAACACGGTGTGCTGCAGCTTGATCATCTCGGCGGTCTCGGCGAGACCGCCGAGGACGTTCATCCGCTCCACCTGAGCTCACTCCGGTCGAGCTCGACGCCGAGCAGGTCGAGCACGCGCAGGCAGTAGTGGTCGAGGAACCGCTCCAGGGCCTCGCCCGGGCTCGGCTTCAGGTAGAACGCCGGCACCGGCGGGACCACGTACACGCCGAGGCGTGCCAGGGCTGCCAGGTTGTCGAGCAGGATCGCCGACATCGGGGTCTCCCGGATGCCGAGGACGAGCGGCCAGCGCTGCTTGAGCGCGACGTCGGCGACGCGCTGGGCGAGGCCGCGCGAGATGCCGTGGGCGATCGACCCGGCCATGCCCGCCGAGCACGGCACCACGACCGTCCCGATCAGGGGATGGGAGCCGGACGCGATCGGAGCCGTCAGGTCGGCATCGGTCCACGGTCTGACCCTGGCACGAAGCTCCTCCTCGACCGGAAGAAGGTCCCGTACGCCCCGCGCCGAGCTCCACTCGGGTCCAAGCTCATGCGCCAGCACCTTGCCGGCGGCGGGTGTCACCACCACGTGGAGCGCGTCGAGCGCGGCGTGACGAAGCGCAGTTGCGGCAAAGCGCACCGCGAGCTCGGCGCCCGAACCGCCCGACACCACCAGGGCGAGCTCACGCGGCGCCATCGACCCCTACGTCGCCGCCCGCGGCGCCGGTCGAGCCGGTCCGTCGCACCGTGCCGCTCACCGGAGAAGCGCCCACCATCGCGGGAGTATAGCAGCCTGACACCGACAGAACTTTCTGACAGGGCGGGGACCAGCGTCACGGCCACAAGGTGACAGAATGTTCTGTCACGCAGCAGCACAGTCGCTGATCGATATATCTCATAAGAAACTGCAAAATATACACTTACATCCACAACGAAAATCTGGCACGGGCCCTGCTCTGGGCAAGGACAGCTCACATCGGGAGGTGCCCATGCCGCCGTAGAACCCACCCCACACGTCCCAGACTCCGACAACATCATCCAACCGAGAGAAGGAGGATCATCATGCTTCGTCGCGCAACTCTCGCCCTCGTCGTCATCACTCTTGCGGCCGGCTTCGCCGCCGCTGCAGAGCCTGCGGCCGGAGTGGTCAACATCAACACCGCGGCCGTCGACCAGCTCTCGCTGCTGCCTCGCATCGGTCCCGCACTGGCCCAGCGCATCATCGACTTTCGCACCGCCAACGGGGCGTTCGCGAGCCCCGACGAGCTGGTCGCGGTCAAGGGCATCGGCGAGCGCATGCTCGAGGGCCTCAAGCCCTACGTGACCGTCAAGGGTGACACGACCCTGACGGACAAGGTCCGCTCACCCCGCCGAGCCCATCAGGACGAGGGCCAGGCGAACTGAACCACACCCACAACTCGCAGCGTGGACGGGATGCGGCCCTTCGGGGCCGCTTTCTCGAAAGGAGGTTCACCGTGCGATGGATCGACCCACGGGTCACCACCCGCTGCCGCGAGCGCGGCGCCACCCTGGCCGAGCTGGTCATCGCCGTCTCCCTGCTCGGCATCGGCTCGACGATCATGTTGCCGCGACTCGGCACCCTGCACCGGGCCGCCGAGCTGCGCGCGGTGACCGGCCAGATCTCGGGCCTGATGGCCCGTTGTCGCGCACACGCGGTCATGCACCACACCGCTACCGGGCTCGTCTTCGAGCGCGACGACGAAGGTTGGCGCTGCTTCCTCGCAGAGGACCGGGACGGGGACGGGATTCGGCACGACGACCTCGAGGCCGGCCGCGACCGGATCGTCAGCGAGGTCCTCCAGCTCGAGGCCGACCGCGCCGGGCTCGGCATCCTGCGCGACGTCCGAGTTCCCGATCCAACCGGACACGGGCGCCTCGGCGGCAATCTCGACGATCCGGTCCGAGCCGGCAGCGGTGACATCGTGACCTTCGGTCCGACCGGAACCGCGACCTCGTCCTCGGTCTACTTCACCGACGGTGCAGCTCGGATGCGCGTGATCCGCGTCTACGGAATCACGGGCCGCATCCGGACTCTGGTCTGGCACACGGGCTGGTCCGGATGGCGCGCAGTCGGCCTGTGAGCCCCGACCGCCGATGGGCTCCACGCTCCGGCAGGTTCGGCCGGGAGTCTACCGATCCTGGCGGGGTCGCGATAGGCTCATGGCATGACGGGTCCCACGGAGAGTGAGCTCAAGATCCCGGTCGCCGATCTCGGAGCGGTCCGTTCGCGGTTGGAGGCCGGCGCCGCAACCCTGCTCGCGCCTCGATATCGCGAGGTCAACACCCTGTACGACGATGCCGACAGAAGGCTCCGGTCGGCCGGGCACGCACTGCGGCTGAGACGGTCGGAGGGTCGCTGGACGCTGACCTTCAAAGGACCGGTGCGCTACCGAGGCACGGTCAAGGAGCGCGAGGAGCTGGAAACAGAGGTTGCCGAAGGCGCGGTCGTCGCCGCGATCTTCGGCCGACTCGGCCTGGTGGCCTCGCGGCGGTACGAGAAGGACCGCGAACGCTGGCGTGTGGCCGAGGCGGAGGTCTGCCTCGACCACACGGCGATGGGAGACTTTGTCGAGATCGAGGGGCCGCTCGATGCTCTTGGTGAGGTCGCGGCCGGGCTCGGCCTCGACCCCGCAGGTGCGCTGCGTGGATCCTACGTCTCTCTCTGGGCGAGCTACCGCGACGAGCACCCCGAGCTCGGTCTTCCCGAGGACATGGTCTTCGCGCCATGACTGCCGCGCCAGAGGTGGCGATGGTGCTGGCCGCGGGCCGCGGCGTGCGCATGCGGCCGCTGTCAGATGTGCTGCCAAAGCCCGCCCTACCCCTCCCCCTGGGCCCGGTGGTGGCCTCGGCTCTGCACCAGGCGGCGGCTGTCGGATGCCGTCGGGTGGTGGTCAACGCCTGGCACCTGGCTCCGGCCATTCAGGAGGCCGCGAGGCACGCCGTCCCTCCGAGTGTGGAGCTCGCCCTGTCGGTGGAGGACGAGCTCATGGACACCGCGGGCGGTCTCGCACTGGCGTGGGCGAGAGGCCTGCTCGAAGGTCGCGGGCCCGTGCTGGTGATCAACGGCGACGGGCTGCTCGATCTCGACTTGACGGCGCTCGCGGCGCGGCACTGCGAGGCCGGCGACCTGGTCACCCTCGCACTGTTGCCCCACCCCGATCCCCGCCGCTGGTCCCGTGTCCGCCTCCGCGGCGACGGGCTCGTGGACCGCATTCTGCCGCCCGGCGAGCCCGAGCACCGCGACAGGCCGCTGCTCTACCCGGGTGTGATGCTGGTCGACCGCTCGGTCATCGCGCGCCTCGCAATCGAGCCGAGTGCTGTCCCCGAAATGCTGTGGCGTCCCGCCATGGCGGTCGGCCGGCTCGGCGGCACTCGGGTTTCGGGCCGATGGTCCGAGGTCGGAACGCCACGCGACTACCTCGCGGCGACCCTCGCCCAGTTGCACGGGGGTACCGTCGTCGAAGCCGGTGCCCGGGTGGCCGCAGACGCACGTCTCGAACAGGCCTTCGTGACCGGCCGCTCGGTGGTCGAGAGCGGGGCGGCCGTGTGCCGCTCGGTGATCGCGGGCGGGGCGGGCGTCGGCGCCGGGGCTCGGGTCGAGGACAGCGTCCTGCTCGGCGACGTGAGGGCCCGACCGGGCAAACGAATCTCCGCCGCCCTCCGCGTCGGCCCGATCGTCGCCTAGCCCGCACTCTTCACCAGACTTCTGCTGCGGCCGGCGATGCGCTGCACTCAGCGGTGCTTTCTCGGAGTGCTCGACGTACTGTCGAGTACGCCTGCGCGCTCCTCGGCTCGAAAACCCCACTGTGCACGGCGCCTCGCCGGCCTCGCCACGAGCGCTGATGAACAGTGCGGGCTAGGAGTGTGCAGCTCATCGAGAGGTGTGCAGGCTCTTCACCAGCGGGCGGCCCAGGCAGGCAGGGTGCGCGCGTCGTCCTGAAGGGCACGGACCTGCTGCGGTCCCCGGCGAAGCACCGCCACCGCCTCGGCGGCAGCGTAGGCGCCGGGAATCGTGGTCAGGTAAAGCACACCGGCATCGAGCGCGCCACGCCGGATCGAACCCGCGTCGAGGGCGGCGCGGCGCCCGGCCGCGGTGTTGACCACGAGCTGGATCGCGCCCTCCGCCATCAGGGTTGGAATGTCGCGCGAGCCGGCGCCGATCTTGCCTACCGGCTGGACGCCGGCGAAGCCGGCCTGCTCGAGCGCGGCCGCGGTCCCGGCGGTGGCTGCGATCTCGAACCCGAGCTCGACGAACCTCGCCGCCAGGGCGGGCAGCCGTCCCTTGTCGCGGTCGGCGAGGGAGAGCAGCACGCGGCCCTCACCGGGAAGTCTCCAGCCGGCTGCCTGGGCTGCCTTGGCAAAGGCTTCGCCGAAGGTCCTTCCCCGGCCCATGACTTCGCCGGTGGAGCGCATCTCCGGGCCGGGCAGCGGGTCGACGCCGGGAAAGCGTTCGAAAGGAAACACCGGCAGCTTGACCGCGACCTCGGACGGCACGCCGTCATGGACACCGAGCTCGCCGAGGCGCGCGCCGGCGCAGACCCGGGCCGCCAGCTCGGCCCACGGTACGCCGGTGGCGCGGGCCAGGAACGGGATCGTGCGCGAGGCCCGCGGGTTGACCTCGAGGACGAAGACCACGCCCTCCTGGATCGCGAACTGGACGTTCATCAAGCCGCGCACCCCGAGCGCGAGGGCGAGCAGCCGGACCTGGCGCCGGAGCTCGGCCTGGAGCTCGAGCGGGAGGCTCACCGGAGGGG
>CAZQYU010000121.1:0-8772 GCA_964597585.1 uncultured Thermoanaerobaculia bacterium
CGTTGTCGCGCCGTGGGGCGGACGGGACGGGTGCGATATGACATGAGCCGAACGAGACTTTTCTCTTGTGAATCGATCGTCGCTCTTGCAAGCTGCTGCTGTCAAGGTGAATTTGTGTGATTTTTCTGTCAATACAAGCGGATTGCGTCGCAGTCCGTTCGTGCCGAGTCGTCGCAGGTTGCGACCGTCTGATCCTCGAGTGCCTCTCCGCTGCCTCGCCGCCGTGGGCAATTCAAAGCGCAGCGGCGCCGGATCCTCGGGGCTCGCGGGTTTCTCCAGCGCAGGCTCGCTTCACTTCGAACATCGGTAGGCCTTCCCGAGTCCGCGGACCTCGGTGGCTCTGACGGTGACATGCTGGAGCCACAGTGTGTCGCCCCCAGCGGACACCACCTGGAGCTGGAGATCCTCGATCACTCGTCGAATCCCGTCCTCCGGCCGCCCGAATCGAGAGTCGAAGTCGAGTCTCGAGGAGACCGACCCGAGCGTCCTGCACCCGGCCACGTCCCGCGCGGTGTCCACGACGGCGATGGTGCGGGGATCCCCGGCGGGGCCGGGAGTCGTCGAGCAGGACGCGACCACAAGCAGCGAGACGAAGAGCGTGGTGAGATGCACGGTGACCTCCCGGTCTGGCGGAGGTGATTGCACGGACCGTTCCATGGGCCCATACGGGAGGCGCGGCTCGGGTCGCGGGGGGTTCACCGCCGCCCGCGCCTGCCGGCCGAGCGGCCACGACTCACCAGATGTGGCTGCGAGCAATCGCCCGGGTCGCGTGACCGGCGAGGATGTGAACGACGCGTATGCGACGTAGCATGATCGGGGACAGGCTGCCGAGCGGAAGGTGGACCAGCCGCTTGCCGCGACGTGACGCCCATGCTTTGAGGTGCGCGCCCGGAGGGGAGTCGGCGACGTGTACCACGAGCTTCTCCCGGCTGTAGTCGATTGCCGCCATCACGAGCACCTCGGCCTTGGTGCGGGCGTCGCGGTAGTCCGGATCCTGCCAGACGTCGAACAGGCGTCCGGGCGGGTAGGTCAGCATGAAGCCGCCGTAGGTGGCGCGCAGGATCCCCGGTCCGACCACTTGGTGGGCCGGGTTGGTGGCGTAGAAGGCCATGTCGGACTCCTGCTCGTGCTCGCCGAGCCAGGTCATCAGGTATGGGTAGGCACCGGAGGGATCGTCGTCGAAGATCACCACGACAGATCCTGCGGTTCCCGGGGTGCGGCCGCGCTCGCGCACCCAGACCCGGCCCTCGTGCCAGCGGGCCAGCGTCTCGCGGAGGTCGACTCCGTCGAGCATCGAGGTCGTGAACGGCTCCGACCGGCTGCGTTCGGCCGCGACGACCGAGGTCGCCTTCTGTTTGAGAAACCGGCCGTAGTCCTCGATCACGATGTCCTCAGGCGGATACGAGCAGAGGGTGCCGCCGGAGAATGCGTCGAGCCAGTCTTCGGCCTCCTCCGGTCCCGGTCTGCGCCGGACCGGCACCGCCACCGGGCGGGTCTTGACCCGGAAGAACCGCTTCCGGAATCGCACGGTGCGGACGCCGAGGTCGAGCTGCTCACCATCGACCTTGACTGTCGAGAGGTCCTCAGATGTGTCCTCCTGCCACGGATAGGTGCGCAGGATGTCGAAGACCTCCCAGGCGAGGTTGTCGTCGGCCACGCCGCGTGCCGCGATCGTCCACTCGTAGAGCGACGGCACGAGCTGCCCGTGGACCCGCGCACAACGGTGCGCGAAGTCGAGGAAGAGCCTCCGTTGCCATGCGGCCGGTTCCTCCCGGGTCGACTCGGTCCAGGAGCGTGTTGCGACCGGCCAGATGACGGCCCCGAGGGCGTCGCGGTCGACCGCGCGGACGCCTTCGGGACCGGGAGCGGTGGCGCGCGCGGCGGCCCACTCGACGAGTCTCTTTTGGCGCTCGCCGGTCTCCTCGAGCGATTCTCCGGTGACTAGGAGCAGACCTTCGCGGACGAGCTCCACCCGTCGGCTGACCGCGTCCTCCAATGCTGGGGGCTCGGGGATCCGCCCGCCTCGCACGGACTCCCAGGCCGCGTGGGCGAGCGGCGGGTCGGGCAGCAGGGCGGTGAGCGAGTCGGGGTGGAGGTGGTGGAGCGAGACCGCCGAGCGTCGCCGGCGGGCGAGCGGCTCCGCGGTCGGTCCGGTCAGGTCGACGGCGACTCGGGTCGCGTGGGCCGCACCGACCAGCGCCACCAAAGATCCCCCGACCGCCTCCTGGGCCGCTCTGATGTGGTGGGCCATGCCCTGCTCGCGCAGGGCGTCGGTGCTATCGCCGACGCTGGCCCCGGCCACGGTGCGGATCAGCTCGGCGAATCGTGCGGGTCCGAGGCCCCACATCGTGTGGGGATCGGGGAGTGGGTCGTGGTGCCTGCCCGGCGTGCTCACGTCGGGGTCGATGAGGAAGTTGGGCCGGCCGCGTTCCTCGGCCCACCGCAAACCCTCGACGAGGGGATCGCCGGGCGTGACCGCCCACACCAGGGCATCCTCGTCCGCCTCCTCCGACAGGAGCAGGGACATCCTCGGCAGGCGCCGGACCGCGCGCAGGACGACCTCGCGCAGCGTTGTGGGAAGCTCGACCGCCACCCCTGCGGGGTCGGCGGCGTCGAGCACTGCCCGGGTCAGCGCCGCGAGGTCCACCCGCTCATGGAGGATTGGGAGGATGCGGATCCCGGGCACGGCCTCCGGAGCTGCCGCGTCCAGCCAGTCCGCGCTGACCATCGTCGTCCCCGATCAACGCAACGGGAACAGCTGGGCCTCGTCGGGACCGACGGCCAGCACCAGGGCGGACGCCACAGCGGAGTGGGGATCGGACTCCTCGCCTCGTCGTAGGCGCTTCATCGCGTAGCGTGCGACATTGAGGCCGTCGCGGACCGAGTGGCGCAGATCGGCGGCGTGGGCCGCGCGGAGGAAGGCCAGGACGTAGTCGAGGACCTCGGCCTCAGCGTCGGGCACCTGGGACTCGAGGATCGCGCGCTCGTCCTCCTCATCCGGAAAGTCGATCAGGATCTGGGGCATCAGGCGCGAGTGAATGTACTCGGGGACCTCGTAGGTCGAGGCGTCCTCGTTCATCGTGGTGACGAAGCGGAAGCCGGGATGGGCCCGTATGGTGATCCCAGCGACCACGCTGTCCACCGACCGTCGATGGTCGAGCAGAGGGGCGAGAGAGGCCCACGAGCGCTCGCTCATCCGGTTGCCCTCGTCGAGCACGCAGGCACCGCCGAGGAGCATCGCGGTGACCAGCGGGGAAGCCATGTAGCGGATGCCACCAGAGGGCGCCAGAACCGGGGTGACGAGGAGGTCCTCGGGGCGGGTGTCGGTGGTCGCCTGAACGACCCAGACGGCCAGTCCGAGGTCGCGGGCGGCGGCGCAGGCCAGAGTCGTCTTGCCAACCCCGGGCTTGCCGAGCAGGCGCGGGTTGAGGGGCACGTCGCGGTCCGAGAAGCAGGTCCACGCGGCGAGCAGCTGGAGCAGCACCTCACGCTGTCCAATCCACTCGGGCGGGGACGGCGCCGGGGGCGCCAGATGCAGCTCGACGCCGTCGATCGTCACGGTGCGCTCGTTGGCCACGAATGGTCCTCCCGTCGCCGCCATTGTACGTGCATCGACCGTACCCGGACCGCCGAAGCGTGCTTGACAGCGGGTCCGATCCGCCGCGAGGATGGATCCAGCCGGAGGTGTCGTGGCCGATCCAGAGGTCGTCGTCAGCCTCGCCGCGGTGGTCATCGCGGTCACCGACGAGCAGCCGTGCGTGCTGAGGGTCTGGGTCCCGACCGATGCGCCGCTGGAGGGGGGCGCGCGGGTCGGGTCCGCCGACCCCTCCACTTCGGTCCTCGAGGTCGTGGCATGAGCCCGGTCGCCTTCGTCGCCGGTGCCACCGGCTACACCGGTCGCGAGGTGGTGCGCACGCTCGTGGAGCGCGGGATCGAAACGGCGGCGCACATTCGGCCGGACTCACCGCAGCTCGATTTGTGGAGGGAGCGCTTCGCGGTCGTGGGAGCGCAGGTTGACGCGACGCCGTGGCAGCTCGATGTGCTGGCGACGACCTTTGCGCGCTGGCGCCCCGGCCTGGTGTTCGCGCTGCTCGGAACCACGCGGCGCCGAATGGCTCAGGCCGGGGGCAGTGACAGCTACGAGAGCGTCGACTACGGGCTGACCGTCTTGCTGATCGAGGCCGCTGTGCAGGCGGCACCTGGGGCGCGCTTCGTCTACCTGTCGGCGATCGGCGTCCGCGAGGGCCAGACCAGGGGCTACCTCGGGGCGCGTGCCCGCGCCGAGGCGGCGATCCGGTCGAGCGGGCTCGAGTTCACGATCGCGAGGCCGTCCTTCATCACCGGACGCGACCGCGACGAGGACCGGCCCGTGGAACGACTCGCCGCGGGCTTCACCGACGTCGCGCTCGCGGCCGCCGCGCGGCTCGGCGCACGGAGGCTTGCGGACCGCTACCACTCGACCACCAACGTCGCGCTCGCCGACGCCCTGGTCCGCCGCGCCCTCGACCCGTCCGCCGCCAACCGCACCCTCGAAGGCGCCGCCCTGTTCAGGGAGGGTGAGGAGGTGAGGAGGTAAGAGGGTAAGAAGGTAGCCGGGCGAGGGGGGTAGACCCTAGCCCTCCGGCTGAGGTTCGAGGGTCCCCCGCCGAAACGGACCATCGGTGCCGGTCCGGCACCGATCTTCCCGTACGAACCGCGGGATTCTCTCAACCGGCAGCACGATCGCTGTGGGCCTTCTTACTTCCTCACCTTCTCACTTTCTCACTTCCCGCGTCGCGGGTCGGGGCAGAAGCCGGTGTCGGTGAAACCGTGGGCGCGCTCGCGACGAGTGAGCTCGTCATCGCATCGTGGCAGCACCCCGAGACGGACCAGCTCGGGACGGTACTCGTAGCGCAGGCGCACCCGCGCCGAAGGTGTCGGCTCGAGGTTGAGGCGGACCTGGACGACCCGGTGGTCGACCTCGTCACCGATCCCGGTCGCGGCGTACCCCTCGGCCTCGCTGCGACCCGATGCCTCGTCTCGCGCGCCAGGCGCGGCAGGAGCTCCCGCGGCAGCCTTGCCCTGCTCCAGGACCCGCGGACGTGGCAACGGCCTGCGTTCGGGGTAGACCACAGCCTCGATCACGCCGAGGTTCTCGGTCCGGCCCAACCACGCGCCGTATGAGCTCGCCTCGGTGGTGAACACAAAGCGGCGGGCGGTGGACCCGGAGACCTGCCAACCCTCGATGACGACCGTCTGCCAGGGGTCGAGCACCCACTTCCGGGCGCGCGCGGCGGTGGTCGAGCGGGCGTCGATGGTGTTGAGCCCGTCGACCGCGAGCGCGACGGCCACCCGGCGCGGGCTGCGGTTCGAGAGTCTCAGAGCGTACTCGGCCTTGGGCTGCGCCTCGATGTAGAGTGCATGCTGCTGTGCGTACTCCGCGAGCGGCCGGCCGTCGACCAGGACCTCGAGGCTGAAGTTGCCGTTGTTGGTCGCCACGGCCGGAGAGGCCATCAAGAGACCGCCGAAGACGGCGGCGGCGATACCGTGTCGGATCAATCTGGGGGTCATGGCGAGGTCTCCTTTCCGCCCCAGTGAGAGATCACCTGGGCGGAAAGGTTCCGGGGCGTAGGCGGCGCCGGCCCGCCGGAGAATCGGCGGGCCGGCGTCGCCTACGCCTATGACGCGCTGTTGGCAGCGCGTCGGGGTCATCCAACCACGACAGGATAGGGTTTCTGCCGGGCGATCTTCGAGGACCGGTTCAGCTGTGCGGGTTGCCGGAGTGGACGTTGTGCAGCATCTCGAAGAAGGCGTCGTGGGCGGAGTCGAGGGTCGTTGCGGGTCCTGTGAGCTTGACGAACCAGGGCCCGCCCGTGCCCTCGATGACCGCGGCCATCAGGCGGGAGTCGGGCTGAGGGGTGCTCGGCCCCATTCCCATACCTCCCGCCTTGAGCGTGCCGGAGGCGTCGAGCCAGGTGACCGTGAAGCCGTTGGTCTCGAACGAACCCCGCTGAGGGGTGCCCGTGGTCTCGATCTGGCTGAGCCAGCGGTTGAGGTTCGCGTCGGTACCACCGCCGCCTCCCACTCCGAAGAAGAAGACCGCCAGGGTCGCGTCTCCCCCGGGCCCGGGAACGGTTGCCTGTGCGATGCGCATCGACGACGAGGGCTTCTGCTCCGGCCAGGCAGCTGGCAGGTCGAGGACCGCGCCGTGGAGATCGAGTGAGGAGCCCGCCGCTGTGGAGGTGCCTGTTGCGGTGTGGGGCGGGGCGCTGGGGGGCGCAGGGGAGCCACATCCGGCGGCAAGGGCGAAGGCGAGTCCTGCGGTCAGCGTCAGACGCATGTTCCTATCCTCCTGAGGGGGCCGAGCGGCATCGGGTTCGTGGGGCTCATGGCTGGCTGGCAAAGCTCCGGGTGGTCTGAAGAGACTGTCGAGGCGTTGTCGGACAATGGCCCTTCGGCCGCGGGTTGAGAATGGGGCAGGCGCAAGCCGTCAGGCCACCGAACGAACGCCGTGCACGCCATCGGGACCACATCTCTCCACCCAACCCGCGGCGTGGACGGGTCATTCCGGGGCCGGGGCGGGGAGAGAATTTGGCCGGCGGCGCTGCGGTTGTCTGGTGCCGGAGGCGTGCGCATGTCCCTGCTGGAGTGGCTCGGTCTCGGAACCTCGTCAACCCCCGTTGCGTCGGGAGGGACGCCCTCGTCGTCACCCGCGATCGCCGCCATCGAGGTTCGCCTCACCGGCTTCGACAAGGATCGCGCGCGCCATCTGGCGGCCTTCGCCGTGGTCCTGGCGCGGGCGGCGCGGGCCGACCTCGACGTGAGCCCCGAGGAAACCCGGCGGATGTGCGAGATCGTCGAGAAGATCGGCGGGCTCGACGAGGAGCGGGCGAATCTCGTCGTGGACCTCGCCTCGAGCGGGGCACTGGGCGGCGCCGACGAGTACCTGGCGTCGCGCCACCTCCGCCAGACCACCGAGGTCGAGGAGCGGCGGCGCCTCCTCGATGCGTTGTTCGCGGTCGCGGCGGCGGACGACTCGATCTCGCTCGCCGAGGAGGAGGAGATCCGCGAGGTCGCGAACGAGCTCGGGCTCTCGCACGAGGACTACGTCCGCGCGCGGATGGCCTGGCGCGACAAGCGAGAGGTCCTGCGCGGGCTGAAGCGGCAGGGGTGAGATCGTCAGAAGGGTAGGGGAGGAGCTTGTCTCCTTCCGATGATTTCGATGCGATTCCACCACGGGAGCAGGCAAGCTGCTCCCCTACGACCGCCTCTCCGGCTCTTCACTCTCAACTCTTGACTCTTCGCTGCGGCCGCAGGCCGCCAGGCGGCGCAGCCGGCGCCGAGCGGGCTCCGACGTGATCAGGGACATCGCCTGGCCGAGCTCTTCTGGAGCGAGCGTCCGGTCCTCGAGCAGCGCGCTCAGCGCCCACCGGCGGTCGCGCTGCAGCCCCAACGCCTCCACCAGACGGAGAGCGTCTGGGATACGGGGCGGAAGGCCGTGCCGCAGGAGGGCGAGCACGGCGCGGCGGCGGACCCATCCGTCGGGCAGCCCGAGCACGAGCGCGTCAAGCTCCGCGACCTCCAGGCTCTTGGGAGCCTCGAGGCGGGCCTCGAGTCGGCGAAGAGCACGCAGTGGCGAATCTCGCGTCGCCTGCGGTGGTGCGGCCTCGGCCGCTTGCCGCACGGGTGGCGTCGAGATCGGCACGGACGCCGGGGGCACCCGGGGCCCGGAAGGCGCCGGTCGCGGTGTGGGCGGCGGTGCCGGTCGGGGTACGCGGGCGGCGAGCGTTACCACCGGCCGGGGGCGAGCCTCAGGCGGTCGTGGCACGGGTGGGTGCGGCTTCGGCGGGATCGTGGCAGGCGGCGGTGCTGGTGCGGCGGCAGCCTCGACGATGGCCGGCGTCCCGGTGATGGGCGCATCTCCCGGGGTCTCCTCCGACGGGACCTGAGGCTCGTCGGCGCCGGGCCGGAGCAGAGGTTCCGGCGGGGATGGGCTGTCGTCAGCCGAACCCGACTCATTCGCCTCCGGAGCGAAGATGTCCTGGGCGAGCTGGAACCCCTCGAAGGCCGCCTGCTCGCGGCCGGCAGGCGTGCGCAGCCCGGTGAGGATGGTGCGGAGCTGTGCGGGATCGGCACGGCGCGCTCGCCGCAGGGCCTCGAGAAGGGTCGCGGGTGCGAGTCCGCCCTTTCTGGCGAGGCGGTCGATGAGCTCCTCGGCGCCGTCGAGCCCGACCTGGCGGGCGAGGTCGCGGCGCTCGAGCCCGTCGAGAGCGCGTACCGAGCGCCATGCGCGGGCAATGATCTGGAGCCGCTCGAGCGGGCTTGCAGCCCGTTCGAGCTCGAACAGGAGCGCGGTCAGCTCCTTCGAGGGTCCCACCGTGAGCTCCGTCTACTCCGTCTCGAGGACCTTGGCGCCGCGCTTCGCCGCGGGGGCTTCTGCTGACATGGTGGCGGCCGCTGCCGCCGGCAGGTGGGAGATGTCCCGCAGCAGCTTGCTGATGTCGACGCCTGCGAGCTGCTGCATGATCGGGCCGAGCTGGCTGAGCACCTGGGTCACGTCCTCGGTGAGGCGCGCGGCACCGGTGCCATCGCCGCGGCCTGCCCCCTGGCTGATGATGGTGGTGGCCCCGGCGCGCGAGAGCGGCTCGGAGATGGCGGCCGCGATCTCCGGCAGTACCTTGAGCGCCTCGATCGAGAGCCCGGCCTCGTTGTAGAGCTTGAGCGCCTCGGCGAGCAGACGGCGCGCCTCGGCCTCGGCCTCGCCCTTGGCCCTGATCGCGTCGGCCTCGGCCA
>CAZQYU010000122.1:0-2798 GCA_964597585.1 uncultured Thermoanaerobaculia bacterium
CTCCGTTGACAGCCGCGCCCGCGCCCGGGAGGATGGCGTCAGCACTTCATCCTCCAAGGAGGTGGCATGGCCGACAGCTCTCAGGCCGATGTGGTCATCGCCGGCGGTGGGCTCGCGGGGTTGGTGACGGCGTTCGAGCTGCTCGACCATGGCCAACGCGTGCTGATCCTGGACCGCGACCAGCCGTCCGAGCTCGGGGGCCTCGCCAAGCGTTCCTTTGGCGGAGTGATGTTCGTGGACACCCCCCACCAGCGCAAGCTGGGCCTGCGCGACTCCCCTGAGCTGGCGTGGTCCGACTGGCTCAGCTTCGCCGACTTCGGTCCCGAGGACGAGTGGCCGCGTCGGTGGGCGAGGGCCTACGTGGAGCGCTCGCGCGACCTGATCTTCGACTGGCTCACGGCCTGCGGGGTCGAGTTTCTGCCGGTGGTGAACTGGGCCGAGCGCGGTCTCTTTCAACCCGGCAACTCTGTGCCGCGCTGGCACATCGCATGGGGAACCGGCTGGGGCATCGTGGAGGCCGTCGTGGCGGGGCTCGAAGCGCACCCGCACCGCGACCGGCTCGAGATCCGCTTCGGCCACCGGGTCGAGCGGCTGATCGAAGCGGCGGGGACGGTCGTAGGCTGTGCGGGCAGTCGCGAGGACGACGGTCAGCCCTTCGAGGTCCGCGCGGAGCATGTGGTGCTCGCCTCAGGCGGCATCTGCGGCGGCGACCTGAGCCGTGTCAAGGCCCACTGGTACCGACCGTGGGGCGAGGCGCCCAGGCACCTGCTCAACGGCTCGCACCGCTTCGCCGATGGGATGCTCCACGACGCTGCGGTGGCACACGGCGCTGCGCTGACCCACCTCGACCTGCAGTGGCACTACGCGGCCGGGGTTCGTCAGAAGGACGGCGACGTGCCCGACGCCGGCATTAGCCTGGTGCCGCCGCGCTCGGCGCTGTGGCTCGACGCTCGCGGGCGCCGCTTCGGGCCCGTGCCGCTGATGGGCTACAGCGACACCCGTTACGTGGTCGAGCAGATCTGCCGCTCGGTCGGCCAGTACTCGTGGCAGGTGCTGAACTGGAAGATCGCCATCAAAGAGCTCGCGGTCTCGGGCAGCGACTACATGACCGCCTTCCGCTACAAGCGCAAGCTCGAGCTGGTCAAGCACCTGGTGTTCGGCAACCCGCAGCTGGTCGAGCGACTGATCGCAGAGACCGACGACTTCGTGGTCGCCGACACCCTGTCCGAGCTGATGGAGAAGATGGACAGGCTCTCACTTGACGGCGCCCGCATCGACCGCGACGGAATGGCCGCCGACATCCATGCCTATGACGCCCAGATCGAGCGCGGCCCGCGCTACTTCAACGACGACCAGCTTCGCCGGATCGCCAACTTCCGCCAGTACCGGGGCGACCGCCTGCGCACCTGCGCATTCCAGAAGATCGAGGACCCCAAGGCCCGGCCGCTGATCGCGATCCGCGAGTTCATCCTCAGCCGCAAGAGCCTGGGCGGGATCCAGACCGACATGGACAGCCGCGTGCTGCGCGGGTCGGGGGAGCCCATTCCGGGTCTCTACGCGGTGGGGGAGACCGCCGGCTTCGGCGGCGGCGGCATCCACGGCAAGGGATCGCTGGAGGGTACTTTTCTCGGCAGCTGCGTGCTCAACGGCCGGCTCGCAGCGCAGGCGATTGCCGGCGTCGCCGAATGAGCGGTGCACCGACCCATCGACGAGTCGACTGGTAGCCCGCAAACTGGACGATCCTGCGACGACGCCCTTGCCATCTCGAGGTTGTGGACACAACTTGGTGTCAGGCAACGCCAAAAGGGGGAGAGCATGCGAGACCTTGTGGCCCTCACAGTGGCCGTCTTCGTGATCGCTTCGTGCGTTCCGGTGGCCCAGGCGCAGTTCGCCGCGCCGCTCCAGATCCTGCCTGTGGTCGCCAAGGTCGCGGGCGCCCAGGGTACCGACTGGCGCAGCGACATGGCGATCTCCAACCTGTCCGACTCCGCTGTCACCGTCGGTCTCCAGTTCTTCCGCGAGGCCCAGTCCAACACCTTCACTGGGAGCTTCGCGAAGACGATCACGCTCGCAGCAGGCGAGACACGCGTGGTCGAGGACGTTCTCGGGACCTTCTTCCCGAGCGAGGGCAACACCAAGGGAATGCTCCTGGTCATGGCCATCAGCGGCGGCGGCCCCGACGGCGGCATGCTCGCGGTCGGCTCGCGCACCTACAACGCCGCCAACCCGAACGCCACCTACGGACAGAGCGTGTCGCCGAGCTTCGTCAGCTTCATCGTCGGGCTCGGGAGGTCGGTGATCCCGGGCGCGAGCTGGAACACGAAGGTCCGTACCAACATCGGCGTCTGCAACTTCGGGCCCCAGTCGACGGCGATCGTGATCGAGATCTACAACGGCGCCGGGGCCCTGGTGAAGTCGGTCTCGACCTCGGTTGAGGCCTTCTCGCTGCGCCAGTGGGGCCTGGCCGACCTCGGCGTGAGCAGCCTCACCGGCGGGCGGGTGGAGGTCCGGCTCGACAGTGCGGCGGGTGGCTTCGACCCTTGCGACTCCACCTTCACGGGCTGGACTCCGTTCGTGTCGGGGCTGCTGATGGCGTACTACTCGAAGGTCGACAACGCCACCGGCGACGCCGAGTTCGGCTACGGCCAGCTCGACTGGAGCGACTTCATCGCCGAGTGCGACACCGACCCGACGGACCCGTGCGGGACTGGCAGCATGGCGTCGCGGGCGGCCGCGGCGCTGGGAGTGACGCTGCCGGACTGACCACCACGACTCCGAGGCTCGGCGCGGCCCGCCTT
>CAZQYU010000122.1:2898-8749 GCA_964597585.1 uncultured Thermoanaerobaculia bacterium
GGGCCGCTGCGCTCAGGGTGGCGTGTCTTGGGTGGCGCCGCGAACGCATTGCCCCCGGTCAGAGGAGTCGATGCCATCCCTTACAGGGTCATCCTGAGCGAGCGAGCCGAAGGCGAGCGAGTCGAAGGATCCCCACCGGGAACGCGGGTCACCATCGCGCCTCGAGCGCAGACGGCCGGGCACGTCGGAGGGACCGCTCTCGGCATCTCGAGGCGGCCTGTGCGGAGGTGCCGGAGGTGCAAGACGCCCTCGCTCTGATCCCTACGCGCGAAATCGAGATCCCGAAGGCGGTCGTTGAAACCGCCGACCGACCTGGCGGGCTGGTGTATGGCCTCCTCCGCTCGGAGGGGCGAAGCTGATTTCCGGCCAAACCTGGGTTTCGGCCTCCCGCGCCGCCGGAAGGCTATCGAAGAGGTGACGATTCCTGTCGAGGAGTTGCGCAGAGAAGCCATTGTGGGGGCTCGGCTTGCGCGAGGCATGGCTTCGCACGTGCCGTGTGATCGCGGGAGGCCGGACCTCAACGGTCAGGGCGTGAATGTCATCCGTCGATGGTAGAAGGACACGCCGTAGCTGTCGGACGACGCGTAGACCGCCACGTACCAGCCGTACTCGTGTCCGTTGACCGCTCCCTCGGGCAGTCCATGGAGCGTGAAGCTCGCGACGTCGCCGAGGCTGTCGGTGGACCAGGCGTCATCGGAAGCGGGGTCGAACATCAGCCACTGGTAGTCGTCCCCAGGGACGCCGCGGCGCTGCCACGAGAAGGTGACCGGAAGCGAGACAGTCGCCCCGGACTGCGGGTCGCTGAGATTGATGTTGGCGATGTCGAAGTCCCCCCCGGCGAGTGAGCCGCTGCCACTCCATGTCGTGATGTCGGGTCCGTACCAGACGGAAACATACCGGGGATCAGTGGAGTTCGGGCCGTAGCGGACGTAATACACCTCGCCCGACTGCAGCGCCGGGACTCCGAGGAACATGTAGGTCCCGTCGGCCATGACGGTGGTGGCCGAGCGCGTGCTCCACTGGGCGCCGTTCCACCAGCGCAGCTCGAGGCCGACGCCTCCGGCCGCTGCGCCACCCGCAGTGACCCGGCCGTTGATGCCCATCGGGACCTCGGGCGTCGGCGTGGGGGATGGGGTCCGGGTGGGCGTCGGCGTCGGCGTCTGCGGCGGGCCGGTCGGAGTTGGGGTGGGTGTGGCCGGCGTCGGGCTCGGCGTCGGCTGTGGGGTGACTCCCGAACAGCCATTGCGGGCGTTCCCGATCGCCTGGTGAAGCTCGAAGAACGAGACCGAGCCGTTGCCGCTCGAGTCGGCGGCGGAGCAGGAGGCAAGGGGCAGCGCGCGGCCGAAGATCGCGAACGTCCGCAGCAGCTCCGTCGTCCCGACCACGCCGTCGCCGTCGCAGTCGCCGGTACATCCCCCTCCCATGGTCGGCCGCAGCCTGAAGCTCCAGGTGAAGTCCGATCCCATCGCCAGGCCGGAGGCGTCGCGGACCGAGCCCGAGACGGTGGCTGTGTACTCGGCGCTGTGGGACAGAGGATCTTCAGTGGTGAGGGCCGCCTGGCGGGTGTCCGCGTCCCAGCTCACCTCGGCCGGCACATGCGCCCCGATATCGTCCTGCAGCCAGAATGTGCCGCCGTTGAGAGTGGTCTCGTCCATTGCGTCGTGGAAACCGACAATGATCGAGGCGGCTTCGGGCACATCGGAGGAGCCGTCCGGCGGCCAGGCCCACTGGACCCGCGGCGGGTTGGAGATGCGGAAGGGGAGGGAGGTCGCCTCCGCGGCGTGGAAGCCGTCATCGGCGACCACGCGCACGCGGCAGACCTGACCGTTGGCGAAGTCGGTCGTATCGAGGCTCAAGCTGGTGCTCGACGTCTCGAGGGTCACGGGCTCCCAGGTCTGCCCGTCGTCAGCGCTGAGGCTGACCGAGTAGCGAAGCTCCGAGGAGGCGTCGGGATCGTCGGCGTTCCAGCTCACTGGTGCTGTTCCGGTCAGCGTGCCGCCGGTCGGCTGCGTGACCTGGACCGTGGGTGCGCCCGCGCTGGCGGTGACCGTATCAAGCCGTGCGCCCTGGTAGCGGAGCTCGACGCCGAGCACTCCCGGAGGGGCGGCGAGCGTGAGCAGGAATGACGCGTACTGCCCGCCGCCGACGCCATCGAACGCTGGCGCGAAGGACGTCCGCAAGAGTTCTGAGGCACCCGAGCCCAGGAGTATCAGCTCGGCATCGCCGTCACCCGACGGAGCCGGGAAGGCGGCTCCGCGACTCGGCAGCTCGATGACGTCAAGCGTCCCCTGCGGCGATCCTCCCGCGAGGCGAATCTCCCCGCCGAGCGTGATCGTGTCTGCGCTCGCGGACGCCGCCGCGGTTCCCCACCAGTTCGGGTTGAACTCGTCCGAGAGCTGGTCATAGCTGTCGCGGTCGATCCAGATTCGGCGTTCCGGGGTGCGGCGCAGGCTCGAGGACATCAGAGGTTGGCTGTAGTCCGGTCCGAGAACTGACACCATCTCGTCATCGACGACCCGGTCGGCCTCGACCGACCATCCCTGCAGGATCGGGTAGGAACGGGTGTAGGGCCGCCTTCCCCATACGTCGTCCTCGAGGCCGTACCGATGGGCGATGCAGTGGGCGAGAGCGGCCGGGCTCGCATCCTCGGCCACCACGCAACTGAAGTAGCCGACCTGGTGGAGAATCGGGTCGCCCTGGTTGACGATGTTCATCCACTCACGCGGAACGACCAGGAGCTGCATCTTGACCGCGCCGAGCCCCGAGATGGCCGCGCGCCGGTCGAGCATCCGAGCCCATGATCGCAGGTAGTACTGGTCGATGATCTGCGAGGCCTGCCGTGGTGAGCCGGTGGCGGCTGTCCTGCCGACCGCACGGAAGCCGAGCTTGCCGATCGGCAGCAGGGTCCGAGCCGTGTCACCGGCGCGTTGGACGAGGGGAAGCTGCAGGAACCCGGGTGGGCCGGCCCCAGCCGTCCACGGGTAGGGGGGCGACCAGCTGCTCAGGTAGAGATTCGGGGCGATGGGGTAGATCGCGCAGTTGAAGGGAAAGAGAAGCCCGTCCGGAGGCCGCGTGAGGACTTCGAAGGTAGGGTAGTACGAGCGGATGGCCTCGACGCCGGGCCCGTCGATCTCGAGGTCGGCCTTGATGGTGTGATGCTGCCCCCCGAAGTAGTCCTCCATGATGGGTGCTTCGTGCCTCTGGCTCGAAAAGATGCATGCGTTGCCGTGCTCGAAGGCTCTGTCGGGAGCTCCACGAGGGGCCTGGGCGCCGGGGTAGAAACGATGGGTCTTCCAGCGCGTGACCAGACCCTGGTCGTATCCCACTCGCACCCGAGCCTCGACCCAGTCGAGCTCGGAGTCCTCGCTGAGCCCGCCGTGCACGCGGACCACACCGGGCTTGCCCTCGACGAGATCGACTCCGTCGACGACCTGCACCGGCACGATCGTCGGGGCGAGGTCGGGCACCGTCGCGAACTTCCACTCGAACGGTGCCTGCAGCATCTCGCCGAAGTGTCCGCGGACTCCGCTCGGGCCGGCGTTGATCCTGCCGGTGAAGCGGAGCCCCGCGCGGTGCTCGTTTTCGGTGTTCCAAAGCACCTCGCAGTCGCCGGAGGTCGCCTCGGCGCCGATCATGCAGTCGAAGGCGTGGTCGTGCCACAAGGTGTGGACCTCGAAGGTGTCCGGCGTCATGGTGGCGGAGTCGATTTCCCGGTCGAAGGTCGCGACCAGGTCGAGGCTCTTCCACTCGACGTTGCGGGTGTCATGGGGCGGGCTGGTTTGGGTCACCTTCAGGAACTCGAACTCGATCGTCTCCTCGCCAGCGACTCCCCCGGCGGACGCGGTGATGACCACCTCCTCGGAGGCTCGACCTGCGGCGCCATCCCAGACCTCCTCGACCTTCGGGACCTGGTAGACGACCCCGCACCTGCCTTCCTGGTTCGTCGTGCAGGTCAGTGACGGGTGTTCGACCGAGCTCTCGACGAAGCCGCCCAGCGCCGGGGCCCTGGTGAACTCCACCTCAGCGCCGGCGATCGGCTTGCCGCCGTCGTCCGTGACCCACGCGGTCACGATGCTGGTCGTGCGGACCGGTGTGTAGCGTTCGGGCTCCCGGGGCAGGAGGCTCGACGGGTCGGCCTGGAGCTCGATCTGCGCCGGCTCGACGGTCACTCCCGGCGGCACGTCGCGGCAGTACTGGTTGGTTCGGTCCCAGTTGCTGAAGTCGACATCGGCGCCAGAGATCAGCAGCCCCAGCCCTCCGGGGTTCGTGGTGTGCTGCGGTCCGGTCTCGTGCCCCCACCAGTTCTGGCGCGCGTCGAGGGGTTGGGCGCGGGACTGGACCTGCATCCCGATCTGGTTGTTCTCGAAGCAGTTGTGGCGGAAGACGAGCTGGTCGCCGAGGGCGCCGCCGAGCACCTTGACCCCGACCGCGTTGTGGAGCGTGTTGCGCTGGATCAGACCGCCGGCCGAGTCGAACACGGTGAGCGTCGCGTCGCCCGTGATCACGTTGTCCACGATCCGACTGAAGCTCTCGTTGTGCAGGTAGATGTCGCCGCCGTCCACCTTGTTGCGTTCGAAATTCAGCTCCGCGGTGTCCCAGGCGTAGATGCGGCGGTAGGTGTCGGTGTAGGGCCAGGTGAGGAAGTCGTTGTCGCGGGCGGTGGTGGTCGAGGTGCCGAAGGCGCTCAGCGCATGCGAGACCGTGTTGTTCTCGAACAGGAGGGTGCCGTTCTCGGCGGAGCCCGCGCTCAGAATGGCGTTGTTGCGCACCGTCGCCGTGGCATCGCCTGCAACGCCGACGCTGACCTCGCCCACCCAGTTGTCCTCGACGACCGCCGTGGAGGTATCCCAGACGTTGACAAGCCCCGCAGTGCCGAACCCGCTCGGCCACGAGTTGCCCGAGACCACGATGTTCGTGCTCGAGCCCTCGACGACGACCTCCGGCGCGAGCGACTCGGTGAAGTCGCAGTTGCGGACGAAGCCGGACGAGCTCTCGAACCTGATCCTGACGGTCACGATGGCCGCCCCGTCAAGCTCCATGTTGGTGCTCTTGGCGATGATCGAGGACGAGCCGTCAGCCTCGAACCGGACGCCTGCGCCGGCGGTGAACGTCGCGCTCGGCTGGACCTCGATGAACCCGACCATGTGGGTGCCCGGCGGCGGATCGTAGCTCTCGAACAGCCAGCCGCTCAGCTTCCCCGGAGTCGCCGAGGCGCCCCAAAAGTAGATCTCGCTTTCCGAGGCGCAGTCGTCGTTGCTGCAGCGGATCACATACATCTCGTAGGAGTAGCTCGTGCCCGGGGTGAGTCCCTCGTCGCGGTAGAAGCGCTCCGAGGGGTCGAAGCTGGCTCGGATGCGCGACTTCTCGCCGCCCGAGACCCCCCGCAGCAGCTCCCAGCGCAGGAACCTGCCGGTGCCGGGGTACTGAGAAGGGTCCCACCGGAAGTCGGCGAACGCGTGGCCGGTGAAAACGATGCCCTTTTCCGGCGGTTCCGCGATCCGGGCTTCGGGCTGGTCGGCAATTGCAGTCGCCGACCATGCCACGACTGCGACAAGCAGAGCAAACGGGCGGCAAGGGTTCATGACAGCCGTCCTTCTCGTCTGTGGTGTGCCACCAATATGGTTCTCTCGACGAGCGATGGCAAACCGAGAGACGAGGCAACAGCGACGAGCTGGACAAGAGTCGGTCCTCCTGGGTGCGAGCCTGAGCCCGGTCAGTCGGGGTGCTGTTGCAGCCGACGCGGGGCGTGTTGTCTGTTCAAGCGCGCCACTGAGAGACCTGGGAAGGGAACGGTCAGTCTCCGGGTTGTGGTACACAATCGAGAGCAGGTCTCGGTTCACAACATGATGAC
>CAZQYU010000123.1:0-8687 GCA_964597585.1 uncultured Thermoanaerobaculia bacterium
CTACTGGATGCCGTCCTACGCCGCCGGGGTGCTGCTGGCGGTCGCCTGGCTGCTCGCGGGTCCAGTGCGGCCGCGGCGCTGGGCGGCGTGGGTCACGGCGTTCGGCGGGCTGGTGCTCGCGGTCGCGCCGGTGGCCATCGTGGTCCACCTGGGTCTCGGTCGCCTCCTGCCGACTGCGATCGCCTGCGCCGTGCCCGCGGCGGCCGCGGCGATCGCTGCCGGGATCTGGCTGCACCGCCGTCCGCTGCCCGCGCTGGTGGCCGCCGCGGCCGGCTCGTTGCTGTGGCTGCTCCTGGTCGCGGTGCTGCTGCTGCCCGCCCTCGGCCCGACCTTCTCCGGACTGCGCGCGGCCCAGGCCCTGCTCGCGGCCCGGGCTCCGGGTGAGACGCTCGCGGTGTACCGGGCGCGCGACGACGACGTCTTCTTCAACCTGCCGCTGGACACCGTCCACTGCCACTCCGAGGCCGAGCTCGAGGCATTGCTGTCACGGGGCCGACCCGTCGTGGTCGTGAGCCGGGCGGAGGACCTCGACCGCCTCCGTGCGGACCGGCCGGAGCTGACGCTCAGGGTGGTGACCGAGGTCGACGGCGTGGACCTCGGGCGCGGCCGGTGGGTGCGCTCGGTGGTCTTCCGGCCCGAGGGGAGGTAGGCGATGCGTGACAGAGTCGTCGAGCCCCGGCTGAGGCTCAGCCTCCGGCTCCTGATCGGCCTCGTTCTGGTCGCGTTCGCGTTCCTGCTCGACGGCGCCAACACGACGTCGGCCCTGCGCGTCGTGCTGCGCTGGGAGCGCTGGGGAGAGATGACCGAGTCGCTGACCGCCGCGAAGTTCCTCGCCTCCGGGCTCGGGACCCTCGCGATCGCGATCGCGGTGGCCGTGGTCGACCGCCGCAGGTGGCGCCGCGCCCTGGTGCTGGTGGTCGCCGTGGCGGCCTCAGGGCTCGTCAACTCGACTCTCAAAATGGTGATCGGTCGCGAGCGCCCGTCCCACCTCGACCAGGCACTCGGACAGGAGCGGGTGCTCTCGTTCCATGGCCCGGCGATGGGCCTCCACAACTCGACGTTCCAGTCGTTCCCGTCGGGCCACACGGCGAGCGCCTTCGCCACCGCCACGTGCCTGGCGTCCTTTTACCCGCCGGCGGCTCCTGTGGCCTACGCAGTCGCCTCGTGGGCCGGCGTGAACCGCGTCATCACCCACCAGCACTTCCCCTCCGACGTGGCCGCCGGCGCCTTGGTCGGGCACCTCACCACGCTGTGGCTGCTCGGATTGCCGGCGTTGCGCCGCCGTTGGCAGAGCACCCGTGTTGACAGGTCTCCGCCCGACACCTAGAGTTGTGCGTCCAGCGTCCGGCGACCCCGTGCGCGCACAGCGCGGACGGCGGCGGGCCGGGGGCGACCCCGTCGTCCACGCATCGAGGCCGGGCGGCCGGAGGGTGAATACATGACCGCACGCATTACCCGCAAGCAGCTCAAAGGGGACGAGTTCGTCTCGACCATCGACACCTTCATCCACTGGATGACGATCAACTGGCGGCCGGTCGTGGCGGCGCTCGGCGCGGTCGTCGTGGTGACCATGATCTGGTGGGCCGTCTCGCTGTGGACGGGGGGACGAGACGACCGCGCGTCCTACCTTCTGCAGCAGGCGGTGGCGAGCTACGACGAGGCGGTGGGCAAGGGCGGCGATGCCGACACCAAGCCGGCGGAGGCCAAGCTGCAGGAGGTCGTCGACCGGTACGGTCGCACCGACCAGGCCGACATGGCCCGTCTCTACCTCGCGCGGATCGAGCTCAGCCGGGGCGAGGTCGATGCTGCTCGCGACGCCCTCGTGAGGCTGTCCCAGAAGCGGAGCGATGACCTCATCGGCCGTCTCGCCACCTTCGACCTGATCGGGTTGCGGATCGCGTCTGGGCAGGGTGCCGAGGTCGCAGGCGAGCTCGAGGCCATGATTCAGGGCCGCAAGCAGGGCCTGCCGCGGGACGCCGCCCTCTATCAGCTCGGAATGCTCTACCTCAAGGAGCACAAGCCGGATCAGGCGCGCGAGATGCTGAACAAGCTCGCCCAGGAGTTCCCGGAGTCGCCCTACAACCAGCCGGCCCAGCAGCGCCTGAAAGAGCTCGGCTGACCGCCGGTCGCACCATGAGCTTCGTCGCCGACATCGCCACCAAGCGTGACGGCGGCCGCCTCTCCCGCGCCGCCATTGCCCGGTTCGTGCGCGGCGCCACAGACGGTGGGCTGCCGCCGGAGCAGCTCGCTGCGATGCTGATGGCGATCTGCATCCGGGGGATGGACGACGACGAGACCAGCGACCTCGTCGCCGAGATGCTCCACTCGGGCGAGACCTGGCGCCTCGGCGACGCGGCGCCGGGGGTGGTCGACAAACACTCGACCGGCGGCGTCGGCGACACCGTGTCGCTGGTGCTCGCGCCGATGCTTGCCGCGATCGGCGTTCCGGTCGCGATGATGGCCGGCCGCGGTCTCGGGCACTCCCAGGGCACCCTCGACAAGCTCGCCGCGATCCCGGGCTTCGACTGCGAGCGCTCGCGGGACGAGGCATTGGAGCTGGTCGAGCACTGCGGCGCGGCGATCATCGCCCAGACCGCCGACGTCGCGCCCGCCGACCGTACCCTTTATGCCCTGCGCGACGTGACCGGGACGGTGCCGTCGCTGCCGCTGATCGTCGGTTCGATCATGTCCAAGAAGCTCGCCCTCGGGGCTGGTGCCCTGGTGCTCGACGTCAAGGCCGGTACCGGCGCATTCATGAAGACCACCGCCGATGCGGTTCGCCTGGGAACGTCGCTGCGTGCTGCGGCGCGCGCCATCGGGGTGGCGTGCGAGGCCCTGGTCACCGACATGAGCGAGCCGCTCGGCGCCGCCCTCGGCACCGCCTGCGAGGTCCGGGCCGCCCTCGAGGTGCTCTCCGGCGGTGGCGACGCCCGTCTCCGGGAGCTCTCGCTGCGCCTTTCGGAGGAGGCCGCGGTGCTGGTCGGGCGCGACCGAGGGGAGGCCCGCCGGGAGCTCGAGGCCGTGCTCGCGAACGGCCGCGCGCTCGCGACCTGGGAGACGATCGTGCGCGCCCACGGCGGCGACCCCGCTCCCGACAGGCTTGCGCGCCCTCGGCGCAGGGTCGAGGTCGCGGCGGCCGGGGCGGGCTTCGTCGCCGCGGTCGACGGCGAGGCCCTGGGTTGGATCGCGGTCGATCTCGGCGCCGGTCGGCGGACCCGGGACGAGGAGCTCGCGCACGGCTCGGGGCTCGTGGTCAGAGCCCGGATCGGCGATCATATCGAGTCTGGGCAGCCCCTTGCCGACGTACTCGTCGGCGAGCGCGAGGTCGATCCCGAGGCGATCGCGGCACGCGTCCGCGCAGCCTTCACCCTCGGCGACGAGTCGGTCGAGCCGAGGCCCCTGGTGCTCGGTACCGTCGACGATCTCACCGCGCCGGACTGATCCGGACCAAGGCACACGGCGCGGCCGTCGAGGTTGGCGCTGATCCTCGGCAGTTGCGCGATCCGCGCGGCGCGAGGGCCAGAGATTGAACCACCAAGACATAAAGACACCAAGCCGTCGCAGAGACGGGTGAGCGATCTCGCGGGTCCCGGCGGCTGCCTCCAGCAGCCGCCCCCGACAGGAGGAGCAGCCGTTCGAGAGAGCGGCTCTTTCGTCCGCCCACTCTTCCTGTCAGGGCCGCGCGCCGAGCACGCGGCGGGGGCCCCACAAGGTGGAGCCCGTCGCCAACTGAATGGTGTGCGTCGCTGAACGAGACCGACTCATCCGCACCGCGCCCTCGCGCTCGAGCCCACCGCAGGCTTCTTCGTGTCGTGGTGTCTTGGTGGCAGGTGCCCGCGCTACACTCCGCGGGTTCTGGAGGTCGGGCATGAGTCTGCCGTTTACGATGTCGACCCTGGTGCGCGGGATGCGGCCGTCGCCGATCCGCGAGCACTTCCCTCTCGTCCGTCGGCCTGAGATGATCTCCTCCGTCGAGGGGTGCCGGCGCCTCGCTCACGCACTGACGGAGTGACGGTGGCGACGGACGACTGGTCGCCCGAACGTTACCTGCGCTACGCGGCCGAACGCGCCCGTCCCTTCCGCGACCTCATGGCTCGGGTCGAGCACCCAGCGCCCGGGATCGTCGCCGACCTCGGCTGCGGGCCCGGTGCGCTCACGGCCTCGCTGCTCGAACACTGGCCGGGCGCCTTCGTGGTCGGGGTCGACGCCTCGCCGGCGATGCTCGAGCGGGCGCGCCGCCGCGCGCGGCCGGGGCGGCTCGGCTTCGTGCTCGCGGACCTCGTGAGCTGGGCACCCGCGCAGGCGCTCGATGTGATCGTTTCCAACGCGGTGTTCCACTGGCTCGCCGACCACGACGCGGTGCTCGACCGGCTGCTCGACCTTCTCGCCCCCGGCGGGGTGCTCGCGTTCCAGGTGCCGGCCAACGCCGCGGCGCCGTCGCACCGGGCGGTCGCGGAGCTGGTGGGAAGCCCCGGGTGGTGCGATCACCTGGCTGGGACGCAGGCTCCGGGTGCGATGCCCTTGGCCTGGTACGTGGAGCACCTGACCGAGCGGGGGTGCGCGGTCGATGCCTGGGAGACCACCTACGTCCACGTCCTCGACGGTGACGACGCCGTGCTGCGCTGGCTCGAGGGCACGACCCTGCGGCCCGTGCTCGCCGCCCTCGAGCCCGGCGAGCGGCCGCTCTTCCTGGAGCAGCTCGGCGCACTGCTGCGCGAGGCCTACCCGCGCCGCGAGTGGGGAACGGCCTTCCCTTTCACCCGCCGTTTCGTGGTCGCGACACGACCGGGTCACGCCGGGTGACGTCGAACGCGTCACACCCTCGGGACGTGACGTGGTGAGGAATGCAGACTACGCTGAGCGGTGATGGTGACCGACACTGCCGATCGAACCGTCGACTGTCCCCACCGCGTCGAGTGCGGCGCCTGCTCGTTGCTGCGCCAACCCTACCAGGCCCAGCTCGAGCTCAAGCGGCGCTGGCTGACGGAGGCGCTCGACGAGCACCTTCGCGTCGACCACGGCCGGATCCTGCCGACCTTGGCGTCACCTCGGGTCGAGGGCTACCGGAACCGGGCCAAGATGACGATCTCCACCGACAGAGGCCGTCAGTCCGCGCTCGGCTACTTCCAGCGTCGCAGCCGCCAGGTCGTGGACGCGCCGCAGTGCGGGGTCCTGGTCCCGGAGCTGCTCGACACCACCCGCAGCCTGCGCCGACTGCTGAACTCGTCGACCAAGTTTCCTTTCGAGCTGCGTCACATCGACCTGCGCTGCGGCAGCGATCCGAGACGGCAGCACCTGACCCTGGTGGTCAAGACCTCGACCACGCCCCGCCTTCCGGTCGAGGCCATCGCCGACGCCTGCCCCCACGTCGCCGGCATCGCCGTCAATCTCAACCCCGGGAGCGGTCCGCAGGTCGTCAAGGGGCGGATAAACCCGGTCGCCGGCGAGCGCGAGGTCTTCGTCGAGTCGGCCGGCCTGTCGCTGCGGGTCTCCCCGGGTTCCTTCTTCCAGGTCAACCTCGGCGTCCTGCCCGAGATCCACACGCTGATGGAGGCGTTCCTCGGTGACGGCAGCCTGCTCGTCGACCTCTACGCCGGCGTCGGGACGCACGGCCTCGCACTGCGCCGGCGCTTTCGCCGTGTGCTCTGTGTCGAGGGGGTCAGGAGCTCCGTGGCGGACGCGCGGGCGTCGATCAGGGCGGGCAGGGTGGACAACGTCGAGATCCTCGCCAGCCCGATCCACCGCGCTTTGCGCCGCCTGCGCTCAGAGAAGCTCGAAGCCGTCATCCTCAACCCCTCCGCGGTCGGCGCCGACCCGCGCGCGCTCGAGGCGATCGTCGACTCGCCGGCGCGTCGGCTGGCCTACCTCTCGTGCGACCCCACAACGCTCGCCCGAGATCTGGCGGTGCTCGTCAAGGCGGGCTTCGAGCTGGTCACGATCCAGGCCGTCGACATGATGCCCCAGACCCGCCAGGTCGAGTCCATCGCCTTGCTGCGTCGTGAGCATGGTCAGTTACGCGCCAGGATGCGCTCGGCGCATCCATAGTCTGGCAAATGGTGCGGGCTAGAGCTCGAACCGGACTGCGAGCCGGATCTGGCGCGGGTCCTGGTAGGCGATGCGGCGTCCGAAGTCGGGATTGAGCACACCGAAGGTGCGCTCGGTGTTCTGGTCGTAGTCGGTGACCCCTCCGCGGTCGAAGATGTTAAAGACGTCGGCGAGGAAGACCAGCCGTCCGGTTTTCAACGGGAGCTCGTAGTCGAGGTGGATGTCGAGCGTCCACTCGGTCGGGGTCCGGCGGAGGAAGCCGTCCTCGGTCGCGATGCCCGACCCGCGCGGAGCCTCTGGGATCTCCCCAGCTCGCCCGTAGACCGGGCTGGCTGCCATGGGGGTGAGCGGGCGTCCGCTGCTGCCCTGGAAGGCAGCGCCGAGGCTGATACCGGAGTCGAAGCGGTAGGTTCCGTACAGCTTGATCTGGTGGGGCCGGTCGTTGGGGAGCGGGCGGACCTCGGCCAGGTAGCGGATGTCGCCGCGGAAGCCTTCCTGAGGCACGCCGATCTCGGCATAGGTCGGGTCGTCTGGCGGGAAGTCGAAAATCCCGGTCAGCGCGGGCAGGGACTGCTGGGCATCGTTGCGGTAGAAGCCCTCGTAGTTCCCGACCAGGCGTGACCAGCGGTAGGACGCGAGCAGCGACCAGTGGTGGGAGAAACGCTTCTCAGCGGTGAGCTCGACCGCGTCGTAGCGGCGGACCGGGTCGACGAAGCGCCCGATGCCGTCGACCGTCGGCGGATAGTCCGCGCGCGGGTTGGTGACCAGGTAGTCGACGTTGTCGGTCCCGACGTAGGTCAGCCACAGCGAGGCCGTGGTGACGTCCTCAAGCACCCGCGTCATGTCGCTGTGGAGGTAGCGCACGCCCACGACAAGATCGGACGCGGCGACCCACTCGAAGGCGACCGTGGACTCGTCGGACGAGGTCACCCTCGCGCTCGGGTCGATCAGCGCCGGCGACGTGTTGGAGAGGATCAGGTGTCGGGTCGAGCCGCCGGCATCGACGCCGTCGGGGACCGGGTCGGTGAGGCCGGCGTCGAAGTAGTCGGCGCGGAGCACGCGGCCGGCGCCGCCGAGCAGCGTGACGGCAATACCGTTCGGGATCCGCGCGGGGTAGACGCCCCAGCTGGCGGAGAGCTTGGTTCGTCCGGTGCCCGAGGGGTCCCACACCAGACCCAGCCGCGGCGCCCAGTCGTCGCCGAAGGTGAAGCTCGCCGCGGAGCCCGCGAGCTCTTGGCGCTCCCAGCGGAGACCGGCCGAAAGCGTGAGCGACGTGCTGAGGGCGACGCGGTCCTGGAGGAATGCGTTGGCGTAGTGTGCGGTGCTCGTGCGCACGCGTTCGAGCTCCGCCCGCGTGACGCGGTAGATCCGACCGAAGGCCGGGTCCGGCAGGATGGAGACCAGGGCGCCGCCCGCCGTGGTGCGGCCATCGGCAAGTAGGACGGTGGGACCCGTGGTGGTTCGAGTCGAGTCGGCCGTGGTGCGTTCGTTGCCGAATCCGTAGGACAGCTCGTGGCGGGCCAGCAGGTGGGTCGATCGGGCGTGGAGCTGGAGGCTGTCACCGTCGTTGGTGGCCTCGTAGCGTCCCTTGCCGCCGCTGATCTCGACCGGAATCACCGTGTTGTCGGTGACCTGCCACTGGTCGACCGAGACGTGCTCGGTGAAGCTGCTCGCGGCGTGGGAGAATGACCCCTCGACCAACCACTCCGGCCGAAGTACGCCCTGATACTGGAAGCCCTGGTTGTGGCCGCCGTAGTCGAGCGCGCTGAAGGCGCTCGGCGAGCGGAACAGCATCGCATCGGCCGACTGGGGGCCGTTCTCGCCATGGGTCGGATCGCCGAAGGCCGAGAGCTCGAGCCGGTGGTCCTCGCTGGGAAGCCAGGTGAGCTTGCCGGCATAGGAGTGGACGGTGCGGTCGCGGTCGACCTCGCCGAGTGCGCGCAGCGGAAAGCCCTTCGGGGCGAGGAAAGTCGTCGTCTGGTCGCGGCGGCCGGCGGCCACGAAGTAGAAGACCTGGTCGCGGACGAGCGGGCCGCCGAGGGTGAAGCCGAGCTCGCTCGACGACTCGCCGGTGGTGTTCACCGCCCCGTTGACGAGGGTCAGCGTCGGCCGGTCACCCTCGAGCGAGGCGGGCGATATATAGGTGAATACACTTCCGTGGAGCTGGTTCGACCCGCTCTTGGTGATCACCGAGACCAGGCCTCCGGTGGACTGCTCTGCGTCGGCCCCGGCGCCGGCGGTGCGCACCTGCACCTCGTCGATGAAGTCGTAGCTGACGCCATTGCCGAGCGAGCCGTACTGGCTGGAGTAGACGCCGAGGGCACCGTAGCGGGCGTTGGTGATGTTCACTCCGTCGACCACGTACTGGTTCTCGAGCCCGCTCGCGCCGGAGATCGACGGGTTCGAGCGCCCCGCGCCGCCGCTACTCGAGACGCCCGGCGCGAGGTAGATCGTCTCGGCCAGCAGCCGACCGACCGGCACCCGCGCGAGAGTGTCGGTGCCGACGGTGAGCCCGAGAGTGGAGGAGCCGAGGTCGAGCGTCGGCGTTGCCCCGGTCACGTCGACGGTCTCGGTGAAGGCCCCCGGTGCGAGGGTGATCTCGAGCTCGATGCGCTGTCCGAGCCGGACGTCCAGGTCGCGGC
>CAZQYU010000124.1:0-8679 GCA_964597585.1 uncultured Thermoanaerobaculia bacterium
CCGACCCCCCGGGCGCTGTTGTCGAACAGGCGGTCGAGGCTGAAGGCGGCGCGCACCATCCGGATCAGAAGGCGGCTCCGTCCTGCTCCCGCCACCGTGCGCAGTGCGGGATCGGCCTCGACGCCACTCCGGGAGCGGAGACGCCGACGGTTGACCCGTTTCAGGAACAAGCCGTCATAGAGCCGGACCACCGGCCAGCCCCAGGTGGTCACGCGAGCTTCGAAGCCCGCGCCGGTGAGCAGGCGCTCAAAGGACCCAGCGGTGTAGCGCCGCAGATGCCCGGCCCAGTCGTCCCAGTCCGACCACTGGGAGGGGTCGGCGGGCACGGTGCTCACCAGGACACCATCCGGGCGCAGTACACGGGCCAGCTCGGAGGCGGCGTTCCCGTCGGCCTCGATGTGCTCCAGCGTCTCCGCACTGGTGACCGAGGCGAAGGCGCCGTCAGCGAAAGGCAGTCGGGTGACGTCGGCGAGCACCGTGAGGACTCCGGCCTCGAGGCCAACGGTCTGGGCGCGTCGTCGGACTACCGCCAGCGAACGCAGCGACATGTCGGCCGCGACCACGGTGCGCCCCGACCGCGCCAGGGTGAGGGCGAGCGACCCGACTCCGGCTGCACAGTCGAGGTGAGGTCCGTCCCCGGGTCGCGCATCGGCGAGCGCGCGCGCGATGCGGGACTCGCGGTGGGCGTGGCGGGGGCCGAAGAACTCGGGATCGGCGCCCCAGACGGCGCGGCCCATCAGCGGTTCAGGATCCGGCGCGCGACCTGCTTGACGGGCAGGACGCGATCGAGCCGGTGGCCGAGCTGGACCAGTTGGTCGACCACCACCGCGCGCCCGGTGGTGTTCTTGTAGCACTCGCCGCAGCGGGGCAGCGTCTCCCAATCCTTGCCCTGGAAGGCGTCCATGAAGCGCTGCAGGACCTCGGACCCGAGAATTTCCTCCACGGTCTGGGTGCGGAGGTCGCCGATCGCCTGGGCGCCGTCGCTGTCGTAGCAGCAGTGCGTGACGCGACCGTCCGCGAGCACGATGAACCAGCGGAAAGGGTAGCCCTGGAAGCAGCCGTAGTAGGCCTCATGGAGGTCGGTCGCGTCCGAGGTGTCGAGTCCCTCGCAGGTCTTCTCGATCACCCGCGCCTGCGGGTAGCGGTCGAGGTGGAAGAACTCCTCGAACTGCTCGACCGTTTCGTGCGCGGTCTGGAGCGTGATCATGCGCTGGATCTCGACCTGGATCTCCTTGCCTTTGGAAAGCTCGAGAAAGGTCCGGATGTTGTCGACGACCTCCTCGAAGATGCCGCCGCGCCTGATGAACGGGTAGACCCGCGGGTTGACTGTGTCGACGCACAGCCGGATCCGCCGCAGCGAGGTCCCGAGCAGGTCGCCGCCGTACTCGGCGTCGAGATTGATCGCGTTGGTCGACACCGAGCAGCCCGGGAACAGGTCGATGGCCTCAGCCAGGCGGGGGTAGAGCAGCGGCTCGCCCATCTCGTGCAGCCAGCTCGTCCGGATCTTGTGGGCGCGAAAGTCGGCCGCGACCTTCTCGACCAGCGACCACGACATGTCGGCATCGGGGCGCCCCAGCTTGCCCATCGGGCACATGCCGCAGCGCAGGTTGCAGCGGTTGGTGAGCTCCACGGCGACCTTGGCGGTGCCTATGTCGAGAATCTGTCTCATATCATCAGCCTACCACAGGGCATTGTCACCGCCCCAGGGAAACGCGTCCGCAGTAGGGAGGTGGTGAGAAGTGCAGGCTCGCCTCACGCCAGCGCCTCGACCACGCGGCGAGCCAACCCGGGTCCCTCGTAGACGAGGCCGGTATAGAGCTGCACCAGCAGCGCACCGGCATCGAGCCGGGCTCGTGCGTCGTCCGGGCCCATGATGCCGCCGACCGCGACGATCGGCAGGCGGTCCCCGCAACGTCGGGCGACGGTCTCGACGATCGCCGCGGCTCGCGCGGTCAGCGCCGCTCCGCTGAGGCCGCCCTCCTCGCGGGCCAGCGACGACCGCAGACCGTCGCGGGCGATGGTCGTGTTGGTGGCGATGACGCCGTCCATGCCGGTGGCGAGCAAGGCCTCGAGCGCTGCATCGAGTTGTCCCTCGTCGAGATCGGGGGCGAGCTTCACCAGCATCGGCACGGGCCGTCCGAGGCGTTCCCGCAGCTCCTCACGGCGCGCCGCCAAGGCGCCGAGCAGAGCCTCGAGAAAGGCGCGTTCCTGCAGTCGCCGCAGCCCCGGCGTGTTGGGCGAGCTGATGTTCACGGCCAGGTAGTCGGCGAGCGGAGCGAAGACGTCGATCAGCTCCTCGTAGTCGTGGACCGCCTCATCGAGCGGCGTGGTCTTCTGCTTGCCGATGTTGACGCCGAGCACGACACCGTCGCGAGGCCGACCCCGCAGGCGGTCGGCGACCCAAGCGGCGCCGCGGCCGGGGAAACCCATCCGGTTGATCAGGCTGCGGTCCTCGACCAGGCGGAAGACTCGCGGGCGCGGGTTGCCGGGCTGGGGCTCAGGGGTCACCGTGCCGACCTCGATGTGGCCGAAGCCGAGGCACGCGAGCCCCCGCCACCCCTCGCCGTCCTTGTCGTAGCCGGCGGCGAGGCCGACGGGGTTCGGGAAGGTCAGACCGAAGGCCGTGACCGGCCTGGATCGCGCCGGGCGGAAGCTCCGAGCCACGGTCGCCCTCAGAGCTGGAGAGGCACCGACCGCCCTCATCGCCCGAATCGAGAGGCCGTGGGCGCGCTCGGGGTCGAGACCGAACAGGGCGGGCCGTAGGACCGGGTAGATCACCGCGCCCTCTGGGGTTGGGGAAGAACGTTCAGTGGTTTCGTCGTCATCATGGTGCATGGCCCCGGTGCCCTGGGGGCGGCCGTCGGCGGGTCAGCTTGGCACAGGCCCGGGGACGCGGTCAACGCGGGTTCGCACTCGTCGTCGATCATCCACGCCGTTGATGGACGGTGGATCGCAGTGGGAACGGCTCAGGTGCCGGTCGGGCCCCAGCGGCGGTCGGAGCTCATATCCTCGAGCTCGGACTCGGTTGCGAACTGGCTCGTGTCCTCGTTGCCGCACGCCGAGCAGATCGCCTCGACGAGGCGGTCCTCCTGCCACTCGAAAACGTAGACCGGGCTTTCGCACTCGAGGCAGATCAGAAAGTCGGGCATCATGGCGGGCCTCCCGGGATGACCAGCGACCATCATAGCCCCCTGATGGGGGAGTGAGGAGTAAAGAGTGAAGAGTGAAGAGTTTTCGGACGGGAGCGTTCGGCGACAGCGCAGTCGACGAAAAAAAAGAGGGCTGAGGGTGTGCGGCGATGCGGCGGGCTCTTCACCCTTTTCTCTTCACTCTTCACCGGTCGCCGCCGCCGCGGCGGCGGCCGTTCAGTCGATCGGAAGGTCGAGGAGCTCGGCCAGCTCGCGGCGGGACAGACCCTTGAGTACGTCCCCGGTGGGGGCGACGACCGTCTCCATGAGGTCGCGCTTGCGCTGAATGAGGAGGTCGATGTTCTCCTCGATGGTGCCTCGGACGATGAGCTTGAAGACCTGCACGAAGCGACGCTGCCCGATGCGGTGGACGCGGTCGGTGGCCTGGTCCTCCTTCGCCGGGTTCCACCAGCGGTCGTAGTGGATCACCACCGAGGCTCCAGTGAGGTCGATACCGATGCCTCCGGCGAGCAGGCTCGCGAGCAGGACCGGCTCGTGCTGACCGGAGTTGAAGCGGCGCACGACCCGGCCGCGGTCGCGAGTGTTCCCGGTGAGCAGAAGATGGCGGATCTTGCGCGTCTCGAGGTGGCGGGACAGGATCGCGAGCATCGCGACGTATTGCGAGAACACGACCACTTGGTGGCTGCCGGATAGGGCCTCGTCGAGCAGCTCGTCGAGGACCTCCATCTTGGCCGATCCGAGGTGGCGGCCGGAGCCGTCGTCGAGCAGCGCCGGGTGGTCGCAGACCTGCTTGAGCCGGGTCAGCGCGGCGAGGATGTGCATCACCGGGACCTCAGCGGCGGGGTCGGCGAGAAGGGCGGAGAGCTCGGCGGCCTGTCGAGAGTGGACCGCGTGGTAGAGGGCCTCCTGACCAGAGGTCAGGCGGCAGTAGCGGAGGTCTTCGACCTTCTCCGGGAGGTCGGAGAGGACCTGTTCCTTGAGACGTCGCAGGGTGAGCACGCCGACCCGCCGTCGCAGTCGCGCGAGCTGTCCCTGGGTCGGGCTGCGGTAGGTCTGACGGAAGTCCCGCTCCGATCCGAGGTAGCCGGGCATGACCAGGTCGACCACCGACCACAGCTCGGTGAGACGGTTCTCCAGCGGCGTGCCGGACAGCGCCACGCGGAGCTCCGCCACGACCCGTCGTGCGGCTCGCGCGCTCTTGGTGCGCGGGTTCTTGATCCGCTGGGCCTCGTCAAAGACCGCCACCTGCCAGGGCCCGTGCAGGAGATCGTCGGTGGAGCGGATCAGGATGTCGTAGGTGGTGAGGACCAGGCGAGCGCCTCCTCCTGCCACGTCGAGGCTGCGGTCGGAACCGTGAAAGACGTGTGGCTCGAGGTGCGGCGCGAACGTTGTCAACAGGTGGTGCCAGTGCTCGAGCACCCCGCGCGGGCACACGACCAGGAAGCGCGCCGAAGGGTCCTCGTCGCGGATCAGGCACATCAGGCCCATCATCTGATGGGTCTTGCCGAGGCCCATGTCGTCCGCGAGCAGCACACCGACCCGAGCCGTCCAGCGACTGGCGAGGAATGCAACCCCCTCGCGCTGATAGGGACGCAGGTGCGAACGCAGCCCTGGCGGATCGCCGACATCCGGGATCGCCTCGCCGTGGAGCACAGCCGCGAGGTGGTCGAGTGCCGGGTCGGAGGTGATCACCGGGAGCCGGCTCTCCGCGACCAATCGGATGAGCGCGAGACGGTCGCCGAGCATGCCGCCCGCGAAGCTGCGGCCCGCGCGTCGGAACCCGGCGCGTTCGAAGGCTGCGAGCTCGGGCGCGCGGAGGATGACGTCTCCGACGCGGGTGAAGCCCTCGCCGATCAGGTCGACGATCTTGGGCCAGTCGAGGTCATGCCCTCCGGCGGAGAACACGGCCCGGAGACGGATCTTGCCCGACCGTGTCCCCTCGACCAGCAGGGCCTTCGGCTTCGGGAGCACGGCGCGGCGGAATGTCGCCAGCGTGCCGCGCGGCATGTACCAACCGTGCTGGCAGAGCTGCGGGTGGTCGAGGTTGAGGAAGCGCAGTGCCTCGCGGCCGGCGAGGATCTGAGCCCCGCGGCGAAAGAACGGGACCAACGGTGTGGCCGGATCGAGCACCCGGCACAGGCGGCCGCCGACCTGGGCCCAGCGTCCGTGCACTCGAGGTGCGATCTCCTCGATCGGCAGCACCGTGCCCTCGGCGAGCCGATAGCCCGGACTGAGGGCAATGCCGCGTCCGTCCCACGAGGCCTCCAGCACCGGCTGCAGGCGGGCCTCGCTGAGCTCGAGGCCGGCGAGCTCGCCGTCGAGCTTGAGCCGCGTCATGGAGCGCAGCAGGGGCAGTACACCGGGAAGCACCGCAGCCGTGAAGACCACCAGCCGGCGGTCGCCGGAGGGCAGCGTCACCTGGACCTGGACCTCGCCGTCGACCAGCTTTGCCGGCGCAGTGCCGGTCCGCTGGAGCGAGAGCTGCAACTCGAGTGCGGCCCGGAGGTCGGCGCCCGAGAGGTGGCTGAGGTCGACGCGGTCGGTGGCCGGCCGGGACGGGGCGAGGAACGGGTGACGGGAGTTCCCCCGCCACAGCGTACCCGGGCCCATGCGCTGCATCGTTGGGCGGATGTCGAGCCACTGCAGGAGGGTGGCCACGGCGTGTGCGCAGGGACCTCGGACCGGTCCGCATGCACTGCAGGTCGAACACGGCGTCTCGTAGCGGGAGTCCTGGGTGACCTGGACCGAGCACGACGGCACCGACAGAGCGGACTCGAGCGCGTCGCCTGTCCACAGGACGCTGGCAACGCGGCGTTCACGGTACAGGGCATAGCCGCGTTCTGCCGTGGAACGGGGGACCTGTCCGAGGATATCGCCGCGGTTGAGACGGTCCAGTCGGGGGCAGGCGACCATCGCCTTACCCCGATTCGGGTCGCGAGCCATAGCTCCTCATCTTATCAGGGACAGCGTCGACCCACGAGGTCGTGCGGGTTGGGTCTCTCGGCGTGGTGCCGCCGGGGCGGAACGCGATCGGTGGAACGCGGTGTCGGGCGTTGAGTGGGGTGTGGTGTTGCAACTGGTGGCGTCAGAAGCAGCCTCGGCGTGATGCACAACCCGCACGGCGCGAGAGCCGGAGATTGAAACGCCAAGACGCTAAGACGCAAAGAAGACCGGCGCGGGTTCCAACGCGCGAGCGGTTCGTGGATCGACCGCTCTCGTTCAGCGATGAGCGTCAGACACCAGACACCGTCATTGCCCGTGCGGGGACTCGCCGCGCGCTCGGCGCGCGGCCCTGAGGGGAGGAGGGCCCAGGCAACAGAGCCTCTCTCTCGCCCGGGCCCTCCTTTCCTCAGGTGCGGCTGCTGGAGGCAGCCGCCGGGGCCTTCGAGAACGCTGCCCGGTCTTTGCGATGGCTTAGCGTCTTTGCGTCTTGGCGTTTCTTTCTCTTGATCGCATCGAACCACCACGACCGGTCTGGAGCACTTCGGTTCTCGCCGCGGGCTGAGTCCAGCTCCGTCGTGAAGCTTGAATGGGGGATCGGCCTGCGACGAAGGCGATGTTGCCGTGATCCCCGTCGCTTGCGGGCACCCGCGGCAATGAGCTAACCTCCCGCCCGTGACCACACTGCTGACCCCCGACGACCTTCGCGAGATCGCCCGAGAGTTCGACCACACCTGGCACCCCGGCCGCGTGCGTGGCCTGCTCGTGGCCGGCTCCGGTCTCACCCTCGAGGTCCCCGGCTGGGAGGCGTCCGAGGTCGTGCCGCTCGACCATGTGCTCCCGATCGCCGTCCACGCGCTGCTCGGGCACGATCACACCATCACCCTGTGGCGACGTGAGGACGAGACCGTGTTGGTGATGAACGGGCGGCTGCACCTCTACCAGGGCTACCGACCCGAGGAGGTCGTCGCCGTCGTGCGGCTGGCCTCCTTGCTCGGCGCCGAAGTGATGATCGCGACCAACGCCACGGGCGCTCTCGACCCGGAGATGGCGCCCGGAACGCTGGTCGTGGTGCGCGATCACCTCAACCTCCAGGGCTCGAACCCACTGGTCGGCGAGTGGGGGCGCGAGTTCGGGCCGCAGTTCCCGGACATGTCGAACGCCTACGACCCCGAGCTGCGCGCGCTCGCCGTCGACGCCGCGGGAGAGGTCGGGTTCAAGGTCGCTGAAGGCATCTACGCGGCGGTTCTCGGCCCGTCGTTCGAGACCCCGGCAGAGGTTCGCATGCTCCGCGCCCTCGGCGGCTCTGTGGTCGGCATGTCGACCGTCCCAGAGGTCATCGCCGCACGGCACATGGGGCTCAAGGTGCTGGTGCTCTCGCTGGCGACCAACCCTGCCGCGGGCCTGGTCGCGCGGCCGCTCAGCCACGAGGAGGTGCTGGCGGAAGGTCAGCGCGCGGCCGAGCGCCTGCGTCGTCTGCTCGGGGTGCTCGTCGAGCGCATCTTCGGGTGATGAGCCTGTACTTCCCACCACCTCCCTACGGCGGGCACCGATCTGCCAGCCATCGCCGGCCCTTTCGCGCCTCAGTGCCCTCGTCACGTGACGTGGTGAGAAGTGCAGGCTAGCCCGTTCTTCCTCGACGTCTTTCCGACCGGGCCGATCCAGGCCAATTGCATCCTGCTCGGCGACCCCGAGGCCGGTGTGCTGGCGATCATCGACCCCGGCGAGGAGGCCGAGCGCATTCTGGAGCGGGTCGCCGCGAGCGGTCTGCGACCGGTTCTGATCCTGCACACCCACGGCCACCTCGATCACGCCGCCGCAACAGCGGAGCTCTCCCGCCGCCTCGGTCCCGAGGTGCCGGTCGGCCTCCACCCCGCGGAGCTCGACCTCTACCGCAACCTGCCGATGCAGGGGCGGGCCTTCGGGCTCGAGGTCGATCCTCCTCCGGAGCCGAACCTCGCGCTCGCCCACGGTCAGCTCCTCGCGGTCGGCTCGCTCCAGCTCGAGGTCCGGCACACCCCGGGGCACTCGCCCGGCGGGGTCTGCTTCGTGCTCGACGGTGTCGCGCCGGCGATCGCGATCGTCGGCGACGTCCTGTTCGCCGGTTCGATCGGGCGCACGGACCTGTGGGGCGGCTCGTACCCGGTCCTCGAGCGCTCGATCCGGGAGCAGCTCTACAGCCTGCCCGACGACACCCGGGTGGTCTGCGGCCACGGCCCCGAGACCACGATCGGACGCGAGAAGCGGACGAACCCGTTCGTGCGCGGCGAAGCCGCGCGCGAGACGTGAGAGGCGAGGCGCGAGACGCAAGACGTGAGAGGCGAGACGTAAGACGCGAGACGCAAGACGTGAGAGGCGAGACGTAAGACGCGAGACGCGAGACGCGAGAGGCGAGACGTAAGACGCGAGACGCAAGACGTGAGAGGCGAGACGTAAGACGCGAGACGCGAGACGCGAGACCGTCATCCCGAGCGAGCGACACCCCCCCAACCCGTCATCCCGAGCGAGCGGAGCGAGTCGAGGGATCTCCTCCCCTCGGGCAGAGGGCCGGATGACGGCGATGTCCGCAGCCGGAGGGGATCCTTCGACT
>CAZQYU010000125.1:0-8644 GCA_964597585.1 uncultured Thermoanaerobaculia bacterium
CATGGCGGGTTTCCTTCCCGGCTCACAGCACGAGCTTGGCGAGCTCGTGCATGACCTCGACAGTCCGGACGACACCGACGATCTGGTCGTCCCAGAGTACTGGGACGAGGCTCATGTCGTTTTCGACCAGTACATTGACGACTGTCTGAAGATGGTCGTCGTGGTTCACCGTCGCTCGGATCGGGAGCATGACCTCGCTCACCGACCGCTCGGACTGCTCCCGAATCTGCTTGACGATCCCGTCCGAGGTGAGCTCGGCGAGGTCGCGATCAGGCTTCAGATCGACGATGCCCTTTGAGTGGTGGATCGGCTCCGAGAGCAAGAAGCGTGGCTCCAGACCACGCATGAGGTCTCGACGGCGAACCAGCCCGAGCAGCTTGTAGGCCTCGTCGAAGACCAGCACCACGCGAGGCAGCGAGTGACGGCCGTTGTGGTCGAGCCGGAAGTTCTCCATCTCCGCCATCGCCTGGCGAAGGCTGAACCAGTAGGGGATGTGAGGGTAGTCGTCAAGGGGGATCATCATGTCGCGGGCGCGGACGATCTCCATGGTCATGCTCCCGTCGTGCCGGACATCGGCGTCCATTCGCTCACGGCAGCCCCGTGACATCGGCGGCTTCTTCGCCGGGCCGGTGGTGTCGCCGCGGCTCGAGCCCGAGGCGGTGCATGAAGTCGGCCTGGTACCAGGCCGTCACGCCGTCGGTCGACAAGGCCATGTCGAGCTGCTTGGTCATGATCGCCAGCCGGCCCAGGATGCGGAGGCGTTCGAGAACTGCATCGGCGCTGAGATAGGCGATGCGCGCGTCGAGGAAGTCTCCCTTGGAGAAGCTCTCGAAACCGGCGGCGGCCAGGATCCCGGTGATCAGCCGGATGCGTCGTATCCGGCGCTCGATCGACGCGCCGCCGTGCTTGTACTGGATACGGATGGCGTTCTTGTTCGGCTCCGCGGTGCACATCGCCTCGACGTTGGAGAAGTGGTAGCCCATGCGCAGGCTGATGTTGAGATACTCGCGGCCGAGGATTGCGTAGCTGTCCTCGGAAAAGCCGGTCCGGCTCGCCCGCCGCATGTGTGAGCTCACGACCGACATGAGCCCCTTGAAATTGACCGGCGGCGGTGCCGGCCAACCCTCCTCGAGCACCCCCCGCCAGAAGGCCTCCATGGGAGCGCTCCTGACGTCCGACTCGTCGACCCATCCTCGGCTTCGAGCACGTTCCGGCTCGCCGTCCAGGTAGAGCAGATTGATCTGGAGGGGCGTCGTCGTCCGCAGGCGCAGCCTGCCCTCAGGGCACGCATCGGCGTCGCCGGCTCGACGGAACATCTCTTCCATCGCCTGCTGGTGGGCGAAGCGGGTGATGTCATGGAGGGTTCTGCAGCTCGTCGCCGTGAACTCCGGCTCCGACGGATGGAGGAGATTGAGCGGCGCCACGGCGCCGAGCAGCTCCCGGAGCAGCCGCTTCGCGTCGCCTTCGCGTGCCACCTGTTCGGCCGGCCGACGGCGAGCGGAGATGAGGGCAGGGTGAAGGCCGGCGTAGATGGTGGCCGTGGTCGCGTCCACGGTCACCTCGATGCCGTCGGGTAACCGCGTGGCGTCTCGCAGTCCGGCGATCGTCGGGAGGTCGTACTCGCGAGCCAGGGTCGCCATGTGGCTTGCGACGCCGCCACACTCGGTGACCAGAGCCGCCGCGCGGTCCATTGCGGCGACAAGCTCCGGAAGTGGTCGCTCGGCGACGAGGACGCAGCCCTGGGCCGCAGCGTGGATGTCGTCACGGTTGGCGATGTGGACCACGCGCCCCGCACCGGCTCCGGGACACGCCGTCGTGCCCCCCCGCGCCACCACCTCGAGCGCCGAGGTGTCGGGCTCCACCGCACCCTCGGTCGCGGCAGACCGCACCGTGAGTGGTCGCGTCTGGAGCAGGAACAACCTGCCGGAGCGATCGAGAGCCCACTCGACATCCTGTGGTCCGCCGCCGTGCGCTTCGAGGCGCGAGGCGTACTCGACCAGCTCCGAGAGGACTTCGGGGCCGAGAGCGGGGGCATGGCGCTGCGCCGGTGGGACCTCCTCCAGCACAGTACCGGAGGCCTCATCCAGCACCAGCCGCCCGGGTTTCTCGGCAATGCTCGAGCGCAGGATCGTGCCATCCCGACGGGACACGACGAAGGTGTCCGGGGTCGCGGTGCCGTCGACCAGAGGTTGACCGAGGCCGAGCACGGCGGTGACGATCGCGACCTCCTCGTCCGGGCGTACGGGATCCCGGCTGTAGACCACGCCGCTCGCGGTGGCGTCGATCATCTGCAGGCAACCGACGCTCATGGGAAGGTCCGCCTCCGCCAGTGAGTGGGTCAAGAGGTAGTAGATCGCCTTGGCACTGAACTTGCCCGCCAGGACGTCGCGGTAGCGGTCGACGAGCTCGGGGCCGCGCACTCCGAGGAGGGTCCGGTACTGGCCCGCGAAGCTGGCCACACCGCCCTCCCCGATGGCGCTGGAGCGCAGCGCGAAGCGCGTGGCATGGGTGCGCTGGGAGAGCTCGAAGTAGGCGGCGCGAATCGCGTCGTCGACCTCCCGCGGTACCGGGCTCGAGACGATCATGTTGCGGATCTCGCGGGCGACGGCGATCAGCTCGCCGTAGTGGCGGGGGTCGATCCGGTCCAGCCGCTGCGAGATCCGGCGTCCGAGGTCGCTGGCGTCGAGGAAGCGGCGGTAGGCCCACGCCGTGATGACGAAACCGTCGGGAACCGGCAGGCCGAGGCGGTTGCGCATCTCCCCAATCTGAGCATTCTTGGGGCCCACCGAGCCGGAGCGCTCGAGGTCCACGGCCGACAGCGGAAGTGTGAGCAGATCCGGGTGGACGGTGCAGCTCCCGGTCAGGATGGCCTCGATCCGGGTGTTGACCTGATCAAGGACCAAGCGCAGCCCCTCGTAGGCCTCTCCACCGAGGGCGACCATCGCATCGACCACCTCGGCTGTCCCCTCGCGCAGGAGGGCGAAGCTCGACAGGACGTAGTCGATCCCGACCAGCTCGGTGCCGCGCGCCTTCTCCTCGAGCTCTGAGAGTGTCGAGAGGACGCGATGGTTCGCGTCGAGCAGACGCTGGAAGTCGAGGAAGCGACGCTGGAGGTCTCCGTGCCCCTCGGCCTTCCGGTCCGCACGCATGATCCGAAAGAGTCTCACCACGCGATCTCTTCCGGGGAGCATTGCCGGCTCCCTCGCCAACGGGCCGATGCTATCCCAGAGTGCGAACATGCGCAACTGAGAACGGTTGATCTTGAGATTGACGCGCGTCGGCCGAATCGGGACAGGTTCGGTGACGCGCGACAACATCGCCCACGCCCCGATCGGATATGCTTGGCGCGGAGGCCTCTTCAGTGCCTACGGCGAGCGCGATCGTCCACGTCTGTGATCAGTGTGGATATCCCATGCAGGTGCCCGCGAGGTATGCGGGCAGCGAGCAGCATTGCCGTCGTTGCGGTGAGCCGTTTGTCGTTCCCCGGCCGCTCGATACCGAGACGCCGGACACCGATTTCGCTGTCCGGCGGAGGACCTGGCTGTGGCCGCTGATCGTGCTCGCGGCGATCGCCGCGGTGGTCGCGGCCATGGTCGTCACCGAGCGCCTTCTCGAGGGCCCTCCAAGTGCGTCGGAGCTCGTCACACAAACCATGGGGCCGAACGTCATCGCGACGCGGGTCGTCGAGGGACCGCTCGGGGAAGGCACCGCGGTGCTGGTCAACGACGTGGCCGCCTACTGGGTCCGAGGCGGCACAGTCTACGGCTGCAACCCGAACGCGCTCGCGTGGTCCCCTGGGATCGCGCTCGCGCCCGCCGGATGCGACCTGTTCGCCGTCGAGAGAGCGGTCTTGCGCCATTGACTTGCAGACCGACGCGTTTCGGGTGGCAGTGCGGACACGCAGGCCGCTCACAGTCGACTACGCAGTGACGCTCGGTGCTTGGAGGTCTCGGCGTCGACGCCAACGAGCCAGCACCTCGGCTTCGCGCGCCGCTGTCAGGCCGGCCCGCAGCTGAGCGCGCCGTGTGTCCGGCAGGCCCTGAAACCAGGCCAGGGTGTCACGCGCGGTGTCGGCGAGCGGGCGGAACTCGAGCCCGGCGGCGACCGCCCGGTGATTCGAAAACCGTGCGAAGCCTTCGAGCCCGTCGCGCGGTGGCACCCAGACCGGCAGGTCGGTCCACGGCGACACCTCTTGCTCCTGCAAGAAGTCGGTCCGGACCCAGATGAACCTGATGTCGGCCGCGGTGGTCGCCCGGATGCCGTACAGCATCTCGGCGATCGACATCGGTGCGAGCGGTCCGACGAGGTTGAAGACACCGCTGGTCGTTGCCTCGATCGCCGCGACCACGAAGCCCGCGACATCGCGGACATCGATCAGCTGGATCGGGTCCGATGGGCTGCCGGGGGCCAGCACAGCTCCGCCCCGGTCGATCCGGACCGGCCAGTAGGTGAAGCGATCGGTCGGATCGCCGGGTCCGGTCAGAAGCCCCGATCGAAGCATCGTCGAGGACGCCCCGAACTCGGCGCGGATCGCGGCCTCGGCGGCGGCCTTGAGCGGGCCGAAAGTCGTCGCGGTCACGGTCTCGTTCGCCGGGTCCCTCAGACGGGCGACCGGTGCGAGCTCGTCGATTCCCGGCCGTGAGGTGTCCGCGTAGACCGACAGACATGAGATGAAGACGTACTGGCCCACAGCCCCGCGCAGCGCGCGCGCCGACTCCCGCGTCCAGCGTGGCAGCACGGCGGACGAGTCGACGACCGCGTCCCACGTGCGGCCCTCCAGTGCGGTGAGATCGCCCTTCTCACGGTCGCCACGGAGCTTCTCGACCTCGGGGAAGAGCCCGGGGTTGGTGGCTCCGCGGTTGAAAAGCGTCACCTCGTGGCCGCGGGACAGCGCGTGCTCGACGAGATGCGGTCCGAAGAAGCCCGTTCCGCCGAGCACGAGGAGCCGAAGCGGGCTCCCGGTCACCGCTTCTCTCGCAGATGCCGCCGCTCCCACGCGCAGCCCGGCCGCGGCCGCTGCGACGGCGCCGAGACGGACGAAGTCGCGGCGGGTGGTCATCTCGGGAGGCCCCGGACCGCCCGTGCGTGTCGGTCGTGGATGACGACGTCGCAGATCATCACTCACCAGAGTACCGCTGACGGGTGGGCCGATGCCGCCCAGCCCGCGGGAGGTCGAGCATTGCCGGGAGGGCCTGCGGGTCAGCGAGGTGCGCGAGCACGTGGTGCGCGCCCGCGGCGCGAAGCGCTCCCACAGGGTAACGGTGACTCGCGACACCGACGGCCGTTGCCTGGTTGGCGAGGGCGCAGGCCACGTCGCGGGGCGTGTCGCCGATCACGACCACGTGCGGGCCGCATCCGACCGGGCGACTGAGCAGCTTCTCGGCACGCGCCACGGCAATCGGAACGAGGCGCTCGCGCTGGCCGTCGTCCGACCCGAACGCACCGAAGGTGAAGAAGCGCTCGAGTCCGAAGTGCTCCAGCTTCAACCAGGCCGTCGGCTCGAGGTTGCCGGTCAGCAGGCCGAGCGCGACGTCCGGAAGTCCGTTCACCGCCTCGAGGGTCTCTACCACCCCCGGTAGGAGGTGAGCACCGGGCGCGGCGGCCATCTCCTCGGGGAAATGCCGGATATAGCGCGCCGTCAGGTCCGCGACCAGCTCGGGATCGAGGTTCAGTCCGTTGCGGATGAGTACCTCGTCGAAGAGCATCGGGTCGGTCTTGCCGTCGGGGGAGATGCCGGCGAACGCGTCGTCCAGTCCGAGGCGCTCCCGGCACGCGCGGTCGATCGCCCGCGCGCCGGCGCCCCCCGACAGCAGTAGGGTGCCGTCGATGTCGAACAGCAGCAGCGTCGGCGGACGAGGCCTCATGAGTTGCTGAGGTAGACCCAGACCGTGGTGCCGATCGACTTGTCGGTGGAGTTGTAGAGGTAGAGGTTGTAGCGAGCGAAGCCCACCGACAGTCGCGCCCTCTGGTCACGGACCCATCCGCGGGCACCGACCGCGACCTCAGCCGTGGCCTCCAGGGGAAAGAGGTAGAGCCCGTCCTCGGTCAGCGCACGCTGGATGGACTCTTCGGCGGGCACGAGGACGGCGCCGACGGTGCCGCCGCGGGTGGTCGTTCCCTTGATTTCGCCGGCCAGGCTCAGCGTGACCCATGCGAAGCCCTCGGTCGAGACGGTACCGACCAGGGTGAGCCGCGTGGTTTCGGTGCGCTCCACGGGCGTGACCACGACCTCCTGGAAGCGCATTGCGGAGGCGGAGCGAATCGGCCCTTTGAGCTGAACATCTCCCTCGACCTTCTGCACCCCGGGCAGATTGACGACCTCGACCCGTGTGACCTCCTGCGCGGTAGCGAAGGTCGAACCCAACAGCGTCACGGCGGCGATGATGGCGCGAAACGTCGGCATGGCGTTCTCCTTTTCACGATCACGAAGCCGAGCTGCTTCCCCACCATCCTAGCGGCTGTGGCTCCGGGGAGACCCTGCGACGACGACCGATACCCCAGCCCATCGAGGATCCCACACCGCGGGTGGGGAGCCGCCGCACTGCGGTATCCTGTGGCTTCTGCGATCGGGGGGTTCCCCGCGTCGCGGGTCGGGGCGTCGAGCGCGCCCGGAGGCGACAATGAGCCAGGAATACGAGTTTTCCGAGATCGAGCGCCGCTGGCGGGAGCGCTGGCGTGAGGTCGGGCTCTTCGAGGCCCGCGACGACGATCCTCGAGAGAAGTTCTACGCCCTGTGCATGTATCCGTACCCGTCGGGCGTCCTCCACATGGGCCATGTGATCAACTACACGCTCGGCGACGTGGTCGCGCGATACCAGCTGCTGCGCGGTTTCAAGGTGCTTTCGCCGATGGGGTGGGACTCGTTCGGCCTGCCGGCGGAGAACGCGGCGATGCGGACCGGCGTTCATCCGCACACATTCACCGAGGCCAACATCGCGCGCATGCACGAGCAGATGACACGCGCCGGCTGGGGCTACGACTGGCGGCGCGAGGTGGCGACCAGCCACCCGGACTACTACCGATGGACCCAGTGGTTCTTCCTCCGTTTTTTCGAGCGCGGCCTGGCGTTCAAGAAGACCGCCCCGGTCAACTGGTGTCCGTCATGCCAGACCGTGCTCGCCAATGAGCAGGTCACGGACGACGCCTGCGAGCGCTGCGGCACCGGTGTCGAGCAGAAGGACATGTCGCAGTGGTTCTTCCGCATGAGCGCCTACGCCCAGCGTCTGCTCGACAACCATGCCCAGCTCGAGGGCCGGTGGCCGGACTCGGTGCTCAAGCTCCAGAAGGAGTGGATCGGCCGCTCCGAAGGCGCCCGGGTCGTGTTCCGGGTAGCAGAGACCGGCGACGAGGTCCCGGTCTTCACCACTCGACCGGACACTCTGTGGGGCGTCACCTTCCTCTCCCTGGCGCCGGAGCACCCTCTGGTCGAGAAGCTGGTGAAAGGGACGGAGCACGAGGCGCGAGTGATGGCGGCAGTGCGCGACATGCGCACGGGATCGACCTCGGCGCGCGACCTCGCCGAGCGCGAGAAGGTCGGCGTCTTCACGGGCTTCCACGTGACCAATCCGGTCAACGGCGAGGCGGTGCAGTTGTGGGTCGCGAACTTTGCGCTCATGACCTACGGCACCGGCGCGGTGATGGCGGTGCCTGCGCACGACCAGCGCGACTTCGAGTTCGCGCGCACCTACGACCTGCCGATCCGGGTCGTGATCCGCCCCGACGGGAGCGAGCTTGACCATGACACCATGGTCGAGGCGTATACGGACCCCGGCACGATGGTCGCTTCGGGTACCTTCACCGGACGACACAACCTCGAGGCCATGGGCGACATCATCTCGTGGCTCGACGCGAGCGGGCTCGGCGCGGCCGAGATCAACTACAAGCTGCGGGACTGGCTGCTGTCCCGGCAGCGTTACTGGGGATGTCCGATCCCAATCGTGACCTGCGCCGACTGCGGCATCGTCCCGGTGCCGGAGTCCGAGCTGCCGGTATTGCTGCCGACTGATGTCGCGTTCCGCGCCGGCGGCGGCAACGCGCTCGCGACCAGCGGATCCTTCGTCCACACCACGTGCCCGCGCTGCGGCGGTCCGGCCGAACGCGAGACCGACACCATGGACACCTTCGTCGACTCGTCGTGGTACTTCCTGCGCTACTGCGAAAGTGGCAACCAGGCCGCGCCGTTCTCGCCCGAAGCGATCCGGCACTGGATGCCGGTGGACCAGTACATCGGCGGCATCGAGCACGCGACGATGCACCTGATCTACGCGCGCTTCTTCACCATGGCGCTTCACGACCTGGGCCTGGTCGAGTTCGACGAGCCTTTCACGCGCCTGTTCTGCCAGGGCATGGTGTGCAAGACCGCCTACTACTGTGAGCTCCACAAGTGGCTTTCCGAGGAGAAGGTGCGCGGACGCCGAGAGGGTGACGTGATTCTCGAGCCCACCTGCGCCGAGTGCGGGCGGCAGGTCCAGGCGTCGATGACCAAGATTTCGAAGTCCAAGCTCAACATCGTCGACCCCGACGCGATGTTCGAGCGCTACGGCGCCGACACGGTGCGCTTCTACATGCTGTCGGACAACCCGCCGGACCAGATGCAGATCTGGACCGAGAGCGGGATCAACGGCGCCTGGCGCTCGGTCAACCG
>CAZQYU010000126.1:0-8593 GCA_964597585.1 uncultured Thermoanaerobaculia bacterium
AAGCCGAGGCTGTGCTCTGACCGCACGGAGGTCGGTGCCGGCCGGGGGACAGTCGGCGGCGAGAAGCTGATACCGACGTCCGAAGCGGCTCCCGGCGAGCCGGCCACCACCGCGAGACGGCTGTCGCGCGCCCACCCCGAGCCGCGCAGCACGTTCGAGGTCGTGAAGGGCAGCGCAGCCGTTCCGCCGGCAAAGACGCCCCACGGGTAGATGCGCTCGCTGCGCGCCTGCGCCAGGATCCTGTCGCCGCCGCCGTCCACCCACAGCAGCCCGCCGCCCTGCGTGATTCCGAAGGTGCCGAGGAGCACGTCCGGCAGGGTGATGGGAGTCGCCGGCGGTACGACGATCGAGACCGTGCTGGACGTCCCGTCCCTGAGCGACGCCTCCACCCACGCCACGGCGGAGGTCGTCCCGGGGTTGAACAGGTCGAGGTGAGTGACGAGCTTGTCGTCAGCGGTCCTCTCCAGCGGGAGGGCGCTCACCACGGCCGGTCCCGGACGGCGCTGCGCCGCCAGCGCCGCGAAGTCGCCGGCGTCCAGGTCGAGCAGCCCGGCGGTCACCGCGACCGGTCCGGTCGAGCCCGCGAACAGGTCGAGCTCGAGGGTCACGTCCGATGCGCCCGCGAGGCCCATGGAAGCCAGCAACCCCCGGGTCGTCGTCATCGTCAGAGGCGGCACCGAGAGCAGGTGCGCCGCCCCGCCCGGCCGCGCCGTCACCTGCACCGTCGCGATCGCCGTCGGATTCAGGTTCACGAGCCACATGTCGGTCCGCTTCGAAGGACCGTTCGACGCACCGAGCACCGCCATCGGCAGCGACGGCGTGAGCTGGTTGAGCCCTTCCGTGGTCGCGATGTCGAAGCCGCCCGCGTCCTCGCCGAGGGACTCGCCCCACAGGCGAGAGGTCACCGCGAACTCGCCGCTGCAGTCGACCGTCATGCCGTCGGTCACGCTCGCCGTCGACCCGGTCACGAGCGGGACCACGTCCTCGCTCGACCACACGCCTTCCGCCTCGGTAACCGTGATCGCGAGGTTGGGTCCCGAGAGCAGCTTGAGGGTGCAGCTGATGTCACCGCTGTCGAGATTGTGGATCGCGACCGCGCTCTGGTAGATGCGGCCCGCGATGCCCGGCGAGTGGGTCACGGGGAAAGCCTCCTCGGCGTCGGTCACGACGGCCGCGAGGCACAAGGCGCACGCAGCGCCCCAGAGAACCAACAGACGGAGCGGTCGGTGGATCATGTCGCCTCCTTGTCGCAAAGTGAAGGCCTCCGCGGCACAGCACGGCGTCGCTGCGGCGGGGCGGCTGTATGGATACTGAGAACGCATTTCATCCCACAACGGGTCCAAGGTCCGTGCCATTCCGCCGGAGCTCACGGCCGCACCGCCCCCCCAGCCGCGCTACCATCAATGAACAGCCTCCGGCTGCGGGCAGGCGATGGCGAGCCTGGGAGGTCGCGAATGCAGGTACGGCTGGTGGTGGTGGACGGGCCCGAGACGGGGCGCAGCTTCACCTTCCGGGGCGCGGACTCGTTCCTCGTCGGGCGCTCGCCCAAGGCCCACCTGGTGCTCGATCCCAAGGCGGACCGCTACGTCTCGCGAGCCCACTGCCTGATCGACATCCGGCCCCCGAACCTGATCGTCAACGACCTCGGCAGCACCAACGGAACGTTCGTCAACGGCACGCGGGTCGAGCGCGCGCTGGTCGGCAACGGCGATGAGATCCGGGTCGGCCGGACCCTCATCCGGGCGTTGGTCACCGAGGAGGATCCGGCCATCCGGCTGGCGACGCAGCCGGTCATCGAGGTTCCTGCCGTGGCCCCACGCGGCGCTCCGGCGGGACCTCCCCCCGGCGTGGCGGCAGGCGCAGGCGCACCGCACGACGAGGGGACCGACCCGCCAGGCGTCCTGGTCGCCGAGGCGGCGGCCCGCCTCGCGTGCTGGATCTGCGAACGGGACCTCAGTCAGGCAGCGGACAACGACGGGCGCGCAGCCGAGGTTCCGGATGCCGTCTACCTGTGCGAGACATGCATGGGCGAGGTCGACCCGCATGCCGAGACCTTCGACGGCTACTCGGTGCTCGGCGAGATCGGGCGCGGCGGCATGGGAATCGTCTACAAGGCCGTCGACCAGGCGACACGAAGGGTCTGCGCGATCAAGAGGATCCGACCAGATCGCATGAACGACGAACGGACATTCCGACAGTTCGAGCGTGAGATGCAGGTGCAGTCGGAGGTCCGACATCGAAACCTGGCCCGGCTCCTGGATCACCGCTGCGGCCCGGGAGGCTGCTACTTCGCCGTCGAGTACATGGCGGGCAGCGATGTTGGCCAGCTCGTCAGCTCGGTGTTCCATGGACCGGTGGAACCCCGTCTCGCGGTCACGATCGCCCTGCAGGTGCTCGCCGGGCTCGAGGCGCTGCACGCGAACGGCTTCGTCCATCGAGATCTCAAGCCGGCCAACATCCTCCTCAGCCGGCCGCCGTCGCACGGCTTCGGCGTCGCCAAGATCACCGACTACGGGCTCGCGAAGTCGTTCGAGGACGCCGGCCACTCCCTGTTCGACCTCACCCGTGAGGGCGAGGCTGCCGGATCGCTCATGTTCATGCCTCCGGAGCAGATCCTCAACTACCGCTACGTGCAGCCGCCGGCCGACGTGTACGCGGTCGGCGCCACGTTGTATCACCTGCTGACCGGCCGTTTCACCCTCGACGTTCCGGAGCTCGAGGCCCAAGCCACCGCGAAGGCCGGCAAACCCAGGAACCCGATCGAGGCGCTGATCGAAGGCGAGCCGGTCCCGATCCTCACGCGGCGCCCCGACCTTCCGACCGCCATCGCACAGGCGGTGGACGGTGCCGTTCAGAAGGAGCTCGGTGCGCGCATCCGGACCGCGGCGACCTTTCGCCTGGCGCTGCTCGAGGCCGCCCGGGCCGAGGGTTGGCTGTGACCGGCTTCGACTCCCGCGAGCATCGCCGCAAGCTCACCGAGCTCTTGCGCGCCCGGCGATGGGACGACGCCCTGCCCCTGCTCGAAGAGTGGACCCGGCGCTTCCCGCGCCATCTGCCCGGGTGGCTCGGCAGGGCCCAGTGTCTCGAGAGGATGGGCCGGGCCACAGAGGCGATGAGCTGCGCCCGCTCTGCGGAGCAGCTCGACCCCGGTGACCAGCGGGTCGTCGACCTCATCGCCCGGCTCGCCGCGTCCCTGCCGACCGCCGTCTCACCTCCTCGAACGATGGCGCCTGCCGACCGCAGTGGAGGGAGCGCTTCAGCGCCATCGGCAGCACCTGAGGCGACCGAGCTCGAGACCGGCCAATCTCCGTCTCGCACCGAGGGCACGGTCGTCCCGGCAACAGCGCTCGACGGGGGCCGCTTCGCGACCGTCGTCGGCGGAGGGGTCGATCAGGACGCGGCCCAAGGCCCGCCGAGCCGGGCCGATCAACCTCCTCACACCGAGGCTTCCGCACCGGCCTCCGGGGGCGACCCGGCGCCGGTCGCACGCACCCTGGGCAACGACAGCCGGCGGGCAGACGCCCCAGCCCCCTCCCGAACGGTCGCCGAGGAACGCCAGCCGCCGTCGCCTCCACGCGAGGATCAGTGGTCGGACGGTACCCTGATCGAAGGTCGGTACGAGGTCCGTGGCAGCGTCCGCGGCGGCATGGGCACGGTGACCTTCGTCTTCGACCGCGAGCTCGGTGTCGAGGTCGCGGTGAAGACGCCGTCGCCCGCTATGCTCGCCAGCGCCCACGGCCACGCCCGGTTTCTGCGCGAAGCGGAAGCGTGGATCGCGCTCGGCCTCCACCCCAACATCTGTACGGCCTTCTACGTGCGCGAGATCGACGGACTGCCGCGCCTGTTCATCGAGCACGTCGGCGGGGGCACGCTCACCGACTGGCTCCAGCGGAATCCAAAGGCGCCGCTCGACGCGCGCCTCGACCTGGCGATTCAAATCGCGGCTGGAATGGACCACGCCCACACCTTCGCCTGGGAGGACGAGGACGGTCGCCGGCAGCGCGGCGTGGTCCACCGCGACCTCAAGCCGTCCAACGTGCTGCTCGGCAGGGACGGGGTCGCGCGGGTGACCGACTTCGGCCTCGTCGGCCGCGAGACGGAGGCGCCCGAACCGCCACCCGAGGGCGAAGCGGACGAAGGACCGTCCTCGACGATCCCGCATCCGGCAGCAACCGGCGGCGACAGTGTGTGGCGGACGGTCACCGTCGGCGGCACGGCGATGGGAACCCCTCCCTACATGGCGCCGGAGCAGTGGACCGGCGCTCACGCCGCCGGCCCTGCCGCGGACATCTACGCCTTTGGGTGCGTCCTCTACGAGATCTTCTGCGGCCGGCGGCCGTTCGCACTTGATCCCGCGATGAGCAACGCAGCCCCGGCGGCGCAGCGACTCCTGTGGGAGCGGCTCCACCGCGACCAGCCGGCTCCCCATCCGCGCGACCTCTCGCCCGAGCTCGACCTCGCACTCGCCGAGCTCCTCCACGCGTGCCTGCGCAAGGAACCCGAGCGGCGTCCGCCGTCGTTCGCCCAGCTCGGCGTACGGTTGCGCGACCTCCACCGCAGACTCCTCGGCCGGCCGTCCGCCCGCCCGGAGCCGACCGTCGGTGAGCTGCTCGCCGACTCCCTCAGCAACCGCGGCGTCTCCTACATGTTCCTGGGACGGCGGCGGCACGCGGAGCGTGCGTGGCGATCAGCGGTCGAAACCGATCCTGGCCACGTCGGCGCCCGCTTCAACCTCGCCCTCTATGAGTGGCTCCATCTTGGCGGCAGCGATGACGAGCTCGTGCGAACGCTGGAGGAGCTGCGCAGCGCCGGCGAGACGGGCTGGAGGGACCACCTCCTCGCCGGCCGCGCGCTGCTGCGTCTGGGTCGCTTCCATGACGCCGTCGGTCGGCTCCGCCTCGCGGCCGACCATCCGGAGCACGCCCCCGAGGTCGCGCGGGACTTTGCGGCGGCGCTCGTCGCGCTCGCGGCCGACAGCGGCGAGGACGGCCTCTGGCAGCGGGCGACGGACCTCCTTCGGCACGAGGGCGGCACGCTGCGGTCCGATCCACGGATGCTGGTGTGTTACGCGTTCGCCAGCTTGCGATCCGGAAACGCCGCAGCAGCCGAACGCCTGTACCAGGAGGCGCGACGGTTCGCGCCCGAGCTCCCCGACAAGCTCGAGTCCGCCGCCGAGGAGCTGCTGCCGACCGTCCTGATGGCGGGGCGCCTGTCGCCGTCGTGCACGCGGGTCGGCTTCCTCTCGGTCACTCCGGACGGCCGCATCGGCCTCGCCGGAGGGGAGTCCCGGATATTGACGATCTGGGACCTGCGGCGCAGCGAGCCGGTCCGTCTGCTGGAGCACCAGGAGGGTGCCAGGGTGCGCTCGGCAGCGCTCACACCGGACGGCCAGCACTGTCTGAGTGCCGCGGAAGGCGACGCCGTGGCGGTGTGGAACATCGCAAACGGCGCAACGACCGGTCGACTCCAGCTCCACTCCGGCCTGCTCGCAGCGCTCGCGCTCAGCCATGACGGCCGGCTCGCCGCGGGGGTGGGATCCGCCGGAACGCTGTTCACGTGGGACGCGGCGAGCGGCCGCCGTCTCGTGGCGCTCAAAACCCATCCCGGGAACGCCACCGCGCTCGCGCTCGACCGCGACGGCCGACGCGCCGTTGTCGGCGGCGCCGACGGCCGCGTGGTGGTGGTCGACCTCGACGCCGGCAGTGAGTCCACATCGTTTGCAGCCCACGACGGCGCGGTCACCGCGGTCGCGATCGACTCCCGGACAGCCCGCCTGGTCACCGCGGGCGAGAACGGGGACCTGCGAACGTGGGCGGCCGACGGCGGTGAGCCACTCCGCACGCTGCACGGCCACCGAGGAGCCGTACGCGGGCTCGCGCTGGACGCCGACGGCGCCCGATGCCTGTCCGCGGGCGCCGACAGGACCCTGCGCGTGTGGGACCTCGACTCCGGCGAGCCGTTGCTCGCCGTGAGCCGCGACGAGCCCATCACCGCGGTCGCCGCTTCGGCCGACTGGGCTCAGGTGCTGCTCGCGGTCGGCGACGAGGTCCACCGACCGCGCCTGCACGGGGTCCGCGCCGACCCTCCGACGTGGGCCCTCGCCGTGCCCGTCACCTCCAGTGAGGCCGCCGAGCGCGGACAGCGGTTCCAGAGCCGGATCGACACCGTTCGAAACCTGATGAGCTCAGAGAGGTTCGACAAGGCGCTGGCGGCGGTCGAGAGCGCGCGGAGTGTCGCCGGTTACACGCGGGCGCGGGAGGCGGTGGACCTGTCGGCGCGGATCGCGTCGCTGTTCCCCCGGGAGGGGCTGCGCGACGGTTGGCAGGAGCGCGTGCTGGACGCCCACGAGGGAGAGGTCGTGAGCGCCGCCATCGCCGGGTACGGTCAACGCGCCCTCTCGGGCGGGCGGGACCGCCGGATCGTGGTGTGGTCGTGGCCGGAGGGCGGCCGAGAGGCGGTGCTCGCGACGCCGTCGGTGCCGCTCGCACTGTGTTTTCTCGCCGGAAATCGCCAGATCGCGAGCGCCGACCTCGACGGCGTGGTGCGGCTGTGGGACCTCGAGGAGGGCGATCTGCTGCAGCAGCTCGGGGGCCACGAGGCGCGCGTCAACGCCTTGGCGCTCGACCCGCTCGGACGCACCGCCGTGAGCGCGAGCGACGACGGCACCGCCCGGGTGTGGGACCCCTCGACGGGCGGCTGCCGGCACGTGCTGCGCGGCCACCTCGGGCGGGTCCTCTCAGCCGCCGTCGGCCCGGACGGGCGCCTCGCGCTCACCGGAGGCGACGACGGCTCGCTGCTGCTGTGGGACGTCGTTTCCGGACGGAGCATCGGTGAGCTCAAGGGCCACGCCCAGGCGGTGCTCGACCTCGACTGGTCCAGCGACGGCCGCTTCGCGCTCAGTGTCGGGGACGAGGGGAGCGTCCGACTGTGGGAGATCGAGCGCAAGCGTTCGTTGCGGGTCCTCGACGAGGGCCTGGACGGTCCGCGCCGGGCGGCCCTGACGCCCGACGGGAGGTTCGCCCTGATCGGTGTGAAGAGCGGTCGGCTGGCGTTGTGGGAGCTGCGGTCCCGCAGCTGTCAGCGGACCTTCGAGGGCCACACCGACGCGGTCACATCGGTCGCGATCGACCGGGCCGGGAGACGAGCCCTGAGCGCGAGCACCGACGGGAGCGCGCGCATCTGGTACCTCGACTGGCGCCCGCAGGTTCGCCCGTTCGCGGAGTGGGACGACGCGGCCCGGCCGCACCTCGAGGTCTTTCTCGCACAGCAGGTCCCGCAGGTCGGATCGGGCAGGCTGCGTCCGGAGTGGAACGAGCACGACGTCGAACGGCTACTGCGCGACCTCGGCAACCGCGGCTTCGGCTGGCTCCGCCCCGACGGCGTCCGCCGTCGGCTCACCGAGATGGGCGCTGCGTGGGGAATACAGGAGCGTCCGGCGGTGAGCACGCGCGTCGAACCGACCAGCCGGATCGCGGCGACCCCTCACGCGCGCCTCCAACGCCGTGTCTGGATCCGCCGGGCGGCGATCGCTGCAGCGATTGCCCTGCCGCTCGTTCTGCTCGCATCGCATCTGCTGGGTCGACGCGACCTGCGTCTCGACTCCGCCCAGACTCAGGCGCGGAGGGCGCGCAACATGGCGGTCCTGTTGGTACCCGTTCAGATGGCGAAGCCGGGACCGTGCGATCCAGGCCGCCTGGACATCTACATCCGCGACTTCACCGACATTGCCGGCCGCCCTGGCGACATCGGCCGGGCGGTCTACTGCCTCCAGGAGCTGGCCGATCCACGCGCGGTCCCACCGGTGCTCGACATGGTCCGGCCCCCCCCCGCGGATGATCAGCCGGACCTCGGCATCGGCTCCGACCCGCGCGCGATCCGGCGCGCGGTCACCGCCGCAATGACCGGGGGGCTGCCCATCCCCGAGCTGGTCGCCTCGACCCTGGCACGCCTCGGAGATCCCGCCGTCCCCGCGCTCGAGAAGGCGCTGTCCGACCGCAACGGTGAGGTTCGTTCCGCGGCGGCGGCGGCTCTCGCCCTGGGCGCATCGGCGGCGTCGGATGACGCGCTCCGTCGCGCGGCCGAGAGCCCAGCCCCGGAGGTCCGCCTCGCGGTTGCCGAGGCCCTGCCGATCGCGGTCGTGGCCGGGCCCATCACCGTCGACGAGGGCTTCGGGCTCGCCGAGCGCTTCGCGGGAGACCCGGACCCCCATGTTCGTGCTGCCGCAGCTCGCGGCCTCCGGTTCTTCGCGGGCGCCCGAGCCCGTCTGCTGCTCGAGAAGCTGGCCGGCGACGACGACCAGGGCGTACGCGCGGCCGCGGCACGTTCGATGAACTAATCTGCATATCTCATCATACTTACGGTTACGGGCACGTCTCAATGACAGATTTGGAATCGGAACACCAACCCTGCGGTTTCGATCGTCGTCACATGTCGATTTCTGAAGGCAGCCGCCTCGGGCCGTATGAGGTCCTCACCCCGCTCGGTTCGGGCGGTATGGGTGACGTCTACCGAGCCCGCGACCACAAGCTTGACCGCGATGTCGCGCTCAAGGTGCTCGCGCCGGACATGGCGAACGACCCCGTGGCGCTCGCGC
>CAZQYU010000127.1:0-8589 GCA_964597585.1 uncultured Thermoanaerobaculia bacterium
CGCAATGTGGCCATGTCTTCGTGGAACGCGGCGATGAAGCGGTCGGTGTAGGTCCTGAGGTCCTCGCCCGCTTCGAGGGCACCCCTGATCGTCTTGTCGTCGACATCGGTGAGGTTCATCACCTGGGTGACGCCGAAGCCGAACAGGCGCAGCGTCCGCCGCAGCACGTCCTCGAACAGGAACGTGCGCAGGTTGCCGATGTGCGCGTAGTTGTAGACCGTCGGCCCGCAGGTGTAGAGCCGGGCGGTGCCGGGCTCCAGCGGCACGAACGGCTCCAGCCGCCGCGAGAGGGTGTTGAAGAAGCTCAGCGAGTCGTTCATGGCGGGAAGATTCTACACGGCGGCACAGCCGCGAGACGCGAGAAGCGAGACGCGAGAAGTTGGGGAACGCGATCGGAGGGGCAGAGCTGATCCCCACACGAGGGGCGGATGCAGGGGCATGGGGTTGCTTGGGAAGGGGCGAGCGTGCGATGTACTTCTAGCTTCTAGCCTCTTACCTTCTCTTCACTCTTCACTCCAGGAGATGCTCCCGGATGTACGTGAACTTGCCCTTGTTGACCAGGCCGAAGCTCTCCTCGAACTCGTTGATCAGCCGGGAGACGGTCTCGCGAGTGGTACCGATCGAGTGCGCGATGTCGGAGTGGGTCGGTCGGCGCACCACGATCCAGCCGTTGCCGAGGCGCTGACCGTGGTCGCGGGCGAGGTCGAGCAGGTAGCGTGCGAGCCGCCCGGCGACGTCCATGTAGGCGAGCGACTCCATCTTGGTGTTGGCGCGGCGCAGTCGGCGCGACAGGATCGCGAGCAGCTTGCGCGAGATCCGAGGCTCGGTGGCGAGCAGGTGATGGAAGTCCTCGCGGCTGATCACGACCAGCTCGACCGCCGTCGCGGTGATCACGGCTGCGGAGCGGGGCGCCTCCTCGATCAGGGCCATCTCGCCGAAGACCTGGCCGGCGCCGAGCACGGTCAGGATGAACTCGCGCCCGTCCGACGAGGTCACCACGACCTTGACCTTGCCGCGGGCGACGATGAAGACCGCGTCCGCGATGTCACCCGCATGGAAGATCGCGACGTCCTTGCTGACGCTGCGCATCTGGCTGAGGCTTGCGACCTTGGCGAGTTCCTCCGGGTCCAGCTCCGTGAAGAGCTCGATGCCGGACAGCAGCTCCACGACCGCCTGGCTCATGACGGCTCTCCTCCCTGCACCGCGAGCACCAGGTCGGCGACCGCGCGCCCGCTTGGCGGATGGGGCAGCACCATGCATCCAGCCTGGGCGGGTTGGGCTGGCTTGCACCACACGGGCGGCGGCAGCCCGAGCAGGTGGCTCACGGCGTCGAGGGCGTCCCCGACCTCGGCAGCGGTCACCGGTCGCTCGGGGAAGAAGCGCCGCTCGACGGGATCCGCTTCGAGCACGCCCAGGCGAACTGTCAAAAGGATGTCGTTGCACATGGGAAGGTCGACGACGTCGGTGATCAGGGGTACCGCGCCGCCCTCGATGCCCTCGAGGCCTGGGATCATGGTCACCAGCAGAGCGGCGAGCTGGGCCCGGTCGATGTGGGGCGACGCGAGAGCGTCGTGCACCCACTCGGGCGCGTTCGCGAGCCGCCAGCCGAGCTGGGCCCTCATGACGGCGACGTTGCGTCCCGGGTAGCCGGACGGCAGCGAGTCGTAACGCTCCATCGCCGTCGTCAGGTCCCCCCGACGCTCGGCAATCTCGCCTTCCATGAAGGTCCTTTCGGCACTCGCCGGCAGGCCCTCGAGCTGTGCAGCTGCGTCGTCGACCCGGTCGAGAGCGAGCAGGGCCCGAGCGGCGAGCGCGCCGGCGTCGCTGCGCTGCCGCGCGAGCTTCAAGGCCTTCTCGGCATCACTGAGGGCGGTCTCGGCGTTGCCGGCATCAAGGGCGGTGCGGGCCGCCTGGATCCTGCCGTCGACCCAGCGGTCGCTGAGCTCATCGGCGCGGCTCCGCCAGCGCGAGTGCGGCCACAGCTCGGCAGCTCGTCGCGCGGCCTCCAGGGCCGTCGCCTCGTCGTCGCCCCGCTCGGCGGCGATGGAAAGGGTGACCCACGCGGCGGCGTAGCCGGGGGCGTCGGCCACCAGGGCGCTGAGGGCCTTGGTCGGCGTGTCGCCCTGCTCTAGCTTTGCCTGCAGAGCGAGCAGGCGGCCGGCCGTGGTCGCCGAGGCGTCGCCGGCCTGTGCTGCAGCCGCGTCGGGACGTCCGGCCTGGAGGTCGGCCCAGCCGCGAGCCAGAGCGCGCTGGGCGGCGCGGTCGAGATCGGGACGGCCCGGTCCCTCCAGCGGCGACGGGAGATCGAAGGCTGCGTGGCCGGCGGGCGGCGGGGCCGTCGCACAGCCCGCGGCCACCATCAGCCACACCACTGCGGCCAGCGCCGCGGCACATTGAATCAGTGCGGTGCGGGCGACGGCGAAGGACCGCTCCGGGTTACGGGCGGGGCTCATTCTGCTCGGTGTAGGCGGTCGCCGGGCTGATGCTCGCGATGGCGTGCTTGTACACCAGCTGCTCCAGCCCGTGGTTCTCGAGCACGACGGCGTACCGGTCGAAGCGCCTCAGGATGCCGGTCAGTCGCTTGCCGCTCACCAGGTAGACGTGAACCGTGCGAGCCTCCTTGCGGAGCTGGTAGAAGAAAGGGTCTTGGACATTGATGGTGCTGCTCGCCGGCTTGGTCATGACTCCCCACTCCCATTCCAGTGGCCGCGCCACTGCGCGACCAGCTCGGTGACCCCGCCTTGCTCCGCCGGAGCGACCCACCGCAGGGTCCCCTCGTCGAGGTGGCGGAGCCAGCTCAGCTGACGCTTTGCAAGATTCCGGCTCTGTCGTTTCGTGGCGGAAATAGCGGTTGAGAGGTCACAGCGGTCATCGATGAAAGAGATCACGTCGCGGTAGCCGATCGCCTTGAACGCGTGGGCATCACGAGGAGCTCCTTGTTCGAGAAGCTGTCTCACCTCCTCCACCAGACCACCTGCGAACATCGCCTCGACACGCGTATCGATTCTAACATACAGCTCTCTTCTGGCGCGGTTTGGCGCAACGAAGAGAGCCCTATAGCGAGGGCTGCGACGGGTCGATTTCCATGCCTCGGAGAGTGTCGTACCGGTGGTCTCGAAGACCTCCAGCGCGCGGATCATGCGCTGGCGATCGGCGGCTGGGATCCGCTGAGCGGACTCAGGATCGATGACGCGAAGGCGCGCGTGGAGCGCCAGCGGGTCAGCCCGCCACTCGGCGGCGAGCCTGGCGCGCACTTTGGGGTTTGCCGGCGGTGCGGGGAACAGACCGAGAACGAGCGCACGCAGGTAGAAGTGCGAGCCACCGACCACGATCGGTGTCCTGCCGCGCGCTCGGATGTCCGCGATCGCGTCGGCGGCCGACGCGGCCCAGTCGCCGGCGGAACATCGTATCGTCGGGTCGACCACGTCGATCAGGTGGTGCGGCACCCGGCGGCGAGCGTCAACGTCCGGCTTGTCGGTGCCGATGTCGAGCCCGCGGTAGACGGCGAAGGCGTCGGCCGACACGATCTCGCCGCCGAGCGCCTCGGCAGCCTCGAGCCCGAGCTGGCTCTTGCCGGACGCGGTCGGTCCGGCCACCACCAGGAGCGGTTCCGGGCTCACGGCCACGCCGTCCATAGGCCGGACGCCGGCGTCGCACCGCACCAGCCATCGCGGACCGGGAGGCGATAGGGCACGTGCGCCCGGCCCAGGCGTGCGGTCACCGAAGGGCTCGGGTGGTGGTGGGTGTTGAACGGGCCGGCGGGCACCAGGGCGATGGACGGGGCGGCGGCGGCGAGCAGCGCGGACGAGGTCGAGGTGCTGCTCCCGTGATGTGGAACGACCAGGACGTCGCAACCCAGGTCGCGGCGGGCGGCCAGGATCCGTTCGGTCTCGACGCCGATGTCGGAGGTGATCAGGACGGTGCCGCTGGCAGAGCTCGCCCGAACCACGAGCGAGCGCTCGTTGTCGCTGACCTCGGGCGCAGGGGCCGGAGGCCACAGCACATCCAGGCGCCAGCCGCCACTGTGCAGGGTCAAACCGGCGGCGACCGGCACGATCGCAGCACCGCGCCGCCGGGCGGCGCGCAGCAACGGGACCGACTCGGGCTCCGCCATCGCCCAGCGCGGGAGCACCAGACGGTTGGCGCCGACGTCCGCGAGGACGCCAGGGATGCCGCCGATGTGGTCGGCGTCGGGGTGGCTGGCGACGACCGTTTCGAGTCGCCGCACGCCGACATCCGCGAGCAGCCGTGAGACCTCGACCGGATCGCGCCCGCCATCCACGAGCACCGGCGATCCGGCTGCGTCGAGCAGGGCCGACGTGCCCTCGCCGACCGGAACCAGCGTCACGCCCGTCCTCAGGCCACAGGGACCGGCGACGGTCCACAGCGCGATCCCGGCGAGCGCCGCGAGCCATGCCAGCGCGCCGAGTCGTCCGGGCCGGCCGGGCAGGAGAGCGAGCACGGCGACCACCGCGAGAACGAGCACGGCTGCCGGGCCGGCGCGCGGGGCGGTCCACGAAGCTGCACGCGCGGCTCCGCCCGCCCACCAGAGCGCACGGACGAGGAATCCGAGGACGTCGAGCGCTCCGCGAGCGATCGGTGCGGCGAAGCCGGCGGTCAGCGTGGCGACCGCTGCGGTCACCAGGGTGGGTGCGAGCAGCGGTGCCGCGACGAGGTTGGCCGCCACGGTGCCGGGGGCGATCCTGCGGAAGTGCCACGCAATCAGAGGCGCCGCCGCGACCTGAGCCGTGATCGGCACGGCCACAGCCGTGGCAACGGGACGGGGTCCCGGGAGACGGGCCGCGACCGCCGGCGTCCAGCGCACCAGCGCCGCGGTCACCAGGATCGTGAGCTGAAAGCCGGCATTGCCCACCAGCGTCGGGCTGACGGCGATCATCGCTGTGGCGGCCAGGAGCACGGCCGCCATCGGGAGGGGTGCACGACCGATCAGCCGGGCGCCGAGCCAGACCGCAGCCATGAGCGCGGCCCTCAGGGCTGAGGGCGAGGCGCCGGCGATCAGGGCGTACGCCGGCACGGCGAGCAGCAGCGCAACCCTGACCGACGTGGGTCGAAGGCCGGCGAGCGCGAGCACGAGCCACAGGGTGCCGGCGACCACGCCGACATGGAGCCCGCTCACCGCGAGCAGGTGGCTGAGGCCGGAGCGCCGCCAGGCGTCCTGACGCGCCGCCGGGAGCAGGTCGCGACGGCCGAGGATGAGGGCCGCAGCCATCTCGGCGGCGCGGATGCGGTCCGCGTCGGTGCCGGCAGCGGCGAGCAGGCGGGCGACGGCGCGCTCCCGAAGCGCGTCGAGGCCGCGAGGTGGCGACAGCGCCTCGATCAGCCGCGGCGAGGAGGCGAGCAGCAGCGGTCGCCGCGGTGTGCCGCGGAGCTCGGCGAGGAACCGGACGGCCGTTCCCGGGAGCGGGAGCGCGTCGATCCGGTCGGCGCCGCGCACCTCCAGCGTCAGCGTGTGCGGCAGCCCGACATCGTCGCCCCGGTGCTGCGCGGCTGCCACCGAGAGTCGGGTCCGAAATCCCCAGGGTGCCGGGCGCCACGCCTCACGAACGGTGCCCTCGACCCGCAGCGCGAGCGGGCCGGCGCCGGTCTGCCGCCCCTCGAGCACGAGCTCGCCGGCCCTGCGGGCAAGCCCGCGGCCGCCGCCGAGCGCGAGCCCGACCAGAAGCCACAGCAGTGCGCGGTGCGGGCGCCGGACGAGCGCGATCAGCGCGGCCGCGATCCCTGAGATCACCAGCGCCGCGAGCAGAGCGCGCGGCGTCGGAACCGCCGTCGCGAGGGCTGCCACCGCGCCAGCCGCGGTGCCGGTCGCCAGGCCCCACAGGGGCCGCAGTGCGCGTTCCGACGAGGTGTCAGGAGTGAAGAGTGAAGAGTGAGGAGTGAAGAGTGGGCGCCCACGCAACCTCACGAGTCTTGCCCGTCCCTCTCTGTCTCCGAGACTCTTCACTCTTGACTCCTCACGCCTCACCCGCGCCGCCAGGCGCGTCCGCGTCTCGCGTCTCGCTTCTCACGTCTCGCGATCCTGACTCCTCACCCGTCTGCAGCTCGTAGGGGCGCACCTTGCGTGCGCCCGCCAGCTGCCTTCGTGATCAAGTACCCGCGGGCGGAGGCAAGCTCCGCCCCTACGAGGAAATCGCCGTCGTCTGGCGTCTCACGTCTCACGTCTCGCGTCCTGGCAACTCGTAGGGGAGCAGCTTGTCTGCTCCCGTGCCGATACCGGGGACGGTTTCGCCGGGCGGAGGCAAGCTCCGCCCCTACGAGGAAATCGCCGTCGTCTGGCGTCTCACGTCTCACGTCTCGCGATCCGACCCTCCTCACCTTCTTACCCTCTCACCTTCTCACTCTGAGACCAGCACGGCGAGCACCTCGACATGGTGCGTCGACGGGAACAGGTCGATCAGCTCGACGTGGGTCAGCTCATAGCCGCGCTCGATCAGGAACCCGGCGTCCCTCGCCCAGGTGGCGGGGTCGCAGCCGAGCATCAGGATCGTCCGGGGATGCCAGCCCGCGAGCCGTGACCTGAGCTCCGCCGTGAGGCCCGCCCGTGGCGGGTCCGTGAGCACCAGCGCTTTCCGCGGGAGCCGCCGGTGGCTCCCGAGGTACGCCTCGGCGGTGCGGCCGACCGCGACCTTCGCATCGGGCAGATTGCGTGCGGCGGCCAGAGCCGACGGGCGGTAGGGCTCGACCAGAACAGCGGCACGCGGTCCCCTGTCGAGGACGGCAGCCGCAAGCAGCCCGACTCCCGCATGGAGGTCCCACATGGGCTCCTCGCCGGGCGGTGCGAGCTCGCCGACACGCGTGAACAGCCAGGGCACCAGGTGCCGGTTGCCCTGGAAAAACGCGCCGATCGGGACCTCGAGCGGGATCGGCAACCTCATGACCACGTGAGCGGTGCCCCAACCGGCCGCGAGCGCGCCGGAGGCCGACAGCACGTGGCAACCGTCGATGATCCCCTCCAGCCGGGTGCGCTCCGGCAGCCAGGCCGGCGGAATCGATCCCGGACCCCCGCGAGCCGGCCGCAGACCGACGACCGCCACAGCGCCCTCGAGGTCCTCGAGCCACTCGAGGTCGACCGGCCCGTCGGCGCTGGCAGCGAGGGCCTCGGCAAGGCGGGGGATGGCCTCGGCGAGGCGGGGCGAGACGATTCGGCAGGACGGGATCGCCACCGGCTCCCAGCTCCTGCGGGAGTAGAAGCCCAGCACTCCTGCCTCGGGTCGCCAGTGGAGGCGCGAGCGCAGCCGATAGGCGAGGGGAGAGCTCTGGAGGGGCGCCGTGAGGAGCCTGGCGGCAAGCTCTGGCGTGCCGCGTGCGGACCCGGCTGCGGCCTCGCGCTTGAGGGCGGCGTCGGCATCGGGCGTGACGTGGGGCCAGTCGCAGCCCCCGCAGCTCGGGGCGTGGGGACACGGGTCGGGATGGCGGTCGGGGCTCGGGTCCGCGAGCACGGTGACGGTCTCGGCTTCGACGATCCCCGCTCGTCGGCGGACGGCCTCAGCCGCCACGGTCTCACCGGGAAGTGCGCCCGCGACGAACCAGGTCTCGCCGTCATGGTGGGCGACTCCTTTTCCGCCCCCGGCGATCCTCTCGACCTGGACCGTCACCGCCACGTCAGCTCCAGGCGCGGCAGGCCGAGGCGCCGGCGCAGCTCGCGGTCGATCAGGGCCCGCCGCGTGCGCTCGAGGGCATCGCCGGCGGCGCCGGAGGCGGCCGCGGCGGATGCGGCGGCCGCGAGGATCTCGTCGAGCAGCGCCGTGGGGAGGGCCTCTCGACACCTGGCGAGCAGCACGGTTTCGAGCTCGGCGAGGTGCGCCTCGAGCTCTCCCGCGGCGAGCTCGCGGGCGCGGCGCACCGCGAGGGCGACACCGTCGATTGCGGCGGCGACCGCCGGCAGGTCGGGTGCGAGGCGCGCCGCGTCTCCGGCGAGGCGGTCCGCGAGGGCGTCGAGGTTCTCCTTGGCGTCGATCGATGGGAGTGTCTCGCCGGCACCCACGCGTGCTTCGGCGAGGCGTTTGGCGTGCCTTCGGATCGCGTGGCGGCAGTAGCCGAGGCTGACCACCGGGTCGTCGTCCCCGCGCGCACTCCGGCGGGCCGCGACCTCGGCGAGGCCGGCGCCGACCGCGGCGAGCGGGACACCGTCCCGCCACCACTCGCGCATGAGGTGGAAGTCCTTCGGCGACAGCACGTGGGGCTGGCCGCGCAGGGTCGCGAACAGGTCTTCGACCGCGGCGTAGAACGCCAGCTCGGGTTCGTCCTCGGACATGGGAACAGTGTAGAGGAGGACGGGAGAAGCAAGACGCGAGAGGCAAGACGCGAGACGCCCGGAAGAGCGAGAGGCTAGAAGCTAGAAGCTAGAAGTGCATCGCACACCGGCCCCTCCAAACAAACCTGTTCCCCAGGGTTCGCGTCTCGCCAGGAAGCGCGCTCTGCCCGCTGCCGGACGTCTCGCGTCTAGCGTCTAGCGTCTTACCTCTTGTCTGTCAGGCTCTTCACTCTTCTCTCTTCACCCTTCACGCCGTGCGCATCGTGCGCACGACTGCGCGCACGGTTACAATGCAGCGACCTTCATGCGTCGGTGTC
>CAZQYU010000128.1:0-8506 GCA_964597585.1 uncultured Thermoanaerobaculia bacterium
ATCGAGTCCCAGCTCGTCATGCGCCACTACGACGGTTTCATGCGCCGTGGAAGGCTCCGCGGGAGACGCTGATGTCCGCCTGCTACTCGAGCCTCGACCTCGTCCTTCTCGGACCCCCCGGGTCCGGTAAGGGGACGCAGGCCGCGATGCTGAGCGGGACCTACAACGTGCCGCACATCGCCACCGGTGATCTGCTGCGCGAAGAAGTCCGCTCCGGCACCCCGGTCGGCGGCGAGGTCGCGGCGACCATGGCGCGTGGTGAGCTGGTGCCCGACCGTCTCGTGGCCGGCATCCTGGTCCACCGTCTCGACCAGGAGGGGTGTAAGCGAGGCTTCCTGCTCGATGGCTTCCCGCGCACCGTCGAGCAGTCGGTCCTGCTCGACGATCTGCTCGCCGAGCTCGGCCGCCGTGTCGAGCGGGTGATCCTGCTCGACGCAAGCGACGACGTGATCGTGCGCAGGCTCAGTGGGCGGCGAGTCCATCCGCCCTCCGGCCGCGTCTACCATGTCGAGCTCGACCCTCCGCGGCAGCCCGATATCGACGACGTGACCGGTGAGCCGCTGGTGCAGCGCTCCGACGACCGCGAGGATGTCGTTCGGGCGCGGCTCCAGGTCTATCGCGAGAAGACCTCGCCGCTGGCCGGACTCTACGAGGCCCGCGGCATCCTGGTTCGGGTGGACGCCAACAGGCCGCGTCGCGAGGTGGCGGCCGACGTGCTGGCAGCAGTGGGTGCGGCGGTGGTCGCATGATCTTCTTGAAGTCGGACACCGAGCTCGACGTCATGGACCGGGCCAACGGTCTCGTCCACAGGGTGCTGAACGCGGTCCGCGACGCCGCCGGTCCGGGCATGTCGACCGCGGAGCTCGACGAGCTCGCCGAGGCGATGATCATCGAGAGCGGCGGTCGGCCCGCGTTCAAGGGTTACCGTGGATATCCCGCGACCCTGTGCGTGTCGCTCAACGACGTGATCGTGCACGGCATCCCGAACCGCAAGACGCGCCTGGCCGCGGGAGACGTGGTGAGCGTGGACTGTGGTGCCGTGGTCGACGGTTTTTTCGGCGACTCTGCCATCACCTTCGCGATCGGCGAGGTCAACGGGACCGCGGCGAGGTTGATCGAGACCACGAAGAGGTGCCTCGAACGGGCGGTGGCCCAGGTGCGTCCGGGCAGCCGGCTCGGCGATATCGGTGCGGCCGTACAGACCACCGCCGAGGCTGAGGGCTTCGGCGTCGTGCGAGAGTTCGTCGGACACGGCATCGGTCGCGCGCTCCACGAGGACCCGCAGGTGGCGAACTACGGGCCGCCGGGTCAGGGGCACCTGCTCAAGCCGGGTCTCGTGCTCGCCATCGAACCGATGATCACGGAGGGAAGCTGGCGGGTGAAGGTCGACGATGACGGCTGGACAGCCCGTACGGAAGACGGTAGACTCGCTGCCCATTTTGAGTACTCGGTGGCGGTTACCCATGAAGGGCACCGAATCCTGGGACTTGGGGAGTCATGAATGGCGAAGGAAGAGGCGATCGAGGTGGTCGCGACGGTCGTCGAGCCGTTGCCGAACGCCATGTTCAAGGTCGAGCTCGAAAACGGCCACGAGGTGCTCGCGCACATCTCGGGAAAGATGCGCAAGCACTTCATTCGCATTCTTCCTGGTGACAAGGTGCTTGTGGAGTTGTCCCCCTACGATCTGAAGCGGGGACGCATCGTGTACCGGTACAAGTGAAGGGGGCGGCGATGAAAGTTCGTCCGTCAGTGAAGACCATGTGTCCGAAGTGCAAAATCATTCGCCGCAAGGGTGTGATCCGCGTGATCTGCGAAAACCCGAAGCACAAGCAGCGGCAAGGCTGATCCGGGAGGTTACAGGTGGCTCGCATTGCAGGTGTTGATCTGCCGTCCAACAAGCGGGTCGAGATCGGACTCACCTACATCTTCGGTATCGGCCGGACGCGTGCGAGAACGATCCTCGCCAAGGCCGGTGTCGAGGAAGGGATCAAGATCAAAGACCTTTCCGAGGACGAGGTGCTGCGCATCCAGCGCATCATCCAGGACGAGGGCAAGGTCGAGGGCGACCTCCGCAGGGAGGTGGCCATGAACATCAAGCGTCTGATCGAGATCGGGTCCTACCGTGGTATCCGGCACCGTCGCGGTCTGCCGGCGCGCGGTCAGCGCACCCATACCAACGCCCGGACGCGCAAGGGACCGCGGCGTCAAGCCGTCGCCGGCAAGAAGAAGGCTGGCAAGAAGTAGGCTCAGGAGTCTCGAATGGCCAAGGATCGCAAGACCGCCCGCAAGCCTCGCCGGGAACGCAAGAACGTTCCCCAGGCTGTCGCCAACATCCACGCGACGTTCAACAATACGATCGTCACCTTCACCGACCCGAGTGGCATGACGCTGTGCTGGTCCTCCGGCGGGCGTATCGGCTACAAGGGATCGCGCAAGGGCACGCCCTATGCGGCCCAGCTGGCCGCCAAGAACGCTGCCGACCAGGCGGCTGAGCACGGCGTGCGCAGCGTCCACGTCCGCGTCAAGGGGCCGGGACCGGGGCGTGAGTCGGCGATCCGGGCGGTTGCGGCGGCGGGTCTCGACATCCGCAGTATCCGCGACATCACCCCCATTCCCCACAACGGCTGCCGCCCGCGCAAGCGGCGCCGCGTGTAGCAAGGAGATCGGATCGTGGCACGGTATCGTGGGCCCGTCTGTCGTCTGTGCCGTCGCGAGGGCATGAAGCTGTTCCTCAAAGGCGAGCGTTGTTTCAAGGAGAAGTGCGCCATCGAGCGGCGGAACACGCCTCCCGGCCAACACGGCGCCGGCCGCCGGCGCAAGGTGCGGGCATTCGGGACGCAGCTGCGCGAGAAGCAGAAGCTGCGCCGCATCTACGGTCTGCTCGAAGGTCAGTTCCGGCGGACCTTCACCGAAGCTGCGCGCCGCAAGGGCGTCACCGGCGAGACCCTGCTGCGACTGCTCGAGCTGCGTCTGGACAACGTCGTCTACTCGCTCGGTTTTGCGACCTCCAGGGCGCAGGCGAGACAGCTCGTCCGCCACGGCCACATCCAGGTCAACGGTCGTCGAGTGGACGTGCCGTCGTTCCGCGTGCGCTCCGGTATGGAGGTCGCGGTCCAGGAGTCCAGTCGCACCAACCCGCTGATCCGGGAGGCGCTGGAGTTCGCCCAGGGGCGCGGTGTCCCGGCGTGGCTCGAGGTGGAGTCCGACGCGTTCCGCGGCAAGGTGCTCGAGTTGCCGGCCCGCGAAGAGATCCGATTCCCGATCCAGGAGCAGCTCATCGTCGAGCTCTACTCCCGCTGACGACGTGGAGGCGGCATGATCTGGTACGAGTTCCAGCGACCAGCACAGGTCACGAGCGACGACCCCGAGCGGAGCGCGATCTTCGCACGGTTCGTCGCCCAACCGTTCGAGCGCGGATGGGGAACGACCGTGGGCAATGCCCTGCGGCGCGCCCTGCTGTCGTCGATCCCCGGGGCCGGCATCACCGCGGTCAAGATCGACGGCGCCGACCATGAGTTCTCGGCGGTTGCCGGTGTCGTCGAGGACGTCACCGACATCATTCTCAACCTCAAGAAGATCCCGTTCAGGATCCACGGACAGGAGCCGACCTACCTCAGCCTCGAGGCCAAGGGTCCGGGCGAGGTCACTGCCGGGCAGTTCCGGGGATCGCACCTGATCGAGGTGATCGACCCCGATGTCCATGTCGCGACCCTGTCCGCTGACGGTCAGCTGAAGATGAGCGTCCGCGTCGCCCCGGGCCGTGGCTACATCCAGGCCGAGGAGAACCAGACCGAGGACCTCGACCTCGGCTTCATCCCGATCGATTCCGCCCACTCGCCGGTCCGCAAGGCCAACCTGCGGGTCGAGGCGGCTCGCCTCGGCCGGATGACCAACTACGAGCGGCTCGTGCTCGAGGTCTGGACCAACGGCACCATTACGCCGGAGGAGGCTCTCAGCCAGGCCGCCCAGCTGGTCCAGGGGCACATGGACATCTACACTCGTCTCGCCGGGATCGAGGCGGCCCCCGAGGCCGAGACCAGCGAAGGACGACCGGAGGAGGACAGCATCCTCGACCAGTCGATCGACACCCTCGAGCTCTCGATCAGGTCGATGAACTGCCTCAAGAACGCGAACATCCGAACTCTCCGCGATCTCGTCTCCCGCTCCGAGCGTGAGATGGTGGAGATTCGCAACTTCGGCGAGAAGTCGCTGAAGGAGGTCCAGGACAAGCTCGAGGCACTCGGCCTCGGCTTCGGAATGAAGCTCGACATGTAGGGCGGAGCCCGCGGCGGCTGCCGTGGGGCCGCCTCGGCGGCACTGGAGAAGGACCCATGCGACATCGAATGAGCGGCCGCAAGCTGGGACGGACCTCCGCCCACCGCAAGGCCATGTTCCGCAACCAGCTGACGTCGCTGTTCGCCCATGAGCGGATCGTGACCACCGTGGAGAAGGCGAAGGAGCTCCGTCCGCTCGCCGAGCGGATGGTGACCCTCGCGCGCACCGGCTCCCTGCCTGCGCGGCGCCGGGTTCTCGAGATGGTGAGCGACAAGGACGTCGTCCGCCGCCTGTTCGACGAGATCGCCCCGCGTTTCGCCGAGCGGCCGGGCGGCTACACACGCATCATGCGCCTCGGGAGGCGCCGCGGCGACGGCGCGCAGCTCGCGATCATCGAGTTCATCGACTACGAGCTCAAGCCGAAGCAGGAGGCGGGCTCCGAGAGCGGAAAGACCTCGCTCATGGATCGCGCCAAGGGCGTCTTCGGTGGTGGCGGCCGCAAGGCCGAGCCGAGCAAGGCCGAGACCAAGGCCTCGTCCGAGACGGCGGTTGAGCCGGAGCCGAGCAAGCCGGCAACGAAGGCTGCCGCGAAGACCGCAGAAGCTGTCGAGACCCCGAAGGCCGCGAAGACTCCGAAGGCCGCGAAGACCCCGAAGGCCGCGAAGACCCCGAAGGCCGCCACGCCGGACCCGGAGCCTGAGGCGGACTGACGGCCCACCGGACCATCCAGAGGACATTCGGGCGCCGTCCGCGGACGGCGCCCTTCGTGTGGCGGTTCTACAACGTCATCGTGTCGCCGAGCTCCGGAATCTCCGAGGTCCATCCCAGCTCGCGGTGCAGCGTTTCGGCAAACGCCTGCTGGGCGGGATACTCGCCGTGCACTATCACGACACGGTCGGGGTCGCGCTCGCGGCGTTTCAGCCACACCAGCATCTCCTCGACATCGGCGTGCGCCGAGAGCCCACTCACCTGGGTGATCTGCGCGCGCACCGGGACCCACTGACCGTGGATCTTGACCTTCTCCTCTCCCTCGACCAAGCGCCGACCTTTGGTGCCCTCGGCCTGGTAGCCGACGAACATGACCGTGTTGGCAGAGCCGGGCAGGCGCAGCTTGAGGTGATGGAGGATGCGGCCCCCCGTGGCCATTCCTGACGCCGAGATGATGATCGCCGGGCCCTTGATGTCGTTCAGCTTGCGCGAGTCGCGGGAGGTCGGTGTGACACCGAGGTTGGCCGGAAAGATGGGGTTGGACTGCTCGGCGAGAGACTGGCGCATCTCGACATCGTGCTCGCTCGTGAAACGGCTGTAGAGGGCGGTGGTCTCGATCCCCATGGGGCTGTCGAGCCAGATCGGGATCTCCGGGATGTCCCCGTCCACCGCGAGCTCGTGCAGCATGTAGAGGAGCTCCTGGGTGCGGTCGACGGCGAAGGCGGGGATGAGAAGCACGCCGCCGCGCTTGATGGCGGCGTTGACCTGGTCCGCGAGGACCTCCCGCGGGTCGCGCGGATCATGCCTGCGGTCGCCGTAGGTGGCCTCGATCAGCAGCACGTCCGAGCCTGGGTAAGACTCCGGTTCGCGCAGGATCGGGACCCCGTAGCGGCCGATGTCCCCGGAGAAGTACACGGTTCGCCGTTGACCACCGGCGACCTTCGACTTGAGCTCGACGGCGGCAGCTCCGAGGATGTGGCCCTGGCGATGAAAGCGGAAGCGGATCCCGGGGTGGAGGTCGGTCCACGTGCCGAAGGGGATCGGCCGGAGCAGCCGCAGCGCGGCACGTGCGTCTGCGAGACGGAACAGGGGCAGCGCGGGCTGGTGCTTCGAGTACCCCTCCTTGTTGGCGTAGCGCGCCTCCTCTTCCTGGAGGTGGGCGGCGTCGGGCAGCAGGACGCGCAGCAGCGCCGCGGTGGCCGACGTGCAGTAGACCGGACCCGAGAACCCCTGACGCGCGAGACGCGGGAGGTAGCCCGAGTGGTCAATGTGGGCATGGGTGAGCACGACCGCATCGAGCCGCGACGCCGGGTGGGGAAGCGGCTTCCAGTTCAGCCGCCGGTGCGCGGCCGGGCCCTGGAACAGACCGCAGTCGACCAACGCGGAGAACTGCTGCCATTCGAGCAGGTACTTCGATCCCGTCACGCAACGCCCGGCCCCGAGGACAGTCAGCTTCACGGCGCCTCCAGTGGCGTTATCTTAACCCGCGCGTGGGTTGGCATCGACCACGCGGGTGGTCCGGCCGGAACGACTGCGCAGCAATCGCCCGGGCACGGAACGAACCGGCCGCCGTGGACGTTGACTGTGAACAGGGGCTAGAATGAAGGTGGTCCCCGGCTTGAGGAGGTCGAAGATGTCACAAGAGCAGCACAGCGTAGATGAAGCCATCGAGCAGGTGGCCCGAGAGGCCGACGGCGAGCTGGCAGAGGTCAAGAGTGCCCTGAGCCGCGCTCAGCAGGCGATGGACAATGCCCGGTCGGCCATGCAGGGCGCCTACGGGAAGGCCCGGGAACGCTCCGCCGAGGTCGCCGAGCGCGTGCGCACGCATCTCGATGAGGCGCGCGTGCACCTCAACGAAGCCAAGGAGGCGAGCGCCAAGCTCGCCGCGAAGGCGCGCGAGCAAGCGGAGCAGCTGTACGCGAAGGCCAAAGAGCAGTACGAGGCTCTGGCGGCCAAGAGCCGGGAGATGATCGAGAAGGTCCGCGACCGGGTCTCGGAGATCGACTTCAAACAGCGAGGGGATCAGGTTCTCGAGTACATTCGGGTGAACCCCGGAAAGTCGGTGCTGATCGCCCTCGCGGCGGGGTTCCTGGTCGGCTACATCGCCCGACCGCGGGACTGAACGGTCGGGGGTGACGCAACATGGCGGACATCGAATTGGAGGACGGTCTCGACGAGACCCCGAACGAGGACTCGTCACCGGACGCCGAGCGCTCTGGCGGCCGCAGGCTCGATCCCGACACCATCCTCGACACCCTGGTTCCCTCGGCGATCGACTGGCGCGGGACGGTCCGTCGGCACCCACTCAGCTCCATCGCGGCGGTCGGACTGTTCGGCTACCTCGTCGGCCGGACCAAGGGAACGGCGATCATGGCCGGGCTCACCACCGGGCTTTCGTCCGCGCTGATGCGCCAGCTTTCCGAGGTCTTCGAAGGCGACCTCTTCGATTTCGACTGAGAGGAGGCGGCCGTGCCGTTCTGTCCGTCCTGCGGCGTCGAGTACCGGGAGGGCATCGCCCGATGCGCCGACTGCGGCGTCGAGCTGGATGAGGCACCGCCGCCAGAGGCCCAACCGGTGGAGTGGACGACCGTCGAGGAGACCGGAGACGAGGCCGAGGCCGCGATCGTGGAGGGCTTCCTGCTCGAGCAGGGCATCACGGTGCGCGTGCTCAGCCATCACGATCGCGAGTTTCCGACCACCATCGGGGCGTTGTCCACCGTTGAGGTCCAGGTGCCGATCGACGATCTGGACCGTGCACTGACGACCCTCGAAGCCCTCGACGAGGACGGGGCCGCCCTCGGGGAGAACGCCGAGGAGGCCGTTGACGACTGACGCCGGCCGACATGCTTCACCACGTCTCGTCACGAGGCGGCGAGATCTGGAGACCCGCCCCCCCGCGCACCGGGCCGTGGTGTGGCTATCGGGGGCGGCATGACGCCGCGGCCGCCGTTCAGGGACCTCGAGGAGGTCATGGAGCGGCTCGAACGGGACCTCGACACACTCTACGGCCCGGGCCAGAGTCACCGATGGAGCGATGGTGCCCTGGTTCGCCTCGACGGCGACGCGGTCGTTTTCGTGGTCGCCAGCCCGCTCGATGACGACCTCATCGTGAACGTGCGCACCTACCTCGCACGGGGCCTGGAGACGGTCGACGGAGCCCTCGGTCTCCACCTCGCCAGGCTCAATGCCGAGACTCTGTTCGGCGCCTTCTCGATCGACGAGGACGGCGACGTCTGCTTCGACTACAGCCTGCTCGCGTCGGCGATGAACCGAGACGCACTGCGGGTGGCGATGCGTTCGGTCGTCCACGCCGCCGAACGCCATGCCGCCGAGATCCTCGCCCGCTGGGGAGGTGTGTCCTCCCTCGAGACGCTGCGCCGTCAGATGGAGGCGGCACGGTCGCAGGACGAGGATGGTGAGGCGGACGACGGGAGCGTGGGCCCCAATTGACGGCTCGGCAGCCTGTCGACCGGCTTCCCTTCCTCTCCCGCCTGCCCCTCGGCCGCGTCTTCCTGTTCTGGCT
>CAZQYU010000129.1:0-8277 GCA_964597585.1 uncultured Thermoanaerobaculia bacterium
CTCGAGATGACGGGTGACCTTGAGCCACTTGGCGTGCTGGTTGAACATCGAGTCCACGATGTGAATGAAGGCCTCGTAGGAGTTGAACACTCCGTGACGGCCGGTGAGCAGGTAGCCTTCGAGCCAGCCCTGGCACTGGTGCTCGCTGAGCACCTCCATGACGCGGCCGTCCTCGGCGAGGTACTCGTCGTCCGGGACGGTCTCGGCGACCCACTGGCGGTCGGTGGCCTCGAAAACCGCCGTGAGCCGATTCGAGATGGTCTCGTCAGGGCCGAAGATGCGGAAGTTGCGGCGCTCCTGGTTGAGCTCGATCACGTCGCGAAGGAAGCCGCCGAGCACGCGGGTGTCCTCGGCCTCGGTCGCGCCGGGCTGCGGGACGTCGACGGCGTACGTCCGGAAGTCGGGCATCCGGAGGTCGCGCAGGAGGGCCCCACCGTTGGCGTGAGGGTTGGCCCCCATCCGCCGCGTGCCGCGAGGCGCGAGCTCCGCGAGCTCGGGGCGCAGGCGACCGGCGTCGTCGAAGAGCTCCTCGGGCCGGTAGCTGTGCAGCCAGTGCTCGAGCATCTCGAGGTGATCGGGGTTGCTCCGCGGGTTGGACAGCGGCACCTGGTGGGCGCGGAAGGTCCCCTCGATCCGCTTGCCGTCGACCTCTCTGGGTCCGGTCCATCCCTTTGGCGTGGTCAGCACGATCATCGGCCAGCACGGGCGTCGCGCGTGTCCGTCGCGGCGAGCAACGGTCTGGATCGACGCGATCTCGTCGAGCGCGCGGTCGAGCGTCTCGGCCATCAGGCGGTGCATGGTCGCGGGATCGTCGCCCTCGACGAATGCCGGCGCCCAGCCGTAGCCGCGCAGGAGCTGGTCGAGCTCGTCGTGGCCTATCCGGGCGAGCACCGTGGGATTGGCGATCTTGTAGCCGTTGAGGTGGAGGATCGGCAGCACCGCGCCGTCGTGGACGGGGTCGAGGAACTTGTTGCTGTGCCAGGCGGTGGCCAGCGGTCCGGTCTCGGCCTCGCCGTCGCCGACTACGCAGGCGACGATCAGCTCAGGGTTGTCGAACGCGGCGCCGAAGGCGTGCGCCAGGCTGTAGCCGAGCTCGCCGCCCTCGTGGATCGAGCCCGGAGTTTCCGGCGCGACATGGCTCGAGATGCCGCCTGGGAACGAGAACTGTTTGAACAGGTGCTTGAGTCCGGCGGCGTCTCGGGAGACGTTGGGGTAGACCTCGCTGTAGGTGCCCTCGAGGTAGGTGTTCGCGACCACAGCAGGGCCGCCGTGGCCGGGTCCGGAGATGTAGATCATGTCCAGGTCGCGCTCCGAAATGACCCGGTTGAGATGGACGTAGATGAAGTTCTGGCCGGGGGTGGTCCCCCAGTGGCCGAGCAGTCTCGGCTTGATGTGCTCGGGGGCCAGGGGCTCCTCGAGCAGGGGGTTGTCGTAGAGGTAGATCTGTCCTACGGCGAGGTAGTTCGCGGCACGCCAGTAGGCGTCCATGCGCTGAAGCAGGTCGTCCGAAAGTTCCCTGACCATGAGGTGCCTCCTGAAGGCCGATGCGGGCAACGGGTCCATCCCGATCCGGAATCAGTCTAGGCTCCTCCGCCTGTTCTCGGCATCGGGGTGGCGACTACGGTGGACCGGGGGGAACCAGGAGGGGAGGGCATGTCGGGCGAGCGCCGCCTGTGGAGTTGCGGGAGCTCGGGCGATACCGGCAGGCTCCACGGAGCACCGGGACGAACTCGCGTCGGTTGCCTGGAACACACTGAGGGAGAGGACCGCCGTCCGTGCACGACCGGCGAGCCAGGTGATACGGCCACGGCGCACGAAGGCTCCGCCGAGAGCCGGGGACGCGTTGTCGGATCAGGTACGAGACTCGCGGGAGCCGTGTCTGGAATCGCATCGGTATGGTACAGTCCTGGCGAGGCGCCTGTCGTGTTTGTCTTGAATGGGATTATGTCTCGATTCTTCTTGGGGGGTTGGTGTGAACAATAAGGTCACTGTCTGGTTTGCGTGCGTTGTCGTCATGTTCCTTGCGGTGGGGGTTTGGGCCTCGAGCTGGCCCGAGATTCCGGCATCGGATGTCGAGCTGACGTCGGTTCCGGATCATCCGAACGCGCCGGCGGTGGTGCTCTACGAAACCGGACGGCTGGTGCTCAATCGCAAGTCGCTGTCGTGTTACTTCGAGGTCTACCGACGGATCAAGGTGCTCACCGAGGAGGGTCTCGACTTCGGGTCGGTGCAGGTGCTGTCTGACGACTACTACCGGATGAAGGAGCTCGACGCGCGGACCCACCTGCCGGATGGCAGGATCGTCGAGCTTCCCTCCGACGCGGTCTTCAAGAGCCGGTACGACGACTACTACAGCGCCAAGGTGACCTCCTTCGCGATGCCCGAGGTGACCGTGGGGTCGATCGTCGAGTACCGCTACAAGGTCTACTTCGACTCGGTCCTCTACCCGAGCCCGTGGTACTTCCAGCGCCGGATCCCGGTCCTCTACAGCCAGGTGTCGTGCATCGTCCCGAATCGCTACGTGTTCTACCCCTATGGAGTGCAGACACTCGCGAACCGCAAGATCGAGAGCGACATCGTCAAGAACCGGACCGGGCTCGAGGCGACCTACGTGATGCGTGACCTGCCGCCGGTGCCCGACGAGCCCTACCGCTTCCCGTTCGCGGACCTTTCCTCTCGGATGACCTTCCTCCCGATGGCCTACACCTCGAGCTCCCGGCACCAGTTCTTCGAGACCTGGGAGAGCACGGTGAAGCTCATCCAGGGCGACGGAAGGCTCGGCTACAAGCGCTTCAGGACCAGCTCGCGCGGAATCGAGGCCGAGGCGCGGCGGATCGTGTCGCCTGCGATGAGCCCGCGCGAAAGGGCCGAGCAGCTCTACCGCTACGTGCGGGACGAGATCGTGACCGAGCCCTATCCGAGCGTCTTCTCGGCCGATCGGCGCGGCGACGAGGTGCTCAAGAACGGGCGCGGGGACTACATCGAGAAGGCGCTCATGCTCCAGGTGATGCTCGAGGAGGCCGGCCTCGATGCCGGGATCGGGTGGTCCAATCCGGCGAACGTGAACCGGATCGACAAGGACATCGCGAACCCGCTCCAGTTCGACACGCCGCTCGTCGTCGTCGAGCTCGACGGCGAGAGGGTCTTCCTCGACCCCACCGACCGCACCCTCGCCTTCGGGCGGCTCGATCCCCAGGTGGAGGGCATGGCGTGCGTGCTCGTCGACGGCAAGAAGCCGGAGTGGATCACACTTCCCGAGACGCCGGCGGCAGGCTCGCAGCAGCACGCGACGCTCGATCTCGCAATCGACGACGACGGTCGCGTCGCCGGCACCGGGAGGCTCGAGCTGACCGGCCACGAGGCGTGGCGCAAGCTGGGCTGGAGGGACACCCCGGAGGAGACCGTGACGGCGTGGCACGACTGGCTCGAGGACCGGTTCTCGGGGTACGACCTGACCGGTGTCGAGGTCGAGGAGAACGTGGACGATACGCGGGTGTCCGTGACCTGGCAAATGAGCCAGCGGGAGGAGGAGGTGCTGGGCGATGAGGTCACGCTGCTCGCCAGCGCTCCGCTCGGCGTGTCGGTCAACCCGTTCTCGCTCGAGGTGGGGAAGCGGCTGACGCCCGTGCACCTGCCCTACATGTCGATCGACGTGGTCGACCTCACCCTCCGGTGGCCGGAGGGGTGGAGGGTGGAGGCGCGGCCCGACGATCGTGCTTACAAGTGCCTCGCCGGCGCGCTCGACTCGACCTGCACGATCGATCCGGAGCAGCGGGTGCTGAACGCCAGCCGCTCGCTCGAGGTCTCCCGTCGTGACTTCGTCGGTCTCGACCCCTACCGCATCCTGAAGGGCTTCTTCGACACCGCGGTCCGCAGCGATTCCGCGACGGTCGTGGTGGCGAGGGAGTAGGCGATGCCCGCCTGCCGTCTGGCGGCGACGCGGTCCTGCGTTCGGCGGAGGGGACCACGGTGGGCGATCCTCTCGCTCGCGCTGGTGCTGGCCGCGACCTGGGCTTCAGGGGCCGTGATCGAGCAGCGCACGGTGTCGGTACGTATCGAGCGCGACGCCATCGTGAGGGACGACGCGCTGACCGTGCGCCTCGAGGGGCGCGGCGACCTCGACAGCTGGAGCGAGTACCCGATTCTGCTCGACGCCGACACCGTGCTGACGTCCTGCGTCGCGGAGGTCATCTCCGCTTCGGGCAAGGTCGAGGCTTCGGTGCCCATGCGGCGCCACCGCCGGGTCGAGTCGCTCGGTTACGGGCTGTACAGCTCGGCGTGGGCCTCGGTGATCCCGTTCCCCCCGCTCCGGGCCGGACAGCGGCTCCGTATCCACTACTCGGTTCGCCAGCGGCCGCTCTACCCGGCGTTCGACGTCGCCCTGCAGCTCGCTCCGCGGCAGGAACACCTCCGGGTCACTGTCGCAGGCGGCGCCGAGCCGTTGCGCTTCACGGTCCAGCCCGCCAGCCGTCTCCTCAGGGTGGTGGGCGACGCGGGTGGCGTGACCGTCGAAGGCGCGGACGTGCCGGCCTACGACCCGCCGGACGGGGCGCCGCCCTCCGACCTCGCGAGCCCCATGCTGCGCGTGGCGTGGGGCGGCGGGACCGACTGGCGGTCGGTGGGCGCCTGGTACGAGCACCTGTCGGTCCTGCCGCCGAAGCCCGGGCCGGTCGGCGAGCTGGCGCGATCGATGTGTCCCCGGGGGGCTGATCGCCGCGAGTGCCTCGAGGCCCTGGCCAGGTATGTCAAGACCAAGGTCCGCTACGAGGCGGTCGAGATCGAGCGGGGGCAGTGGGCGCCGACGCCGCCGGAGGAGGTCCTCGCGCGCCGCTGGGGCGACTGCAAGGACAAGGCCCAGCTGCTTCGGGCGCTGCTCGACGCGGTTGACATTCCTTCCCGGCTGGTGCTGATCCGCTCCGGCAGGGCGGGAGAGGTCGATCCGGACTTCCCGTGGCCCTTTTCATTCAACCACTGCATCTTGGCGCTCCCGGACGGGGCGGTGCCGCAACGGCCGGACGACCCGGTTGCCAGCGGCTATCTCTGGGTGGACCCGACCAGTGAGCTGGGCGGTGTCGAGTGGCTGACGACCGCGTGCCAGGGGCGGCCGGCCTTGGTGGTGTCCGGTGGCGACAGCGCGCTCGTCCGGACCCCGGAACGGCCCCAACAGGAACGGCGCGATCTGAGGGTCAGCGGTCGCATCTACTCCGACGGCTCGCTCGTCGCCGAGACCGAGCTCCGGATCGAGGGTGCGCGTGCGGAGGGCTGGATCCGCGACCTCCGCAGCGAGCCGGACGATCGGATCGCCGAGTCCGTGACAAGGTACCTTCAGGTCGTGCTGCCGGGGGCGAAGGTGTCGGAGATCTCGTGGGAGTCGACCGAATCGGAGGTACCCGGCCTCGTGATCCAGGCGCGGGTGGCGGTGCCCGGCGTCGCCCACGGCAACCAGGACCGCCGGGCGGTCCTGCCCCACGGCCTGCTGGCGACCCCGGAGCCACGGGTCCTCGACGACCGCGAGGTGCCGGTGGTGCTGCGGCTCGGTGTTCACCACACGCGCTGGGAGGTGACGCTCCCCGAGGGCTGGTGCCCGCCGGTGCCGGTCAGCGAGGAGGTCGGAAACGGCGTCGGGCGGTTCGCCCTCGAGGTCGCGGCGATGGAGGGCGGGGGTCTCGTCTTCGACCGCACCGTCGAGCTCGACCGCTCCCTGGTGGGGCCGGACGGGTTCGACGACCTCAAGGCCCTCGCCGTCGCCGAGAACCGGGCGGCGAAGCGACGCATCCGCTTGCGCTGCCAGTAGCATCCCGATGGGCACAGGCCCCGGACAGCGGGTGTGAGCCCGGGCGATGCTGGGTGCCCGTGCGCCATGGGATGCTCCTGGCGCGCCGCTCTCATCCAGGGAGTTGGTCCACGTCGCAAACGGTCCGGCGGGTGCGAAGTGTCGGGCGGCCGGAGTCACGGGACATCTCCAGAGAACGGAACGCGATCGGGCGGGTACCATGGAGCGATGGGCGAGAAGTGGACGCGACGGACGATCTTCACGGTGGGCACGGGCCACCGCTCGTTGGACGAGCTGGTGACGATCCTGCGTGACGCAGGCGTCAGGCGTGTCGCCGATGTCCGGTCCTATCCGAAGAGCCACCTGGCGCACTTCGACCGCGCCAGCCTCGCGGCGACGCTGCCGGCACTTGGAATCGAGTACGCCTGGCTCGGGGCGGATCTCGGCGGGCTGCGCAACGAGGGGTACGAGGTCTACATGGCCTCAGCGCGCTTTGCTCGAGGTGTGGGCGAACTTGCCGGTCTGGCGGAAGCGCTGCCGACCGCCGTGCTGTGCGCCGAGGTCGACGCCGCGCGCTGCCACCGTCGGTTGATCGCTGCGGAAATGGCCGCGAGGGGCTGGCGGGTCGTGAACCTCGGTCAGCCTGACGCGTATCCCCAGGACGGTCCTCATCAGGCCGGTCTGCCGTTCGGTGGAGAGGAGACCCCGAGGTGAGGAAGCTGCGCAGACTGCAGAACATGGCGCGTGAGGTCGCGTCCGCGGGTGAGTCGGTCGAGCCCGCAGAGGTCGAGAACCTCCGCGATGTGTGGATGGAGCTCGACCGCGAGGCTCGGCGGGAGCTCTACATGTGGATGGCGTCAGGGCTCGAGGCCGATCCTGACGCCGTGCGGCGGGCGGCCGATCGGCTGACCCAGGCCGGCGAGGACGCCGACGCTCGGCGGTGCGCGCTCGAAGAGCTTCGCCGCGTTGCGGCGTCCCCACGCCGGGTGCTACTCGAGAGCTTCGGCCAGCTTTCGGGCGGCGTGAAGCTGGTGCTCGACCTGCGGGCAGAGGTGCTCGAGCTGCAGCGAGCCGGTGTGCCCGGCCTGGAGCCGCTCGAGGAGGACATCGCCGCGGTGCTCACCGGGTGGTTTCGCCACGGCTTCCTACGCCTGGGTGAGATCGACCGGAGGTCGCCTTTCGAGCAGATCCGGTTCGTCAAGGAGCGCGAGCTGGTGCACCCCATGGTCGGCCTCGAGGAAATGGGCCACCGGCTCGGCGACGATCGGCGGTACTTCGGGCTCTTCCACTGCCTGATGCCGGATGAGCCGGCGGTGTTCATCGAGGTCGCCCTGAGCCGCGGGCTGCTGCGGTCGATCCACGCGATCATCGACCCGCCCGCCGACGGGCGCGAGCCGGCCGCCCGGCCCGACACCGCGATCTTCTACTCGATCAACAACGCCCAGCACGGGCTCGCCGGGCTCGGGCTCGGCAAGGTGCTCGTGTTCCGGGTGGTCGAGGCGCTGCAGCGCAGCCATCCCGGGGTCAAGACCTTCGCTACTCTGAGCCCGGTGCCGGGCTTCTGGCTGCGCTATCTGCGTCCTATCTTGACCGCGAGCGCGGACGGTTTCCTGGTCGGCCGGGACGACGTTGTCGAGCTGCTGAACGCCAAGGCGCAGCGCGTGATCCGTGAGCGCTGGACGGCGGCGGGAGGGAGCGACGAGGCGCCGGTGGAAGAGGCGTTGGCCGGACTGCTCGACCGTCCCGACTGGATCGAGGACAAGGGGTTGGCTGCAGCACTGCGCAGGCCGCTGGTCGAGCTCGTTTTCCGTTACCTGACCGAGGAGACCGACCCGCGCGGCAAGCCGCTCAACCCGGTCGCCGGCTTCCACCTCGGCAACGGCGCGACGCTGTCCCGGCGTCAGGTGAACTTCGGCGCCATCCGGTCGCCGCGAGGCCTGGCGGAGTCGTGCGGAGTGATGGTGAACTACCTCTACAGCTCGACCTGGCTGCAGCAGATCGGCCGCACCGTGCAGTCGCTGCTCCCGTTCGGCAGGTGAGCGGGCCGAGAGACGCGAGACGCAAGACAAGAGACGTCTGGCCGCTAACTCGAGCGGAGGAGTGTTCCGGAATCGCGTGTGCGGGGCACAGCGGCCTTTCACTCCCTGCGATGGCTTGGTGTCTTCGTGTCTTGGTGGTTCTTCTTCACTCTACTCGCGGGGGCGGTAGGGCTCGACCTGGACGACGACGTCGGCAACGTCGGGACCCTTGCTGAGGAGCTCCTGCTGGACCTGCTGGGCGATCCGGTGACCTGCCTCGACGGTGAGCTCGCCGTCGACCTCGATGTGGAGGTCGACCGCGAGCTTGGACCCCGTGTAGCGGGTGCGCAGGGCGTGCGCGTTGTGGACCCCGTCGATGTTCGAGGCGAGGCGCTCGAGGGCACGGCTCTCGGCCTCGGGCGCACCCTGGTCGATGAGCTGGCCGATCGCGGGCACGGCGATGCGCCACGAGGCCTGGAGGATGAA
>CAZQYU010000130.1:0-8274 GCA_964597585.1 uncultured Thermoanaerobaculia bacterium
CCACGCGCTTGCCGAGCAGGTTCTGGCGGAACCGGCCCTGCTTGCCCTTGAGCGTGTCCGAGAGCGACTTGAGCGGTCGGTTGTTGGCGCCGCGCAGCACGCGACCGCGCCGGCCGTTGTCGAACAGCGCGTCCACCGCCTCCTGCAGCATCCGCTTCTCGTTGCGGACGATGACCTCCGGCGCGCGCAGGTCGAGCAGCTTCTTGAGCCGGTTGTTGCGGTTGATCACCCTGCGGTAGAGGTCGTTGAGATCGGAGGTCGCGAAACGGCCGCCGTCGAGCGGCACAAGCGGGCGCAGCTCCGGCGGCAGCACCGGAATCACCTCGAGGATCATCCATTCCGGACGGTTGCCGGAGCGGCGCAGCGCCTCGATCAGCTTGAGCCGCTTGGCGGCCTTCTGGCGGCGCATCACGGAGGTCTCGGTGCGCATGATCATGCGCAGCTCGGCGGCCATGTCGTCGAGGTCGAGACGCTCGAGCAGCTCGCGGATGGACTCGGCGCCCATTTTGGCGACGAACGCCTCGCCAACCTCGTCCTTGGCCTGGCGATACTCCTCCTCGGTCAGCACCTGCTTCTCCTCGAGCGCCGAGTCGCCGGGATCGACGACGACGTAGGCCTCGAAGTACAGCACCCGCTCGAGCTGGCGCATGGTCATGTCGAGCAGCAGACCGATCCGCGACGGCAGGCCCTTGAAGAACCAGACGTGCGACACCGGCGCGGCGAGCTCGATGTGGCCCATCCGCTCGCGACGGACCTTGGACTTGGTCACCTCGACGCCGCACTTGTCGCACACGACGCCGCGATACTTCATGCGCTTGTACTTGCCGCACAGGCACTCCCAGTCGGTCACCGGGCCGAAGATCTTGGCGCAGAACAGGCCGTCGCGCTCGGGCTTGAACGTCCGGTAGTTGATCGTCTCCGGCTTCGTCACCTCACCGTGCGACCATGAACGGATTTTCTCGGGGCTTGCCAAGCCCAGACGGATCGCATTGAAGTCGTTGAGGGGCTTCGGCTTCTCGAGGAAACTGCGGACCTCTGAAAGGGTCGATCGCTCCATGCTTGGTGCCCCCTTCACTCGTCATCTTGCTGCAGGAGCTCGACGTCAAGCGCCAGAGCCTGCAGCTCACGAACCAGCACGTTGAACGACTCCGGAAGGCCCGGCTCCTCGGGAACCTGGCCCTTGACGATGGACTCGTACACCTTGGCGCGACCCTCGACGTCGTCCGACTTCACGGTCAGAAGCTCCTGCAGCGTGTTGGCGGCGCCGTAGGCCTCGAGGGCCCAGACTTCCATCTCACCGAGCCGCTGGCCGCCGAACTGCGCCTTGCCGCCCAGCGGCTGCTGGGTGATCAGCGAGTACGGTCCGATCGAGCGGGCGTGGATCTTGTCATCGACCAGGTGGCTGAGCTTCAGCATGTAGATGTAGCCCGCCGTGACCCTCTGCTCGAAGGCCTCCCCGGTCATGCCGTCGAACAGCAGTGTTTTGCCGTCCTCAGGAAGTCCCGAGTCCTCGAGCATCTGACGGATCTCCTCCTCGGTCGCGCCCTCGAACACCGGGGTCGCGTACTTCAGGCCGAGCTCGCGGCCCGCCCAGCCGAGATGGGTCTCGAGAATCTGGCCGACGTTCATGCGCGACGGCACGCCGAGCGGGTTGAGGACGATCTCAACCGGCGTACCGTCGGGGAGGAACGGCAGGTCCTGGTCGGGCAGGATCTGCGAAATCACACCCTTATTGCCGTGCCGGCCGGCCATCTTGTCTCCGACCTGAAGCTTGCGCTTCATGGCAATGAACACCTTGACCTGCTTGATCACTCCCGGCGGCAGCTCGTCGCCCTGCCGGAGCAGCTCGATGCGCTCCTGGTTGATCTGCTCCAGAACCTCGATCTGCGACTCGGCCTGACGAACAATCAGACGGACCTTGTCGACCAGCACGGGGTCTGGCACCGGAAGGGACAGGTACTCGGCGCGCGTGAGGTGCCGCAACACGTCCGGCGTCAGCTTCTGGCCCGCTTTCAGCAGTAGCTCGCCGCCGGTCGAGACGATGTCGGCGGTGACCGGGACATTGGTGAGCAGTCGCTGGATCTTGGACTCGCGGACCTCGAGGATGATGCGCTTCTCATCGTCAGAGTTCTTGCGGATCCGCGAGATCTCCTGGGCCTCGATCGCGAGCTGGCGCGAGTCCTTCTCGACGCCCTTGCGGGCGAAGATCTGGATCCCGACCACGACACCCTCGATGCCCGGCGGGCAGCGCAACGAGGCATCGCGCACGTCGCCCGCCTTCTCGCCGAAGATGGCCCGGAGCAGCTTCTCCTCGGGGGTCAGCTGGGTCTCACCCTTGGGCGTGACCTTGCCGACCAGGATCGAACCCTGGCGAACTTGGGCGCCGACGTGGATGATCCCGGCCTCGTCGAGCTGGGCCAGTGCCGATTCCGACACGTTGGGGATATCGCGGGTGATCTCCTCGGGCCCGAGCTTGGTGTCACGGGCGGAGGTCTCGAACTCCTCGATGTGAATGGAGGTGTAGTAGTCCTCCCTGACCAGCTTTTCCGAGACGACGATCGCGTCCTCGTAGTTGTACCCGCGCCACGGCATGAACGCGACCAGCACGTTGCGCCCGAGGGCAAGCTCACCGGCCTCGGTGTTGGGCCCGTCAGCAAGCACCTGGCCCTTGGCCACGCGCTGACCTTCCTGGACCACAGGCTTCTGGTTGATCGAGGTGTTCTGGTTCGAGCGCCGGAACTTGGTCATCTGGTAGATATCGGCGCCGAACTCGCCTTCGCCCTCACCCTCGACTCGGACGATGATGCGCTGCGCATCGACCTTGTCGACGATTCCGGCGCGCCGGCACACCACCACCGCTCCGGAGTCTTGGGCGACCATCCCCTCCATCCCGGTGCCGACGATCGGCGCCTCGGGCTGGACCAGGGGCACCGCCTGACGCTGCATGTTCGAACCCATGAGGGCGCGGTTGGCGTCGTCGTGCTCGAGGAAAGGGATCAGCGACGCGGCCACCGAGACAACCTGCCGAGGTGACACGTCGATGTAGTCGACCTGATCGCGGTCGATGAGCAGGAACTCGCCGCCGGAGCGCGCGATCACCTTTTCGTCGACCAGGCTGCCTTTCTCGTCAACCCTCGCGTTGGCCTGCGCGATGTTGAGGTTTTCCTCCTCCCATGCCGGGAGGTAGAAGGCATGGGTCTCCGCCCACGTCTGCATTTTCTTGGCCTTGCGAAGCTTGGTGTTCGCACCCTCAAAATTCTTCTTGAGTACGACCTGGCCGAGGCCGAACTGGGAGTCGCCGACCTGGGCGATGCGCACGTGCTCGAGGACCGAGCCCTTCTCGACCTTCTTGTACGGCGACTCGATATACCCCATCGGGTTGAGCCTCGCGTAGCATGACAACGACGAGATGAGCCCGATGTTCGGACCCTCGGGGGTCTCGATAGGGCAGATGCGGCCGTAGTGGGTCGAGTGAACGTCGCGGACCTCGAACCCGGCCCGCTCGCGCGACAGTCCGCCGGGACCGAGCGCCGACAGTCGCCGCTTGTGCGTGACCTCGGACAGCGGATTGGTCTGATCCATGAACTGGGACAGCTGTGAGGAGCCGAAAAACTCGTCCACCGCTGCCATCACCGGCTTGGAGTTGACCAGGTCGCGCGGCATCGCGGAGTCGATGTCGGGGTGGATCGACATCTTCTCCTTGATCGCCCTCTCCATTCGGACGAGGCCAATCCGGAACTGGTTCTCCATCAGCTCACCGACCGTGCGAACGCGACGGTTGGCGAGGGAATCGATGTCATCGACACGACCCATGTCGCGGTGTAGACGCAGCAAGTAGCCGACCAGGGTCAGGAAGTCCCCGACGTCCAGGATGCGGCGGTCGAGAGGCTTGTCGAGCCCGAGCTTGGCGTTGAACTTGAAGCGTCCGACGGCCGACAGGTCGTACTTGCGGTCGTCAAAGAAGAGACCGTTGAACAGGGTCGTCGCGGACTCCTCGGTTGGCGGATCGCCGGGACGCTGGCGCCGGTAGATCTCCATCCGAGCGTCCATCTGGGAGGTGCTCGAGTCCTTCTCGAGAGTCTGGTGAAGGATCTCGCCGACCGGATCCCAGTCGGGGAAGGCCAGCTGGAGGGTGTCGATCCCGGCCTCCTCGGCCTGGTTGAGCAGCTCCTCCGTGACGCGGCTGTTGGCGGGCGCAAGCACCTCACCGGTCTCCGGGTCGACGAGGTCGTCGACCACGATCGCTCCGACCAGGTCGCTGCGCTGCACCGACGCCTGGGTCGGCTTCTCGACATCGGCGCCGGCGAGCCGCTCGCGCATGGCTTCGTCGAGCAGGAGACCGGCGAATAGGGTCGGGTTCGCTACCTTGCGGAAACGCAGCGCCTTCTGACGCTCCTGCTCGATCTCGAGGATGCGACGATCGAGGTGCAGGGTCGCACTCTCCTCACCCGCGGCGACGCGGACCGGGAACACGGTGTAGAAGGCCCGCAGGATCTGGCTGTTCGACTCCAGCTCGGGGCTCAGGGCGCGGAGGAACACCGTCCCGGGCAAGCGGCGCTTGCGGTCGATCCGGACCCACAGGATCTGCTTCGTGTCGTACTCGAACTCGATCCACGATCCACGGTAGGGCACGACCTTCGCGAGGTAGTGGTTGGGGCCCTCGAGGGTGAAGAAGACACCCGGGGAGCGGTGGAGCTGCGACACGATCACGCGCTCGGTGCCGTTGATGATGAAGGTCCCGGTCTCGGTCATGAGGGGAAGCTCACCGAAGTAGAGCTCCTCCTCCTTGACGTCGCGCACCTGCCGCGAGCCATCCTCGTCGGTATCAAAGGTCACCAGCCGGAAGGTGACCCGCATCGGCACCGCGTAGGTCATGCCCCGCTCGCGACACTCGTTGTCGCTGAACGTCAAGCGCAGGCCGACCGGCGTCCCGCACACGCTGCAGGAGCGGACCCGGTTGCGGTTCGCCTTGCCGCAATGCGGGCACACGACCTGATCGTCGTGAGGGTCACCCGCCTTGAAACGTGCACCGCAGTGCTCGCAGGTCAGGCGGAGGTGCTCGAGTCCACCCAGACGCCCGCAGCGGCACGCCCAGTTGCCGATCTCATACCGCACGAACTGCAGCTCGCAGGTCTCCCGGAAGTCGGTGAACGGAAAGATCGTGGTCAGCACTGCGTGCAGCCCGACGTCGTCCCGTTCCTCCGGGAGGCTGTCCATCTGCAGAAACCCGTCGTACGAGGTGCGCTGGACCTGGATCAGGTTCGGCAGCGGGATCGTGGAGGGGTTCTTCGAGAAGTTGACGCGCCCGTTGGGGCTAGGTGTCATTGAGGCATCCTCCGGACGAACGAGGACACGGGGAGACAGACCCTCCCCGTGTGGACTCTGTGAGGCTCTTGGTCAGCCCGAGGCTGGGACGTATCGACCAGCGTTACTTGATCTCCACCTGGGCACCCGCTTCTTCGAACTTCTTCTTGATCGACTCGGCCTCGTCCTTGGCCACGCCTTCCTTGACCTTCGCGGGCGCGCTCTCGACGAGATCCTTGGCCTCCTTGAGGCCGAGCGAGGTGACCTCGCGAACCACCTTGATCACATTGATCTTCTTGTCACCGATCGAGTTGAGGATGACGTCGAACTCCGTCTGCTCCTCGACCGGCTCGGCGCTGGCGGCCGGTGCGCCACCCGCAACCATCATCGGCGCCGCGGCAGCGGCCGAAACGCCGAACTCCTCTTCGAGCGCCTTGACGAGCTCGTTGAGCTCGAGCACGGTCATGCCCTTGATCTGCTCCATCATCTCCTGGATCTGCGCCATTTCTCGAGTCCTCCTTGCGGTCCTTAGGACGCTTTGCCGTCGGCGATCTGATGGACGACCGACGCCAGTTTCTGGATTGGGCCATTGAGCGCCACCGCCAAACGGCGGATGGGCGACTGCATCAGGTACAGCAAGCGCGCGATCAGCTCCTCGCGCGACGGCAGGTCGGCGATGGTCGCGGCCCGCTCGGCGCCGAGCACCTGGCCGTCGAGCCAGGCGTTGCGCAGGGTCAGCGCGGGATGGGTCTTGACGAAGTCGCGCAGGACCTTGGCCAGGGCGACACCGTCACCGGTAGTGTACGCGAAGGCGTTGGGACCCTGGAGATGGATGCCGAGGCCCTCGAGCGAGGTTCCCTCGACCGCCAGCCGCACCACCGAGTTCTTGGCGACCCGATAGGTGGCCTGGGTCTCCCTGACCTTCGAGCGCAGCTCGTTGACCTCATTCACCGACAGCCCGCTGTTCGTGAGTACGAACATCGTCGTGATGTCGGCGAAGGCTCCGCGGAGCTCGTCGGATTGTTCACGCTTTTGCGCTTTGGTGAGCATCGTCCCCTCCTACTTCACGTCCAGGCTGACGAGGTCAACCTGCACCCCGGGCCCCATCGTGGAGCAGAGGTACACGGAGTGGACGTAGCGGCCTTTCGCGGACGAGGGCTTGGCCTTCTGGACCGCGTCGACCAGCGCCCGCGTGTTCTCGAGCAGGTGCTCGGTCGAGAAGGAGACCTTACCGACCGGAGCGTGGATGATGGCGGTGCGATCGACGCGAAACTCCACCCGGCCGGCCTTGATCTCGTTGACCGCGGCAGCGACGTCCGGCGTGACGGTCCCCGACTTGGGGTTGGGCATGAGGCCGCGAGGACCGAGCACCCGTCCCACTTTGGACAGCGCACGCATCATGTCGGGAGTCGCGACCATCGCGTCGAACTCGAGCCAGCCGCCCTGGATCTTGGCCACCGCGTCGTCACCCGATAGCACGACATCGGCGCCGGCCTCCTCGGCCAGCTTCTGTGCAGGACCCTCGCACACGGCCAGTACGCGACGGGTCTTGCCGGTGCCGTGCGGCAGCACGACGGTGCCACGCACCATCTGGTCCGCGTGGCGGGGGTTGACGCCGAGGCGCATGGAGACCTCGACGGTTTCGTCAAACTTGGCGAATGCAGCGTCCTTGACCATCCCGACCGCGTCCTCGATGGTGTACGGGCGACGCTCCACTTGGGAGGCTGCAGCGCGATAGTTCTTGCCCTTCGTTGCCATCACCGCCTCCTCAGTCCGCCACCTGGATGCCCATCGATCGGGCAGTGCCGAGGATGGTCTGGACCGCGCCCTCGAGGGTATCGGTGTTGAGGTCAGGCAGCTTGGTCTGCGCAATTTCTTCGACCTGGGCCATCGTCACCTGCCCGACCTTGTCGCGGTTCGGTACCCCAGAACCCTTGGCAATACCGGCGGCCTGGCGCAGGAGGAACGACGCGGGCGGGGTCTTGGTAATGAAGCTGTAGGTCCGATCGGAGTAAACCGTGATCACGACCGGGATCACGATGCCCTGCTGCTTCTGCGTGCGCGCGTTGTACGCCTTGCAGAAGTCCATGATGTTCAAGCCGTGCTGGCCGAGGGCTGGCCCGACCGGAGGAGCCGGGGTAGCCTGACCGCCGGTCAGCTGCAGCTTGATCTGTCCTACGACTTTCTTGGCCATGACAGTCCTCTCACACGAGCTTCTGGACCTGACGGAACTCCATCTCGACCGGCGTCTCGCGCCCGAAGATCGTGACCATCACCTTGACGGTGCTCCGGTCGAGGTTGACGTCCTCGACCACTCCGGTAAAGGTGGCGAACGGCCCGTCGATAATGCGGATCCGTTCGCCCTTCTCGAAGATCTCCTTCGGCCTGGGCTTCTCCTGCGTCGCGACCGACTGATGGAGGATCTGGTTGACCTCCTCGTCGGTGAGTGGCGTCGGCTTCTTGCCGGCTCCGACGAAGCCCGTCACCTTGGGAGTGTTGCGCACAAGGTGCCAGACATCATCGCCCATCTCCATCTCGACCAGCACGTAGCCGGGGAAGAACTTTCGGCGCACCTCGCGCTTCTTTCCGTTCTTGACCTCGACAACGGTCTCGGTCGGAACCGTGATCTCGCCGAAGTGCTCCTGCATTCCCAGCGCTTCAATACGCTGTTGGAGCGTCTTCCTGACCCGGTCCTCGAATCCCGAGTAGGTATGGATGATGTACCACTGTTTCGCCACTGGCGTCTCCTCGGTTCAGCTGCTCACGAAAAGACGCCGAAGAGGTCGAACACCTGCTTCGTGAGCCAGAGAAAGCCGAGGTCGCACAAGTACAGGTAGATTCCGAAGATGAACGAGGCGATGACGACCACAGTGGTCGTGTTCACGACCTCCTGCTTGGTCGGCCAAGTCACCTTCCGGGTTTCGACCACGACCTCGTGAATGAAGGTCTTCAGGCGATTCCACCATTGCA
>CAZQYU010000131.1:0-8264 GCA_964597585.1 uncultured Thermoanaerobaculia bacterium
GGTCCACGTCCTCCTGGGTGAGCAGCTCCGCGGTCGCCTCGGAGGTGTCCGTCCTCAGGTTGTAGGTCACAGTGATTCTCACGCTGAGTCCTCCCTCATGTGCGCGTTGCACCGCGTAGGGCCACACCCCGGACGGGTTCGCCCTTGGTGCATCGCCCGAGTTGTCGGATCCCGCGACGATGCGGAGGCTCTCGACACTCGAGACTCTGTCGTCAGGTGAGTACCCCGGCGGCCGTCTGCCTCCTGGAATAGACGAACAGCAGGATCGCCACCAGCCAGATCACAGCGCTGAAGGTGACCGCGCCGGTACCCATGATCTCCGCCCCGTTGGACATTCCCAGCATGTAGATCGAGCTGATCAGCATGCCGACCAACGACACGGCGAATGCCCAGACCGACCACTTGTGGCGGAGCAGGAGCCCGATCGAGCCTGCAACCGCGCCCCACACACCCAGCGCCCAGCCCGAGACCGCCCACGCCGGATAATTGTAGAAGTAGGCCAGCTGCGCCTCGGGGAACCTGCTCATGTAGAACTCGAGCTTGAGCTCGGTGGCCAGGTAGTCGAACGCGCCCATCAGGTTCCATAGCAACGATAGGATGCCCACGATCCACACGTGGACCGGCGTTCGACGCCGCGACGCTGCGCCCTTCGACTCGCTGACAGCCATCGGTCCTCCCTGAACGTCCTTTGAGTTCGAGAACGAATCTAACACAGGGAGTGGAGGGGGCCGACCCTCAGGGCCTGCGGCGCCTCGCTCGGGCCGATCAGAACCGGTGCACCATGGCAGAGGCGCCACGGCTCGCGTGTGCAGTGCTCACCATGTTCACTGTGATATGTCGACTCGCAAGACATATCCTCTGAATGGAGGCCCTCATGCGTTCGATGTGTTCCTTCGCTGCCGCGCTGGCGCTGCTCGCGGTCCCCGCTCTCGTCGTGGCATCGGCGCCGTCTCCCACGCCGATGCCGGCGCCCGCACCGGAGCTCGAGGTGACCGCCCACATCCCCGCCGATCCCCTCTTCGTCTGGGCTGTGAAGACCGAATCGGCTGCCGCCGAGCTGGACGCGGTGCTCGGGCTGGTTGCCGAGATCATCCCGGCGGAGGAGGGCTTCGACGCCGAGGCGGGCCTGGCTAAGGTGGACGCCAAGCTCGGAGTGTCGCTGCGCAACGATCTGCTCGCCCGGCTTGGTCCCGAGCTGATCAGCGGCAGGTTCTTCACCGGCATGGTTGCGGCGATCGCCATCCCCAACATGCTGAACGCCGTCGAGCGTGGCCGAACCAAGCGAAGCATGGCGGACATGCGCTCGATGGCGACCTCGATGGAGGCCTACGCCGTCGACAACGACCACTACCCGCCACTGCAGGGGTGGGTCGACCCCGGGGCACTTGCCGCCGTCGTCTCGCCGACCTACATCAGGACCGTTCCCGCCATCGACGGATGGGACCATCCCTACAAGGTCTTTTCGGACGGGCAGCATTATGCGATCGTGAGCGCCGGCCCCAACGGCGTCGTGGACCACGAGTGGACGCCGCCGATCGATGCCACTGTCGACCTGTCGGCCACCGATGACATCGTCTACGCCGACGGGACGTTCCTGTCCGACACGGAGGCGGCGGAGCGACCCGAGTAGCGCCGCACGAAGGCATTCCCGGTACGGCGAGGACCGAAAGCTGTGCCACCGCTCGGCGTGTTCCGCCGCAACGGGACGAGTGTCACGATCTTCCCCGGCGTCGGCGCGGTGCCGTGACCTATTGGATCGCGGTTGTGAGCCACCCCGACGGGTACTCCGGCAGCGTCTGGCGATCCGCTCTGAGCCTGCTCAACCGCGGAGTTCACGACGCCAGTCCATCTCGTCGACGGCTGATCTGTCGCATTCGTGCATGAGATGAGCGCGATCGAGCGGAGGGCGAAGTCGTCCTACCTCGAGATCGTCGCGACCTCGATGTCGAACTCGTCCTCGTCGAGGCGTTCGATGAAGACCACCCTGCCGCCCTCGGCGGTCACCACGTTCGGGAAGGCGTGGCCGACCGCCCAGCGCGCGTCCCTGGCGGGGTCGTGCAGGACGATGTCCTGACCCTGGTACCGCTCCACGGCCAGCACCATCGAGGCCCCGCTCGGCCCGGTGCCGAGGGGCAACGCGCCGTCGATCTTCGCGACCTGCCGGCCCTTCGCGCGATCCCAGACCCCGGTGAACCGCTCCCCTGTTTCCTTCGTGACCACGCCCCAGTACAGGTAGCGGCCGTTTGCTGTCCAGTGCTGCTGGGTGACCTCCTCGTCGCCACTGACCTGGCACACCGCAGCCGAGGTCGCACCGCCCGAGGTCCCGACCAGGCTCAGCGATCGCGAGACCTTCCCCGACAGGCTGGTCGAGATGAGCTGGAGCGGCACGATCGGCGCGGCCGGGCACACCGGTCCGGCGAGTCCGCCGCCTTTCAGCTGCCGCGGGCTTCCACCGTCGACCGGGATCACCGCGACCCGCGCGCTCTCCGGGCTCTCGCCCGCGCTCACCACCAGCGAGCCACCACCACTGTCGAAGCCGGGAAGCACGTGCACGCTCGACGGTCCAAGCCGGCGGAGCTCCCCCGACGCTGAATCGAAGAGCCCCGCGACGTAGCCGTCATCAACGCGGACCGGGAGCGTCATCAGCGGCTTGCTCGGGTGGAACACGTTGAGGGTCAGCCAGCGCTTGAGCATCGACTCCGAGGCGATCGGCGGTACTGGAAGCTCCACCTTGGAGCGGTCCGCCACGGCGAGACGCACCAGGCGCCAGCTCTCCGCCTCCTGCCCGCTCAGGCTCTTGCTCACCTCGCGACGCGCGTAAAGCAGCCACTCGCCGTCGGGCGACAGCCGCATTCCGCCGACCCCCGAGCTGACCTCGTCGCTCGGGTACCACGAGAACGACAGCAGCCACCGAGCGCTCCCCAGCCTGGGTTCCCCAGCGGCAACAGTCCACGCGGCGAGGACGAGAACCACGGCACACAGCGCTGACCGGCCTCGACGGCGCATGACGGAACCTCCGGACTCGGTGGAGTCTCCCTACAGGATATCCCGCGATGGGCGGAGTGCCCCCGGGGGCTGGAAGCGGAAACCAGCCGCAATGATAACGCGTAAACTCTCCAGGGGTCTGCCAACGCGATCGTGGAAGGCCTGAGCGGTGGTGGACCGGGCCTTGATCGGGGCCACAAGGAGGTCCGAATGTCGGCGAAGCTCACGCGGCCTTGCCCGAATCAGACTCTTCCCCGCCGCGGTTTCCGTCGACCGCCGACGCGAGCGTCCCTCATCAGCGCACCCCTGATGGCTGGCCTCCTTCTCGGCGGCTGCGGGGCAGGTGCCACGCGTCCCAAGGCCGTGCCGGCGACCGCCAAGCTGGCGCAAGAGATCCTCCCGGTGCGTCACGACCAACCGGACGCAGCCGAGATCTACTACCGCGCCAAACGCCAACCGCTCGATCCGTCGATCAACCCCATACGCGCGTATGAGAGGGCCCAGCAGCAACGGCTGCACATGCCTCGCCACTCCCTGGTCCTGAGCTCGGCGACGGAGCCCTTCCTCGCGGCGAGCTCCATGGCTGGCGGCGCCAACTCGAAGCTGCCGGCGTGGGAGTTCCTGGGTCCCGGCAACATCGGCGGACGAGTCCGCGGCTTTGTCATCGACCCCGAAAACCCCGACATCATGTACGTCTCCGGGGTCTCCGGTGGCGTGTGGAAGACGACCGACGGCGGCGAAGGCTGGGCGACAGCGACCGACCAGCTCGCCAACATCACCTTTAACTCGCTGGCGATGAATCCCGTCAACCCGGACGTGCTCTATGGCGGGACCGGCGAGGGTTACTTTCGCGAGGACGTGCGGGGCACCGGCCTTCCCCTTCGCGGGGCAGGGATCTACACGACGACAGATGCGGGCGCCACCTGGTCGCGTCTGCCGAGCACGGAGTCGGAGGACTTCTACTGGGTCAACGACCTCGTCATCTCGCGGGTCGACGCCAAGCGCATCTACGCCGCAACCCGAACGGGCGTGTGGCGGTCAGCCGATGCCGGGGAGACCTGGACACGAGTCCTCGCCACAACAGCCAAGGGCGGCTGCCTCGACCTGGCCCTGCGATCCGACACCTCGAACGACTTCGTCTTCGCCTCGTGCGGCACGTTGGACCAGGCCACCATCTACCGTTCCACTGCGGCCGAGGGGACGGGCGCCTGGGAAGCGGTGCTGTCGGAGCCCGGGATGGGCCGAACCAGCTTGGCCATCGCCCCATCTGACCAGCGCGTCATCTATGGGCTCTCCGCCAGCAATGGCCCTTCTGGACGCAACCCCTCCAGCCAGGGTCTGTTCGCCGTCTTCCGCTCCACCGCCGAGGGCGCGCCGGGATCGTGGTCGGCCCAGGTGCGCAGCGCGAGCACCACCCAGGTCAACAGTCTCATCCTCACCAACCCGATTGCGGCCAACTCCGTGCGCTGCGCGTGGGACGTCCAGGACTTCTACGTCAACATGGGTTGGTACTGCAACGTGATTGCCGTGGACCCCACGGATCCGGACGTCGTGTGGGCCGCCGGTGTCGACCTCTTCCGTTCCGACGACGGCGGCAGGAACTGGGGCCTCGCCTCCTACTGGTGGACCTACCCGTGGCAATCCTCCTTCGTCCACGCAGACCAGCACAACATCGTGTTCCACCCGTGGTTTGACGGCGTCTTCAACCAGACCATGTACACGGCCTGCGACGGCGGAGTGTATCGCACCGACACTGCCCGATCGGGCGTGGGTCTCGGCATTCAGGACATTTGCCAGCCCTCGCGATCGCAGGTCCGCTTCACCCGTCTCAACCACGCCCTCGGTGTGACCCAGTTCTACCACGGGGCGGTCTTCCCGGGTGCCAACAGGTACCTGGGTGGGACCCAGGACAACGGCACGATCCTGGGCAGCGATGCGGCAGGGCCGGAAGCATGGACGATGATCTACGGAGGAGACGGCGGCTACGCCGCGATCGACCCGAACGATCCCGAGATCGTCTATGTGGAGTCGCAGGGCTTCGACCTGGAGAAGTCGGTTGACGGCGGCCGGACATTCGTGCCGAGCCGGGCGGGGGTCTCCGACAGCGAGTCCTTCCTGTTCATTACACCGTTCACGATGGACCCCAACAATTCGCAGAAGCTGTGGACCGGAGGGCGTCACCTGTGGCGGTCCGTCAACGGTGCGACCTCCTGGACCGCGGCCAGCACGAGCCTCGACGGCGTGAGCAAGGTCAGCGCCGTCGCCATCGCTCCCGGTCGCAGCGAGCGGGTCGTCGCGGGTACCAACTCTGGCAAGATCCTCTCCTCGGACACCGCTCTGGCGAACGACGTTTCGACCGAATGGAGCTGGAGTCAACCCCGCACTGGTTGGGTCACATGGATCGGCTTCGATCCCTCCGACATCGACATCGTCTATGCCACCTACGGTGGTTTTGGCGGTTCGCACCTCTACCGCAGCCAGGATGGCGGCCAGAGCTTCGAGAGCCTGGGCGATCAGGGGCCGTCGCCGATTCCTGACGTGCCGGTCCACTGCGTCCTGGTCGATCCCGGCCATAGCGCACGACTGGTCCTGGCAACGGACATCGGCGTCCTCGTCTCCGAGGACAGCGGCGAGCATTGGGCGGTGGAGAACACCGGGTTCTCCTCGGTCGTCACGGAGTACCTGACCTTGGGAACGGGCGACGACGGGTCGCAGTACCTGTTCGCCTTCACCCACGGACGCGGCGCGTGGAGAGTGAAGCTGCCCGAGGCCGAACAGAGCCCACGGCCCCGTCGCCCCGGCGGCCGTCTCCCTCTGCGGTGACCCTGTTCACGACCCGACCGTTGGCCCTCGCCATCCTGATCTCCGTGGTGGTCATCGCCTCCAGATCTGCGCTGTTCGCATTGGGAGTTCTCCGATGGGAGTGTGCTACTGTAGATTTCAAGACGAGTTCCGAGACGCATTATCGATATTGCCGGGTCCACCGACGAGGATCCCCGGGCTAAACATGGTGCCCGGCTCGAACGTGGCCCGCAACAGCCTCAGGATCAAGCACATGACGCCAATGTCCGACAAAGGGAACCAAACATGATCTTCTCCAGAGGACATACAGTTGCCCTCCCAGCCTTGAGCCTGGCCGTGGTGCTCGCGGGAGTCCTGGCTGCCTGCGGGCAAAGTCCGTCACGGTCGGCGGCTGACGCCGCCACAACAGGCCGGATCGACGAGCCGGCCATCTCTCGAGCCCCCAATGAGGGGCCTGCCGGATCGAGTGCCGGCTCGGTGAGCTTTGTCGTCGCCGGCGAAGACAAACGCTTCGAGTACCTTCCCGAGTCGGGGTGCGTCTACACCCGGCTCGCGAGCACGATCAGGGCGCACTCGGCGGCAGGATCGACCGAGAGCCTGTCGATCCAGTTCATGTCGATGGACCTCAAGCAGCAGACCTTTCCGGCCGTCCTCCCGCTGCCCAAGGACCTCACGAAGCCCATGAATCCGATGACGGCCGGGGCGACGGTCGGCTTCAGCTACACCGATACCGATGGGGTGGAGTGGGCCGGTCCGGGAAAGGTCCACGTCGACTCCTTCGACAGCAACGGCGTCATTCGTGGGACCTTCGACCAGGTCGTACTCCCCCACACCCACGAGGAGCGGCCCAACATCACGCTGACCGACGGCTCCTTCAGCGCCCGGATCACCAACCCGTGGTAAGGAAACGTCGGGTCGGCTGCAGCTCGGGCCAGCGCCTCGTCTGACAGTGGATGGTGCCTCTGGAACGCGAGCATGGCGGCCTCCCGGTCCCACCCGCTCTGATCCTCGACGCCACTCGGCCAATGCACCATCGTGCCAGCCCACGGCGCCATGCTCGATCGGACCCGGCCGCGCGTCGAGACCTGGTCAGTCTGAGCGCCGCGCGTGGGTACAGCAACATGGTCGCGCTGTTACTCTTCACAGCGCGGTACGCTGGAGCGGCGCTTCGCACGGCCCCTGCGTTCTTGAAAAGGCGCGCATCTACCAGCGAAATCTAACCCGAATGATGCCTCATGGTGGCAAGCACCGCGTGTGGTGTCGACCAACCATCCCAGCGGTGAGCGACGGTGCCCCTCGTCACCGTCGGTACACATCGGTGCTCAGGTACTTGAGGCCGGAGTCGGCCATCAGCGTGACCACCTTGGCACCTGGACCGAGGCGCTCGGCGACCTGAATCGCTGCGACGACGTTCGCGCCGGACGACGTCCCCGCGAACAGGGCCTCCTCCCGCGCGAGGCGCCTCGCCATCTCCTTCGCGTCCTCGGTCCCGACGGCCAGGATCTCGTCGACGAGGGTCGGCTCCCAGAGCGGCGGGGTGAAGCCGATGCCAACTCCTTCGATCTTGTGAGGTCCCGCCTGGCCTCCGAGCAGCACCGAGGATTCCGCAGGCTCGACGGCGACAATCCTGGTGCTCGGCTTGCGCCGCTTGAGCACGGTGGCCACCCCTCGCGAAGAAGCCGCCGTGCCAACGCAGTGAACGAAGGCGTCGACCTCCCCCTTCGTTTGGCTCCAGATCTCCTCGCCCAGCGGGGCGTAGCCCTCGATGCTGTCATGGTTGTTGAGCTGGTCGGTCCAGTAGGTGTGAGGCTCTCGGCTCAACTCACGGGCGACCTCGATCATGTCCACGATCAACTTCTTGGTGGTACGTCCCCCTTCGCTCGGCACAAGCGTCAGCTCAGCGCCGAGAGCGGCCATGTGATCCAGCTTCTCCCGGCTGAACGCGTCGGAGGTGACGATCCGAAGACGGTAGCCCTTGATGGCGCACACCAGTGCAAGCGAGGTTCCTGTGCTGCCACCCGTGTACTCGACGACGGTGTCTCCGGGCGTCAATCGACCGCCGTTCTCCGCCCGGGAGACCACGGCCTGTGCCATTCGGTCCTTGACGCTGCCGGTGGGGTTCTCCCACTCGAGCTTGACGAAGATGTCCGCGCAACCGGAAGGCACGACCTTGTGGAGTTGAACCAGCGATGTGCTGCCGATGGCCTTGAGAATGTCCACGCTTCGCACCCTTCCCGTTCTGGCTGGCTGCCTCGCCGTGCGAAGTCCAATGTACGACAATCGTGGCTGTCGCTCCGCCTGGCCAGCGGGCGCCGTGCAGCGAGACTGTTCCCACCAGAGTGACCCACGCCTTCCCGAACACGCGTCTCGCTTTTTCAGCAGGGATCTCTCTCGATCCATGCGCCTTCGACACTTCCGAGTGGAGCGGCCGGGGAATCACGACCTGCGACCTGCCGTTGCCAGGCATGAGCGACAGG
>CAZQYU010000132.1:0-8227 GCA_964597585.1 uncultured Thermoanaerobaculia bacterium
CCTCGAGGATCACCAGCGGCATGCCGAGCTCGCGGGCGCGCTCGGCGGCGTGCTGCAGGGCGAAGCTGAAGCTGGTTCGGCGGGCCGCGATCATCCAGTACAGGACCCAGCGGCCGCCGCCGTTGACCGGCCGGTCGTTCACGGTCCGCACCCGCAGCTCGGGGACGGTGCTCACCGTTCGGTCCCCGGGTCGCGGCGCGGGAACCAGGGAACAAAGGCGCTGGTCTCGCGCTGGTAGCGGCGGTAGTCCTCGCCGCGGCTGGCCAGGGCACGCGCCTCGGTCGGCGGGATCCCGGTCACGAACAGGACGAAGACCAGCATCACCAGCGGCGCCGCGGCCGCGACCCACCACCACGGCGAACCGACCGCCGCCACCGCGTAGGCGCACCAGTGCAGCCACTCGAAGAAGTAGTTCGGGTGGCGGGAGTACCGCCACAGGCCGCGGCGGCAGGTGCGGCCGCGGTTGGCGGGGTCGGCGCGGTGGGCGGCGAGCTGGCGGTCGGCGGCGGACTCGCCGAGGATCGCCACCACCCACACCGCGAACGCCGCAGTGTCGAGCCAACCGAGAGCGCGGGTGCTCACCATCGCGGCGGCGATCGGCAGCGAGAAGGCCACGCTGAGCCCGGCCTGGGCCTGGAAGAACACGAAGATCTTGGTTTCGAACGCCTCACCCCAGGAGCGTCGCAACTCCTGGTAGCGACCGTCCTCGGGACCACGCAGCACGCGGTCGCGCAGGATGTAGATCGCGAGCCGGGCCGACCACCCCCCCGCCATCACGACGAGCAGCGCGCGCCGGGCGGGCTCGCCTCCGCCGGCAATGGCGTAGAGCACAGCCAGCAGGCCGATGCCCGCGGCCCACCCGGCGTCGACCACGCCGGCGTCTCGGGTCCGCCGCTGCAGCAGCCACAAACCGGTGAAGACCACGGCGAGCGCCGCCCAGCCGATCAGCACGAGGTCTGCGCTCATTGTCGCCCCCCGGCCTGCTGCGACCGCGCACGCGGGCGCAGCAGGTAGTGCGACACCCACCACTCCTGACCCTTACGGTACGCGAACAGCTCCGAGCATGCGAGGAAGAAGAGGCGCCAGAGGTGCCGGAAGCGCGCGGCCTCGGCGCCGTAGACCGTTTTGAGCACCGGCTCGAGCTCGCCGCGGCACGCATCCATGTTGGCGAGCCATGCCTCGAGGGTGCGGCTGTAATGGCGGCCGTCGACCCGCCAGTGGTTCGCGACCTGAAGGTCGTCGTCGAAGTGCCGCGGGAGGTCGTCGGACGGCATCATCCCGCCGGTAAAGAAGTGGCGCGCCATCCAGTCGCCCGGGCCGGAGTCGACGTACGGGTAGGCGGCCGTCCGGTGACAGAAGACGTGCATGAAGAAGGCGCCGTCGGATGAGAGCCAGCCGGCGATGCGGCGGAAGAGCTCGGGCCAGTTCCGCATGTGCTCGAACATCTCGATCGAGACGATCGCGTCGTAGCTGCCGCTGAGGTCCCGGTAGTCGGTGACCAGGTTCTCGACCCGCTCCACGACCCCGGCACGCCGCATCCGCTCGCGGGCGAAGGCCGCCTGCTCCTGCGACAGGGTGACGCCGGTGACCCGGCAGCCGAGCTCGGTCGCGGCGAGCTCGGCGAAGCCGCCCCACCCGCACCCGATCTCAAGCACGTGGTCGCCGGGTCTCAGACCCGCCTTTTCGGCCATCAACAGCAGCTTACGCCTCTGAGCCGCGGCGAGATCTTCACCCGGCGCGGCGAACACCGCGGCCGAGTAGGTCATCGTCTCGTCGAGGAAGAGATCGTAGAAGTCGTTGCCAAGGTCGTAGTGGGCGCGGACGTTGCGGCGCGCGCCGGAATGGGTGTTGCGCCGTGCGAGGTGCAGCAGACGGTCGGCGACGCGGGCAACAGACCCGACAACCGACGGTCGGTCCAGCACCGCCTCGTTGGCCAGGAACAGGCGCACCAGGCCGACCAGGTCGGGCGAGCTCCAGTCGCCGTCCATGTAGGACTCGCCTGCGCCGATGTCGCCGCCGGTCGCAATCCGGGAGAAGAACCTCCAGTTGCGCACGTTGAGCGCGCCGGACGGCTCGCCGTCCGGCGCTCCGTAGGCGGTCACCGAACCGTCCGGCTCGCACAGCCATAACCTTCCGTGCTCGAGGCGCTCGAGGCGGGCGAGCACGAGGCGGCGGGCGTGACGATCGCTCACGCGAGGCACGTGGGCGGAGGGGCTCACGACGGTGGCGAGCTCAGCCATGGCGGGTCCTCCAGGCATGTGACGGCAGATCGGGCTTGCGGAACAACTTCGCGCGCCTGGCGACGAGTCGCAGCGCCTGCCAGTGGATCAGGGCGAGGGTGCGCAGCGGCCCGAGCGGGTCGCGGGCGATCGCCGCGGCGAGGTTGCGGGCATCCAGCGGCCGCCGCCGTGCCGACAGAGTGGCGTCGAAGACCCGCTCGCCGTCGCGCATCAGGTCGATGTGGACGGTGAGTCGCTCGCCGGGCGGCGTGACCCTGAAGCGGTAGCACCCGCTTACCGGCTGGAACGGCGAGACGTGAAAGGTCTTGGCGACCTCGTGGCGAACGACCCCGACGTCCGCACCTGGGAGCAGGTAGCACGCCGTCTCGCCGAAGGTGTTGTTGACCTCGGCGACGACCCAGCGCAGACCGCCGTCGGGTTTGTGACAGAAGAAGAAGCTGACCGGGTTGAACACGGCGCCGAGCGTCCGCAGTGTGGTCAGGAGGCGCACCGGACCACGGGCGGGCTCGGCGCCCTGCTCGAGGAGCCATCGGTCGAGCTTCTCGCGCACCGGTCGGCGCACCGGACGGAGATGGTCGCGGTCGTCGAAGCTGACCAGGTTGAAACGGTTCAGCGACAGGAACGGGATCCGCGCGGAGAGCTCGGACACCTCGTCGAGGTCGACCAGCACCTGCCACACCGGATAGGTGAAGGCGCGCGCGGGAGAGCCCGCGCGGCGGTGCCGCACCCGGCCCAGGTAGAGCGCGGAGCCCGCGGCGCCGGTCACAGCTCGACTCCCAGGTCCGCCGCGACTCGCATCGCGGAGACGAGGCCGTCCTCGTGGAAACCGTGACGCTGGTAGGCGCCGCAGAACCAGGTCCGGCGGCGGCCGTCGAGCCGCGGCAGGTCCGACTGGGTGGCGAGGCTGGCGACCGTATAGGTGGGATGGCGGTAGCTCATCCGTCGGATCGTCGCCTCCGGCGCTGGCGGCTGCGGCGGGTTGAGGGTCACGAAGTAGTCGGTCGGCGTGTCCAGGCCCTGGAGCCGGTTGAGGTGGTACGTGATCGAGGCCTCTTCCGCGGGCCGGTCGACGTCCTCGAGGAGCACGTTCCAGCTCGCCCAGGCACGGCGCCGGCGGGGCATCAGGGTCGGATCCCGGTGCAGCCAGGTGTCGTTGGTCGAGTACGACCACGCGCCGAGCAGCTCGCGCTCGTCCAACGTCGGCTCGGCGAGCAGCGCCAGGGCCTGGTCGGCGTGGGTCGCCACCACCACGCCGTCGAAGCGCTCCCTGGCGCCGCCCGCGAGGTGGAGCACCACCTCGCGGTCGCTGCGCTCGATGCGGTCGATACCCGCTCCGGTGTACACCCGGTCGCCGAGCGGCCGGAGCAGGTGCGGGATGTAGCTCGAGCTGCCGCCGGCCACCGTCCGCCAGCGCGGGTGGCCGGAGACCTTCAGCAGCCCGTGGTTGGCAAAGAAGCGCAGCAGCGCGTCGCGCGGGAAGGCCTCGACCCCGACCGGACCCGACGACCAGATGGCCGCCGCCATCGGCACCAGGTACAGCCGTCCGAAGGCGTCGCCGAAGCCGTGCCGCCGGATCAGGTCGCCGAGAGTCGCGTTCGGGTCCGGCGACTGTTCGAGCAGCCCATTGCCGATGCGTTCAAAGCGCAGGAGGTCGAAAACCAGGCGCAGGAACGACGGACGGAACATGTTCGCGGGCTGTGCCAGGAAGCCACCGAAATCGACAGTGCCGTACTCGAGGTCGGGCCGGCGGCAGCTCACCGCGAACGACATGGTGCTCTCCCGGCTGGCGACGCCGAGCTGATCGAAAACGCGGGTCAGGTTGGGATAGGTCACCCGGTTGAAGACGATGAACCCGGTGTCGAGGAGAAGCTCGCGTCCTCCTTGAAGGTGCCGCACCGTGTGGGTGTGTCCACCGAGGCGCCGACTGCGCTCGAAGAGGTGAACCTCGTGCGCGCAGCTCAACATCCACGCGCTGGCGAGGCCCGAGATGCCGCTGCCGACGACGGCGAGGCGCATCACAGACCCGGCGCCCGAAGGCGGCCGACGGCGCGCGTTGGAGAGCGTGAGCATCCGACCATGACGCCCCCGCCAACAGCCCGGAGCGCCAGCATATTTCCAGATAATTTCTAAGTGTTCTAGAAATAAAATATGAACACGGCCCATTACACGACACGAAAGACGGTCAATTCTGAAAACGGCCTCGATTTTTCCTTGACACAGCGGCGTCTGCAGCCTACCCTCTCAACGGTGTCGAACCCGGGCCTCGCCCCACGGAGTGGACCATGCACCTCGACTTGACACCCGAGTCCGCCCCCCTTCCCGCGCTGATCCTCCTCTTCAAAGACTCGGCACACCCCATCTGGGACAGCCGCAGCTCCGCGATCGTCGAGGACGTGGAAGAGGCCCTTCCTGGCACTTTCGTCACGACGGCGTATCTGGCCGGTGCCGGCCCGGGGGTCGGCGACGCGCTCGCGGCAGCGCGCTACATGGACTGCCGTGCAGCCGTCGTCGCCCGCATCGACAGCCCGGCGGACACCTCCCGCGGCACGGTGCAGCCGCTCCTGAACGACGCGTGGGTCCAGGTCACCATGATCCGGTGTCCCGACGACGCCGGAGCCGTCGCGTCTGCGTACCTCGAGGTCACAGATGAGCCTGCGGCCGAGGCCGCCACGAGTGCATAGCTCACCTGGAGACAGGAGACCACGATGAAGACGCCGCGCAGCGAGGACCTCGAGAGCACAGAGCCGGCCCACGGAGATCAGCTGTGGCCGATGGGCGCGGTCTCGCGCCGGACCGGGATCACCGAGCACTCCCTGCGCGCATGGGAGCGACGCTTCGGCTTTCCCCGGCCGGTCCGTCTCCCCTCCGGCCATCGCCGCTACACCTCCGAGCAGGTCCGCCACCTGCTCCTGATCACCCTCGCCCTCGACCAAGGCTGCCGGGCCGGGGACGTCGTCCCGATGCCGCTCGACCGCCTCGAAGCGCTGCTCCGCGAGGCGGGCGCGCTCGACGCCCCGACCGAGGCGGCTCCCGCAGAGCGCTGGCTGGAGTCGCTCATGGACGGCGTACGGCGCTTCGACACAGCCACGGTCTCCGGGCTCCTGCAGCGGGATGCAGGCCTGCTCGGGCTGCCGCGCTTCCTGCGCGAGCGGGTCGTGCCGCTGATCACCGAGCTCGGCGACGCGTGGGCGGACGGGCGGATCGACGTCCGCCACGAACACTTCGCCTCGCAGCTCCTCGAGACCTCGCTGCGGACCCTGCGCGCACCCCAGGAGGTCAGCGCCTCGGGCGCGCCCCTGCTCCTGGCGACCCTGCCGGGCGAGAGCCACGAGCTCGGCGTCCAGCTTGTCGCGCTGGCCAGCGTGATCGCGGGCCGATCCGTCCGTGTCCTCGGCGCCTCGACGCCGGTCGACGAGATCGTGGCCGCGGCCGAGTCGCTCCGTCCGGCGGCGGTGGGGCTGTCGATCTCGCCGACCACCGCCGACGACGCCACCCGCGAGCTCGTCCTCGAGCTGCGCGGGCGGCTGCCGAAGGACGTCCGCCTGTGGCTGGGAGGCGCCGGGGCCACGATGCTGGGGGCGCTCCCGGCCGAGATCCGCGGGCTCGAGACGCTCGACGACCTCGACGCGGCCCTGGCCGCGCTCGCCACCGAGCCGATCGAGGGCCCGGGTGGCCGGGCGCCGAAGCGGCGATGACCGCCGTCGCCGAGCTCGAGCACGTCAGCCGTCGCTACCACCGGGGCGCTGAGACTGTGGTCGCCCTCGACGACGTCAGCCTCTCGCTGGAACGGGCCGAGCTGGTCGCCCTCGTCGGCCCGTCCGGCTGCGGCAAGTCGACCACACTCAACCTCCTCGCCGGCGTCGATCGGGCCGACGCCGGCCGGGTGCGCCTGGCGGGAGTGGACCTCGCCATTGCAAGCGAGGCCGAGCTGGTCCGCCTGCGCCGCCACCACGTCGGGCTCGTCTTCCAGGCCTTCCACCTCATGCCGCACCTCACCGTCGAGGAGAACGTGGCTCTGCCGCTCGCGCTCGCGGGGCGTCGCGACCCCGGCCGCGTCGCCGACCTGCTCGCCCGGGTCGGACTGACCCCGCGCCGCCGTCACTTCCCGTCCGAGCTCTCCGGCGGCGAGCAGCAGCGCACCGCCATCGCCCGTGCGCTCGTCCACCACCCCGAGGTGGTGGTCGCGGACGAGCCGACCGGAAACCTGGACTCGCTCACCGGGGCCGCGATCCTCGAGCTGATGGCTGAGCTCCGCCGCGAGGAGGGTGCCGCCCTGCTGCTCGCGACCCACGACGACCGAATCGCGCGAGCGGCCGACCGCGTGCTGCGGATGCGCGACGGACGAATCGTCGAGGGCTGACGCGGATGGTGCTCAAGGCGCTCCTGCTGCGTCCGGTCCTGAGACGGCCGTGGCGCTTCCTGGTGACGGTCGTCGGCGTTGCCGCCGGTGTCGCGTCAGTGGTGTCGACGGTGGCGGCGAGCCGAGCCGCGGTCAACGCCTTCGCCGAGGGCATCGAGGAAGTCGCAGGCGCGGCCCGGCTCGAGCTGCGCCGCGAGGGCGGCGTCCCCGAAGACCTTCTCGCGACCCTGCGGCCGGTCACCGCCGACGCCGTGGTCGCGCCGGTGGTCGACGACGTCACCCTGCTCACCGAGCTCGGCGACTCGGTGCGGGTGCTCGGCGTCGACGTGCTCGCCGACCGAGGCGTCCGGCCGCTGCTCGGGAGCCCCCTCGACGCCCGGGCGCGCCTGGACGCGGTCCTGCTCGACGGCGCCGTCCTCCTCCCCCGTGGACTCGCCGCGACCCTCAGCGTCACCGCCGGCGACCGGATCACCCTATCGGCGCGCGGCCGCCCCGTCCGGATCGGGATCGCGGCCGTGTTCGACCCGCCGCGGGCAGGCTCGGCCTGGGACCGCGTGGTGGTGATGGACGTCGCCTTCGCCCAGGAGCTGCTCGGCACGCCGGGGCGGCTCGACCGCATCGAGCTCGCCCCCCGCCCTGGGGTCGAGGCCGAAGCACTGGCGACCCGGCTGCGCGGGCTGCTGCCGGCAGGCGTCGAGATCGCACGCCCGTCCGGCCGCCGCGAAGCGATCGAGCAGATGCTGGCGTCGCTGCGCTTCAACCTGACCGCGCTGTCCGGAATCTCGCTGCTGGTCGGCGCGGTGCTCGTGGGCACGACCCTCGCGACGTCGGTCGTCCAGCGGCGCTGGTCCCTCGCACTCGCCCGCTCGCTCGGCGCCTCGCGCGTCCAGCTCGCCGGCGCGGTCCTCGCTGAAGCGGTCGCGATCGGTCTCGCCGGAGGCCTGCTCGGCGTCCTCGCCGGCCAGCTCGGCGCGCATCTCGCGGTGACGAGCGTACGTGCGACCGTCGCCGCGGTGGTGCGCGGCGTGCCCGCCTCGGCCGTCACCCTCGACCCCGCCCTGCTGGTCGGCGCCGTCGGCCTCGCGGTGCTCACCGCGCTCGCGGCCGCAGCGCTGCCGCTGGTCGAGGTGCTGCGCACGCCTCCGTTGCAGGGGCTCCGGGGCGAGGCGCCGAGCCACATGACCACCCGCTCGGTGATTACCGCGCTCGCACTCGCCGGGGTGTTCGCCGGCTCCGCCCGGGTGCTGGTCGGGCTGCCGGCGTGGCACAACCTGCCGCTCGCCGCACTGCTCGCCGCACTGCTGTTGATGCTCGTCCCGCTCGCCCTGGTCGGTCCGCTGGTCGAGGGTCTCGCCCGGCTCGGCTCCCCGGTGATGTCCCGGCTCGGCGGGACCGGCGCCCGCCTCGCCGTCGCCGCGCTCGCCACCGGCCGCCGCCGGGTGGCGTGGGCCGCGGGCGCGGTCGCGGTGGCGGTCGCCCTGGCGGTGGCGATCGTCACCCTTGTGACCTCGTTCCGGGCCACGGTGGTGGCGTGGAGCGAAGCGGGCATGCGCTCCGACCTCTGGATCCGGCCCCTGGCCACCGCCACCGGCGTCCCGGTCGGCCGACTCGACCCGGCGCTGGTCCA
>CAZQYU010000133.1:0-8215 GCA_964597585.1 uncultured Thermoanaerobaculia bacterium
ACAAGCAGTTCTTCGGCTTCGTCTTCCAGCAGTACCACCTGATCGACGACCTGACGGTGGCGGAGAACCTCGACCTGCCGCTGTCCTACCGCGACGTCAAGCGCTCCGAGCGCCAGGCGATGGTTGCGGACACCCTCGACCGGTTCCAGATCGTGGCCAAGAAGGACCTCTTCCCGTCACAGCTCTCGGGCGGCCAGCAGCAGCTCGTCGCGGTGGCGCGAGCGGTGATCGGCCAACCCCAGGTGATCCTCGCCGACGAGCCGGTGGGCAGCCTGCACACCGACCAGGGTCGAATGATCATGGACCTTCTCGCGCGGCTCAATCGGGAGGGCACGACCATTCTCCAGGTGACCCACAATCCGGAGTGGGCCGCCTACGGCAGCCGCACCATCAACCTCAAGGACGGCTGGCTGGTGGACCCGGACGTCGTCACCGGTACGCGGCACTGAGTCCCCAACCCGCGCTACCATGAGTGCAGAACCGATATGAGCGAACCCTCCGATGCCCCGCACATCTTGATTGCGGACGATCAGCAGGACGTCCTGCAGTCGCTGCGACTGCTGCTCAAGCCCGAGGGCTTCCTGGTCGAGACGGTGATGACCCCTGGCGAGGCGGTCGCCGCGGCTCGTGAACGCGAGCTCGACGTCGTGCTCGCCGACCTCAACTACTCCCGCGACACGACCTCCGGCGAGGAGGGCATGGAGCTCCTGGCCCGGCTCCAGGCGATCGACCCGACGCTGCCGGTGGTCGTGATGACCGCGTGGGGCAGTGTCGACCTCGCGGTCGAGGCCATGCGCCGTGGCGCCCGGGACTTCGTCCAGAAGCCGTGGGAGAACGCGCGGCTGGTCACCATCCTGCGCACCCAGGTGGAGCTCGCCCGCGCGCTGCGCCGCGGCAGGCGTCTCGAGCAGGAGAATCGACTGCTCCGCGGCGACGGCGATGCCCCGGAGATGATCGCCACCGCCCCGGCAATGGGCCCGGTGCTCGACCTCATTGCCCGCGTGGGCCCGTCGGACGCCAACGTCCTGCTCACCGGCGAGCACGGTTCCGGCAAGGAGGTCGCCGCACGGGCCCTGCACCGGGCATCGCACCGCGCGGACCAGCCCCTGGTGACGGTCAACGTCGGCGGGCTCTCCGAGGGCGTGTTCGCCTCCGAGCTGTTCGGACACGTCAAAGGCGCGTTCACCGACGCTCGCAGCGACCGCATCGGGCGATTCGAGATGGCTGACGGCGGCACCCTGTTCCTCGACGAGATCGCCAACGTCCCGGTCTCGCAGCAGGCCAAGCTGCTGCGGGTGCTCGAGACCGGCGAGCTCGAGCCGGTCGGCTCGTCACGCACCCGTCGCGTCGACGTGCGCATCATCTCGGCCACCAACGCGGACCTCGCCGAGGAGGTCCGCGCGGGGCGCTTCCGTGAGGACCTGCTGTTCCGCCTCAACACCGTGGAGATCCGGCTTCCTCCCCTGCGCGAGCGGCCGGAGGACATCCCGGTCCTGGCGATGCACTTCCTCGGTCGCTTCGCCGCCCGGAACCGGAAGAGCATCGGTAGTTTTGACGGTGCCGCCATGGACGCCCTGCGCGCCCATCCCTGGCCGGGCAACGTGCGTGAGCTCGCCCATGTCGTCGAACGGGCGGTGCTGATGTCCTCCGCCGACCCGGTCAAGGTCGGCGACCTCGGTCTCGGCGCCGGCAGCACCGACGGGGGGTCCAGAAACCTGGAGGCCATGAGCCTCGACGAGGTGGAGCGCCTCCTCGTCAGCAAGGCGATGCGGCGCTTCGACGGCAACGTCAGCCGCGCTGCCGAGGCGTTGGGACTCTCGCGCAGCGCTCTGTATCGACGGCTGGAAAAGCACGGACTGTGATGGCACGGTGCAGACACCAGAGGACCGGGGCGCCGGCGGCCGCGCTCGCCCAGCGCTGCGAGGCTCGGGGCGCGGCGCACGGATGAAGCTGCGCCCGGTCCGCCGCCTGTTGCTGGTGACACTCGCCGGCGGCGCACCGGCGGTGGTCGTCGCGGTGGCGCTGGTCGCGTCGTCGGATCTCGACGTTGCATTCGCGTGGGTGCTCGGGATCGTGGTCGTGGCAAGCTGGCTGGGCGGGGCGCTGACGCTGCGCAACACCGCGAAGTTCCGGCTGCGTACGCTCTCCAATCTGCTCGCCGCCCTGCGCGAGGAGGACTACTCATTCCGCGTCCGCGGCGGTCGCAGGGACGACGCCTTCGGTGAGCTGATTGTGGAGCTCAATCTGCTCGCCCAGAGGTTGCGGTCGGAGCGCTTCGGCGACGTGGAGTCGACCGCCTTGCTGGCCAAGGTGATGGCCGAGATCGACGTGGTGGTCCTGGCCTTCGACCCGGAGCGCAGGTTGCAGCTCGCCAACCGGGCCGGGCTCGATCTCCTCGGCGGCAGGGAGCACGAGCTGATCGGAGCAAGCGCGGACGAGCTCGGGCTCGCCGCATGTCTCGACGGTCCGCCCGCGCGTACGATCGAGCTCTCCTTCCAAACGGCATCAGACCGCTGGGAGCTGCGGCGCGGCACGTTCCGGCAGGGCGGCCGGCCGCACAGCCTGCTGGTTCTCTCCAATGTGAGCAGGGCACTGCGCACGGAGGAGGTCACCGCCTGGCAGCGCCTGATCAGGGTGCTGGGCCACGAGCTCAACAACTCCCTGGCGCCGATCAAGTCCATCGCCGGCAGCCTCGACGCCCTGGTCGAGCGCGAGCCGCTGCCCTCCGACTGGCGCGACGACGTGCGCACGGGCCTCGGCATCATCGCCGCTCGCGCCGAGTCGCTCAACCGACTGATGACCGCCTACGCCCAGCTCGCCCGGCTGCCGGAGCCCAAGCTGGAGCGGGTCGAGGTCGGAGCCTGGGTGCAGCGAGTCGCCGCGCTCGAAACGCGGCTCGATGTGGAGGTGGCCGGCGGGCCGCAGCTCAGCGTGCCTGGCGACGGCGACCAGCTCGATCAGCTGCTCATCAACCTGGTCAGAAACGCGGTCGACGCGGCGCTCGAGACCGGCGGCGGGGTGACGGTCTCCTGGATGGCCGTCGAGCGCTTCCTCGAGCTGCGAGTGGATGACGAGGGTCCCGGTCTGTCCAACAGCGCCAACGTCTTCGTCCCGTTTTTCACCACCAAGCCGGGCGGCACCGGCATTGGCCTGGCGCTCGCCCGCCAGATCGCCGAGGTCCACGGCGGAACAGTGGAGCTGGCGAACCGCGGCGGGGCTCCCGGCTGCCGCGCGACGGTCCGGCTGCCGCTCCGCAAAGGACCGGACGCAGACTGACCCGAGCGGCGACGGGCTACGTTCCTCCAGCAGCCCAAATCCTCACCTTCGTACGTTCTCACCCTCTCACCTCCACGCCCCGAGCGGGGTGACGGCGGCCGGGTCGGCGGCGGCCGCCGCTGCCGCGAGCTCCGCGACGGTCCGGCCGAACAGCGGGTGGACCCACGCGGCAGCAATCTCGGCCGCGGGAACGAGGGCGAAGCCTCGCTCGTGGAAACGAGGGTGAGGCAGGGTGAGGTCCGGTCCGCGAAAGACGAAGCCCCCGGCCATCAGCAGGTCGAGATCGAGGGTCCTCGGGCCCCAGCGCTCCGCGTCCCGTAGACGGCCCGCAGCGGCCTCCAGGGCAGCGCAGCGCGCCAGCAGCCCCCCCAACGGATCGGCAACCTCGAGCATTGCAGCGCTGTTGAAGTAGTCGGGCTGCGGCGGCCCGATGGCCCGGCTCGCGAACAGCCCCGACACCGCCACCACACGGCCGCGCTCCGCCAGCCCGGCGAGGGCGCGGGCGAATGCGCGGCGGGGCTCGCCGAGGTTCCCGCCGAGGCCGATGAGCACACGCATCGGGGGTCATGGTAGCGCGGCGGTGGGTCGCCGCTCTGCTACCCTGTGCCGGTGAATGCGAGCCTGCATTCCTCACCACGTCACGTAGCGAGGGCATCGAGATGGTTGTCAGCGCGGAGCCATCAAGCACCGTTGCGCCGAGTCGTATGGGGACATACGGCACAGGCCACGAGCTGCAAGAGGGCCCGAGCGGGCTGGCAGATCGAGGCCCGCAGTAGGGAGGTGGTGCGAAGTGCAGGCTAGCCTCGTCCGCCTGCTCACGCGGCTCGTCTGGGCGATCGTGATCGGCTGCGTGGTCGGCGCCCTCGCCGGTTGGATCGTGGCCCAGGCGCTGCACCTGCCGCAGGTCGACGCCCTCCCCACCTTCCAGCCCGCTTCGTCGACCCGTCTTTACGGCGACGACAACAGCCTGGCCGCCTCCTTCGCCCTCGAGCGTCGGATCGTGCTGCGCCCCGAGGAGATCCCGGACCAGCTCAAGCTGGCCATCGTCGCGATCGAGGACGCGGACTTCTACCGCCACGGCGGGATCGACCCGCAGGCGATCCTGCGCGCCGCGTTCTATAGCCTCACCGAGGGCCGTCTCGGTGCTCGCGGAGGGGCCTCGACCCTGACCCAGCAGCTCGCCCTCAACCTGTTCCTCGAGCGCGAGAGGACCCTCACCCGCAAGCTCAAGGAGGCACTGCTCGCCATCGACATCGAGAAGCGTTTCTCGAAGGACCAGATCCTGACCATGTACGCCAACCAGATCTTCTTCGGCCACGGCGCCTATGGCGTCGAGGCCGCGGCAAAGCTCTATTTCGGGCGATCTGCGAGCCAGCTCGACCTCGCCCAGTGCGCGCTGCTGGCAGGCATCATCCCGAGCCCGAACAACCGCTACGACCCGATCCGCAAGCCTGAGGCAGCGCTGGCACGACGCGACCGAGTGCTCGAGAAGATGGTCGAACAGGGGTACATCGACGCTGCACAGCGCGATCAGGCGACGGCCGAGCCACTCGGCGTCACACTGCACCGCGACCGTGCGACGACGGGCGCCTACTTCATCGAGATGGTCCGCCAGGACATCGATGCGCGCTACGGCGCCGATGCGTTGTACAAGGGCGGCCTCGAGGTCCATCTGACGATGGATCCGAAGCTACAACGGGCCGCCGAAGAGGCCGTACGCAACGGGTTGGTGGAGCTCGAAGAACGGCTCGGATGGCGCGATCCGCCGAACGTGGTCGCGGACGGTCGGGCTGCCGACCCCGCGTCGTGGTCCGACCCGAGCTGGCGCCAGCTCGAGCTCGAGCCGGGCGCGATGGTCCACGCCGTCGTCTCCGACGTCCGCAGCGACCGTGCGCTCCTGCGCATCGACCAGCGAGAGGCCGCGCTCCCGCTCGCCGGTGCGGCGTGGACCAAGACGACGTCTCTCAAGCGCCTGCTCTCGCCCGGCGACCTCGTCCTCGTGCGGTTGCCGGATCCGCTGCCGGAGGACCCCTCGGCCGAGCTCGAGGTGTCCCTTCTGCAGGAGCCCGCGGTCGAGGGCGCGCTGCTCGCGATGGACAGCCGGACCGGAGAGATCCTGGCCGTGGTCGGTGGCTTCGACTTCGCCCGCTCGGAGTTCAACCGGGCGGTCCAGTCGCGCCTGCAGTGCGGCTCGGCATTCAAGCCCTTCGTGTGGCTGACCGCTTTCCAGCAGGGCTTCACTCCGGCCGACACCCTGTTCGACGCGCCGTTCCTCCTCCCCGACGCCACCGGCGAGCTCACCTACTGCCCCCGCAACTACTACCCCAAGTACTACGGGATCGTGACCCTCCGCGAGGCCCTCGAGGACAGTTACAACGCCACCGCCGTCAAGCTCCAGCAGTTGGTTGGCGGCGATGCGGTGGTCGACACCGCGAAGCGCCTGGGCATCTCGACCCCGCTGCATCCCTACGCCTCGCTCGCCCTGGGATCGCTCGAGGTCAAGCTGATCGACCTGGTGCGGGCCTACGCCGGGATCGCCAACCTCGGTGAGCTACCACAGCCTTTCTTCGTCCGCGAGGTCACCGATGCCGCAGGTCGCCTTCGCGAACGGAACTTCCCGCACGTCGAGAAGGTCATGCCGTCGGCCCCGACCTATCTGATGCTGCATGTGATGCGCGGCGTCGTCGAGCGAGGCACCGCACGCTCCGCCCGCCATCTCGACGCCCACCTGGCCGGCAAGACGGGAACCACCGACAACCACACCGACGCCTGGTTCATCGGCTTCTCGCCCCGGATCACGGTCGGTGTCTGGGTCGGCCGCGACCTCAAGGAACCGATCGGCCGAGGCATGACCGGTGCCGAGGCGGCGCTTCCGATCTGGAGCCATTTCATGGAGTCCTACCTCGACGGCCTCACCGAGGCGCAGCGCGCGGAGGACTTCCCCGTCCCGGCGGGGGTGGTATTCGCGGCGGTCGACGCCCGCACCGGAAAGCGCGCGATTCCAACGTGCAATCCGGTGGTACTGGAGGCGTTCCTCGACGGGACCGAGCCAGCCGACTCGTGCAGCGACGAGGACCATCGCATCATCGAGCTGCCGTGGCCCTTCCAGGAGCCCTACTACACGCCCAGGCCGGGCGAGCCGATGCCGACCCCCGAGGCCATCGCGGCCGCGGATGAGCGGCTCAACCCGAAGCCGGACGACGCCGACGCGCACTGACCGCCGCCCGGGAAGGGTCGTCTTTCAACACAGAGGCACAGAGATCATGGAGGGGCGGTGCAAGGTCTTTGGACCCGACACCGCCCCTCCAGGAGCGCCTCTGTGTCTCTGTGTCTCTGTGGTCCTTTATGACCGTGTACTGGGAGGCAGCATGCCGGCCACCGCGTCGAAGAAGGCGCCGGGGGGCATGTAGCCCGGAATGCGGCCGATCTCGGAGCCTTCACTCGACACAAGCACCAACGTCGGGAGCCCGTCGACGTTGAACCTCGACGCCGCGTCACGTCCCGCCTTGTCGACGTTGAGCTTGAGCGGGATGACATCAGCCACCAGCAGTTCGGCGACCTTCGGATCGCGGAACGTCGTGGTGTCGAGCCGCTTGCACCACACGCACCAGTCCGCGTAGAAGTCGACCAGCACCGGCTTGCCCTCGCTCTTCGCGCGCGCCAGAGCCGCGTCCCAGCTCGTCTCCCAGTCGATCGCCCGGGCACCGTGGGAGCTCACGGCCGGCGCTTCCTGCACGCTCGAGGCCTGCTCCGCCTGCCGACCGCACCCGACCACCCCCACTGCGGCCACCGCCGCCGTCAGCGCAATCCACCGGGTTGTCCGTCGCACATTCATCGCGTCCTCCACGCCTCAGAGGGGCATTGTACCGGGTTACCGTCCAGGACCACGTCGGCTTGCACGATTCGGCCAGCCGTGCCAATATCCCGCCATGCCCCGGCGGTCCGTCTCCCTGTTTTGCCGGATCGAGCGGGCGCTCGAGACCCTCGCCCAAGGCTCGACTCCCCTCGAAACCACCCGCGGGACCGCAAACTTCCAGGTCACGCGCCGGCCCTCGCTCGTCCAAGAGGAGGAACCGTGACTCGTTTCGTCCCCGCCGACTTCTTCGACCTCGACGACTTCGACCACACACAGCTGCTCGCGACCGACGCCCCGGTGTGGCGGGCCCTCGGCGGCGGACTCAAGAGTTACCTCGCCGCGTGGACCCAGTGGACGATCGAAATCGAGCTTCCGGCCGGCGTCCACCTTCTCGGCGACGACATCCGAATCGCACGCGGCTGCCGCATCGAGCCCGGCGCCGTGATCGTCGGCCCGGCGATTCTCGACGAGGGAGTCACCGTCCGGACCGGCGCCTACGTGCGGGAGCACGTCGTGCTCGGCCGCGGCGCGCTGGTCGGCGCCCACAGCGAGGTCAAGGGGTCGATCCTCCTGCCCGGTGCAAAGGCCCCGCACCAGGCCTACGTCGGCGACTCGATCCTCGGCCGCCGGGTCAACCTCGGAGCCGGGACGATCCTGTCGAACGTCAAGAACATCGGCGAGGAGATCAGCTTCCAGGCCGGCGGCGAGGTCGTCCACACCGGGCTGCGCAAGCTCGGCGCAATCCTCGGCGACGACTGCAAGACCGGCTGCAACACGGTGCTCAACCCCGGAGTGCTGATGGCCCGCGGGTGCGTGACCTACCCCAACGCAACGCTGCGTTCCGGGTTCTACGCGCCGGGCACCCTGGTCAAGGTTCGCCAGACCCAACAGATCATCGAGATGAGCCGGTTCGTAGCGAAGAGAGAGGAGTGAAGAGTCAAGGGTGAACGAACCGGGGTCGTCTCGCCCCGTGCGAGACGCCCCCACGCTTCACTCTTCACTCTTGACTCCTCACCCTCCGAAGGGCTCGGCACGGAGCTTGCGTACTCTAAGACCGGATGAGGAGGTGGACCATGAAGCGAA
>CAZQYU010000134.1:0-8105 GCA_964597585.1 uncultured Thermoanaerobaculia bacterium
GTCAGGTCGTCGATCAGGTGGTACTGCTGGAAGACGAAGCCGAAGAACTGCTTGTGCAGCGCGAGCCGGCGGCGGTTGTCGAGCCTGTGAACCTGGTGCTCGAGAAACCGGTACTCGCCCCCCCAGGCGCCGTCGAGCATGCCGAGGATCGCGAGCAGCGTCGACTTTCCCGCCCCGGACGGCCCCATGATGGTGACGAACTCGCCGGCCTGTATCTCGAGGTTGATCCGCCGCAGCACCCAGGTCTTTCCGGCGCGCGTCTGGTAGACCTTTTCGACATTCGACAGGGTGATCATCGCCTTCTCCTACTCGCGCAGCGCCGCCGCGGGATCGATGCGAGCGGCGCGCCACGCCGGGACCGCGCTCGCGGCGGTCGCGATCGCGACAACGACGACGGCGGCGATGCCCAGGGTCAGCGGGTCCCAGGCCGCCACGCCGTAGAGGGCCGACGAGAGCAGCCTGCCCGCGGCCAGGGAGGCCGCGAGACCGATGCCCGCTCCGACCGCACACACCGTCAGCGCTCGTCGGATCAGCAGGACCGCGGCGCTGGACGGGCGGGCGCCTAGCGCCATCCGCACGCCGACCTCGGCCGTCCTCGCGGTCACCGCCTGGGCGGTGACGCCGAAGATGCCCGCCGCGGCGAGCAGTACCGCCAAGGCCCCGAAGACTCCGAGAAGGGCGGCCTGGAAACGCTGACCGGCCACGGCCGAGCCGGCCAGCTGGTCGGCGGTCAGGACGTCGGTGAGAGGTATCGAGTGGTCGATTGACCACAGCACGTGCCGCACGGTGCGAGCGAGCTCCGCGGGGGAGGAACCACCGCGCGCGACAACATACTGCCAGCGCTTCCAGGGCACACCGGCCTGGGCATAGGGTGTGTAGACGGCCGGTCCGTCACCACTGGCAGGCCCGAAGTGACGCACGTCGCCGACCACACCGACGATGGTCATCCACTGCATGGGTTGGCGACGGGCCCAGGCGATGCGTCGGCCCGCCGCATGCTGTCCGGACAGGTAGGCACGAACGAATGCCTGGTTCACCACCGCCACCGGCTCGCCGCCGGCGCGGTCATCTCTTGTGAACCAGCGACCCTGGACGAGGGGGATGCCCATGACCCCGAGGTAGTCCCCGGCTACGCTCCGTGTCAGCGTTTCCGGTTCGTCACCCTCGGCGACCGAAACGCCCTCGATCGCCAGATCGTGGGTCAACCACTGACCCGAGAGGGGCGGCTCGCTGATCAGCGCCGCCTCGATTCCAGGGGCCGCGGCGAATCCCGCGAGGACCTGGTCGCGATAGGCGGTTTGCGTGGCCAGCTTCTGGTAGCGGGACTCCGGCAGCTCGACCCGAGCGGTCAGCACGCCCTCAGGCCGGAATCCGAGGTCGGCCCGGCCGAGCTGGTGCAGGGTCCGGATCAGGAGCCCGGCGCCGACCAGGAGCACGACCGAGAGCGCCACCTCGGCAGCGATGAGCACGCTCGGCAGGCGTCCCCGACCGGAGACGGTGCCGCGGGACCGCGCCCGCAGCGCGCCGGCGAGGTCCACCCTGGTGGTCGTCCATGCGGGCAGGGCCGCGAACACCAGCGAGGTGACCATCGCGACGGCGAGCCCGTAGGCGAGCACGCGGCCATCGACCGAGACCGTCTCGGCGCGGGGTAGCGAAGCCGGGGCCATCGCCACCAGAGCGTGGACGCTCCAGCGCGCCAGGGTGAGTCCGGCCACCGCGCCCGCGATGGAGACCAGCAGTCCCTCGGCCAGCAGCGGGCGCATCAGTGCCCAACGCCCGGCGCCGAGCGCGGCCCGCACCCGGGTCTCGGGCAGGCGCCGCAGCGCTCGCGACAGCAGCAGGTTGGCCAGGTTTGCCGCGGCTACCAGGAGCACCAGATTGACCGCCGCGAACAGGGTGAGGAGCGTCGGCTGGACCCGGCTCACCATCCGCTCGAGCAGGGGCAGCACCACCGTGCGACGGTTGCGGCTCTCGGCCGGATAGTCGGCCGCGAGGCGTGCGTCGAGCGCCGTCATCTCGGACGCGAGCTCGCCGAGGGTGGCCCCGTCCCGCAGGCGCCCATAGGTGCGCAGGAAGTGGACGCCCCGGATCGCTCCCGCGGGGTACACGACCCGGACCGACGCCCACAGGTCGGGAGCCTGACCCGGGGCCGTGAAGCCCGCCGGAAGCACGCCAACCACGGTGTAGGCGCGGCCCGATAGGGTGAGAGTTGAGCCGACGACCCCTGGCGCGCCGCCGAGCCTCTGCTGCCAGAAACCGTGCGAGAGCACGACCAGCGGCGGTCCGCCGATCACGTCCTCATCGCGGTTGATCAGCCGTCCGGAGGCCGGGACGGCGCCGAGCACGTCGAACAGGCCGGCATCGACGAGGCCGGCGGTGACCCTGTGCGGCTCGCCGTCGGTCGTGAGGTCGAGGCCGAAGAGCGTGATCCCACCAACCTGATCGAGCGACGTCGCGGCAGCGCGGATGTCCTCGACCTCCGGGACCGACTGGTTGCTGCGCAAGGCGACCAGACGGTCGGGGTGCGGGTAGGGCAGAGGCCGCAGCAGTACCGCGTCGACGACCGAGAAGACCGCCGCATTGGCACCGATGCCGAGCGCGACCGTCATGACGGCGAGGGCGGTGAACCCGGGTTGGCGAGACAGCGAGCGGAACGCCAGGCGAAGGTCCTGCAGCATGGTCCCCCCCTACTCCGTGCGAAGCGCCACGGCGGGATCGACACGCGCGGCGCGGAGACCCGGGACGAGCGCGGCGATCAGCGCGACGACGACGAACAGAGAGAACACCGCGGCGTACGTGAACGGGTCGAGAGGACCGACGCCGAACAGCAGGCCGGCGAGGCCTCGCGCCACCGCGATCGCCGCCACCAGCCCGGCGGCGAGCCCGGCCAGGACCGGCTTCATCCCGTCGATGACGACGGCCGTGAGAACGCGTCCAGGGCCGGCGCCGAGAGCCATACGCAGCCCGATGTCCCGCCTCCGGCTGGAGACGGTCGTGGCGACCACGGCAGAGATCCCGAGGGTGGCAAGGAACAGGGCGAGCCCGGCGAACGCGCTGAGCAGCACCGCGGTGAATCGCTGCCGCGCCGCTGAGAGACCGACCAGCTCCGACAGCGCGCGGAGCGGCGACACCGGCAGCTCGGGGTCGAGCCGCCGCACCAGCGCCGTGACCTCGCCCGAAAGCGAGGCCGGGCTTCTCTCAGTGTCGAGCAGCAGCGTCACCGACCTCGCACGGCCCTGGGCCAGGGGAACGTGGATCTCCGGGTTGACCGGCTGGTTGACCCCGTCCTGGTGGACGTCGCCGATCACGCCGACGATCTCCCGCCAGCGCTGCTGTCCGTCCACTGAGTCGAAGGCGATCCGCTGTCCGAGAGGGTCCTCGGTCCCCAGGTACCGACGCACGAAGGTCTCGTTGACCACCGCCACCAGGGCTGTGTGCGCCCGGTCATCCCGGTTGAACAGGCGTCCGCACCGCAACTGGATCCCGAGCAGCGCCTCGGTACCCGCGGACGTCGCCCGGACCTCGGCGTCCGACTCCTGTCCGAGCGGAGGCGCCGGGCGGCCGGCGATGTCGAACGAGAGGTACGGTGCGCCGCCGGCGAAGTAGGCGCCGGCCATGATCGCGGCCCCGGTCACGCCCGGCAGGGCCCCGGCAGCTTCGACGGCGCTCGCGGCGAACGCCTCGAGCGACTCCGGGGTCTCCGCCTGCCGCCGCGTCAGGTCCAGGCTTGCCACCACAACACCACGTGCCGACAGGCCGGGGTCCGCCTGCGCCAGGCCCCCGACCGTGCGCAGCAGGAGCCCGGCGGCGACCAGCAGCGCGACGGCGAGAGTCACTTCCACCACGACGAAGGCGCGGCGCAACTTTCCGTGCGACCTGCCCTCGAGCGCACCCCGGCCGCCCTCGCGGAGGTCGAGCGCGAGCCCGGGCCCGCGACCCGCCACAAGCGGCACGAGCGACAGCGCCGCCGCGACCGCCACCGCGAGCAAGGCCGAGAACATCAGCACCGGCAGGTCGACTCCGACCCTGCCCGCCAGAGGGACGCCCACCGGGCTGGCGGCGACGATCGCTCGCGTTGCCGGTTTGGCGATCGCCACCCCCAGCGCGGCCCCGCCGAGGCCGAGCAGGAGATGCTCCGCGAGCAGCTGCTGCACCAACCGGCGCCGTCCCGCACCGAGCGCGGTGCGGACGGCCAGCTCCCGACGCCGGGCCACCGCACCGACGAGCACCAGGTTGGCGACGTTGGTGCAGGCGATCAGGAGTACCAGGGCGACCGCCCCCCACAGGACCATGAGCGGCGAGCGGAGCGCCTCGATCATCTGCTCGTGCAACGGGACCAGCCGCACGGTCCAGTCGGTGTTGGTCTCCGGGTACGTCCGCTCCAGCCGGGCGGCGAGAGCGGTCATCTCGGACCGGGCGGCGGTGAGTGTCACCTGGGGTGCGAGGCGTGCGATGACCACCAGGAAGTCGGCGCGTCGGTGAGCCGCGGCCGGGCCGAGCCCGAGCGGGACGAATGCGCCCGGCGGGCCTCCCAGGGTATGGGCGGCGGCCGGCGCGACACCGACCACCGTGTAGTCGCCACCGTCGAGTCGGAGGGTGCGGCCGACGACACCGGGGTCGGCCCCGAACCGCGTCCGCCACAGGGGCTCGGCGAGGACGGCGACCTTGGCGCCGTCAGGCCGGTCGTCTCCCGGCACCAGCAGACGCCCCACCACCGGAACCACCCCGAGGGCCCCGAACAGGTCGCCCGTGACGCGGTCGACGACGACACGCTGCGGGTCGCCGTCGCTTGAGAGGTTCATCACCCGGCGGGAGAAGGCGCCCATCTCCGAGAACGACCGCGTCTGTTCCCGCCAGTCCGCGAAGTCCGGCAGCGACGCGGTTTCGCGGGGGATGCGCGGCGTGGTGCCCCAGATCACCACCAGGCGGTCGGGCCGCGGCAGCGGAAGTGGGCGCAGAATCACCGCGCGGACGACCGAGAACACCGCAGTGTTGGCCCCGATCCCAAGCGCCAGCGTCACCACTGCGGCGAGGGTGAACCCCGGTCTCCTCCTCAGGCTGCGGACGGCGTAGCGCAGTTCTCTCACGAGACTGGAAAGTCGGCGGCAGCGGACGCCAGTTCGCCGACTCGGCTCTCGTCCACCACACGGCCGTCAAACAGGTGGATCGTGCGCTCGGCGTGCTCGGCATAACGCGGGTCGTGGGTGACCATGCAGATGGTCGAGCCGGTGCTGTGGAGATCGGCGAGCAGCTGCATCACCGCATCTCCGTTCCGCGAGTCGAGGTTCCCCGTGGGCTCGTCGGCAAGCAGGATCAGGGGGCGCCCGACCAGGGCGCGGGCGACCGCCACCCGCTGCTGTTGACCCCCGGACAGCTGCGCCGGGTAGTGGTTGACCCGGTGCTCCATCCCGACCATCTCCAGCGCTTCGCGCACCCTCGTTCTCCGATCTGCCGCAGGCATGTCGCGGTAGACCAGGGGGAGCTCGACGTTCTCGTACACCGTCAGGTCGCCGATCAGATTGAAGTTCTGGAAGATGAAGCCGATCGCCATGTTGCGCAGGCGAGCGCGCTCCGAGATCGAGAGGCTCTCCACCGGCGTCTCGCCGAGGATGTACTGGCCGCTCGAAGGAGTGTCCAGCAATCCCATGATCGACAGCAGAGTCGACTTGCCGCATCCCGACGGGCCCGCGATCGCGACGTACTCGCTGCGGCGGATCTCCAGGTGGATGTCGGCAAGGGCGTGGGTCTCGACCTCGTCGGTGAGGAAGACCTTGCCTACGGTTTCCATGCGAATCAGCGGTCCGCGGTCGTCGTTCATCCCGTTCCTCCGTTGCCGTATCAGTTCAAGCGGATCCGGTCGTAGTCGTCGAAACGCGAGGTGTCGGACAGAATCACGTCGTCGCCCGGCTCCAGCCCCTTCACCACCTCGATGGTGTTGACCGAGGTGCGGCCGAGCATCACCTGGACGCGTGACGCATGGCTGCCGTCCGGTTCGATCCGGAACAGGCCGACAGTGGCCCCTTCCTGGCCGAACGCCGGTCTCCCGACGAACACCACATCTTCGAGGCGTTCGAGCTCGATTGTCCCGTCGACGTTGAGATCCGGACGCGCGCCGCGCGGGAGCTCTCCGGCCAGGCTCAGGTCGACCGTCACGGTCCCCTCCCGCACCGCCGGGTCGATCCGCGCGACCTTCGCGGGGATCACACCGCTGCGCACGTCGACGGTGGCCTTCAGTCCGATCGTGATGTCGCGCGCTTGGGTTGCCGGAACACGCACCCGGGCCATCAGGTGGGACGGCTCGGCGACCCGGGCCAGGTTCATCCCCGGGTTCACCTGCTGGCCGACCTCCACCGTCACGTCCTGCAGCACGCCCGCGGACCCGGCACGGACCGTCAGCGAGTCGAGCATCCGGCGCCGCAGCCGGTGCATCGCGCGGCGCTGCTCCACTTCGGCCTGCTGGGCGGCGACCTGGGCCGTGATCGAGCGGGAGAAGACCTCGACGCGCTGCCTCTCGAGCGCGGCGCGGGTCGCCAGCGACGACGCCTGCGCCCGCACCAGCTTGAGCTCCACCGACGAGATCAGACCCTTCTTGGCCAGCTCTTCGTTGGCCTCTGCCTGCAGCTCGGCCTGTTCGGCCTCGGAGTCGATTCGGGCGACCTCCACCTTGAAGCTGATGGCCTGATTCTCGAGCTGGGCACGGAGGTTGGCGAGGTCTGCCTCAGCGATGTGGAGCTGGCTCTCGGCATCGACCGTTTCCTGCTCCACCTGGGGGTTGGACAGGGCCAGAATCACGGAGTCGGCATCCACCACCGCGCCCGGCTCGAGCAGGCGGCGCTCGACTCGACCGGAGGTGGCGGCAGGGATCCAGCGAATCTCCTCGGGCACCAGGGTCCCGCTACCGCGGACCTGACGGAGCATCTCACCCCGTTCGACCCGGCCGATCCAGACCGTGGAGCGGTCGACGGAGGGAGCCGCCGGTTTCAGGCGCGCCAGCCCGACGGTCACCAGGACCAGCAGCACGGCGGCGCCTCCCGCCACCAGCTGCAGCCTGCGTCTCTTCTGCTGTGCGACCCCGACTCTCGCGATGTCCATTCACATGCTCCCGTCCTCGACGTTAGCGGGATTCGTGCCAGCGGTCGGTCGGTTTCCAAGCTAAACATCATGAACATCTTACGGAGCCGACCAGGAGGTAGTTGCAGGGCGAGGGTGTTCGCTCGCGGGACGCCGCTGTTCGGAAACGGACACCGGCCTGGGGCGTGTGGGAGAGGGCGGCCACGGGCCCGTTTTCGTCATGCAGGGCGTCGCCCCGTGCCCGGATGTCCTTTCGGTGTCCCTGTCACGCCGGGCGGGAGCCGGGCTTGACGATGGTCTCGCCGGCGCGGCACAGGGGGCAGTCGGCAGGGTCCCAGGTCGGAAAGTCAACCTCGAGCAGTGGCACGAATGGCAGCGGGTCGAAGGGGTTCGTCCGCACCGATCGGTTGACCAGCGCCGCCATCGCGATCACCCGGGCGCCTGCCGCCTCGACGACCTCGACGACCTCGCGGGTGGAACGCCCGGTGGTGACCACGTCCTCGACGATCACCACCCGCTGACCTGGCGCGAACCCGAAGCCGCGGCGCAGGGCCATGCGGCCGTCGCTCCTTTCGGTGAACAGGAACGGCCGGTCAAGCGCCGCCGCCGTCGCGTAACCGATGATCAGCCCGCCGAGCGCGGGTGCCACCACCACGTCGGGTTCGTGTCCGGCCTCGAGCAACCCTGCCGCCAGCAGCGAGCCCGCTCGAGCGGCTTGTCGGGGGTGTGCGAGGTAGAGCGCGCACTGCAGGTAGTCGCCGGAGTGGAGGCCAGAGGAGAGGCGGAAATGGCCGCGCTGGTGGGCTCCACAGGCGGTGAGCTCCCAGAGCTCGAGACGGTCGGTCAACTCTCCTCCCGTTGGAGGTCGTAGGCCTGGATCTTCTTGTAGAGGTTGGAGCGCGGTGTGTCGATGGAGCGTGCGGTGGCGGCCACGTTCCAGCCGTTGCGTTCGAGGTGGTGGGCGATATAGGCGCGCTCGGCCTCGCGCTGGAGGTCGGCCAGGGTCGGGGCCTCGAGCAGCACTTCGAGGCCGC